>DLGN01000363.1 GCA_002482715.1 Oxalobacteraceae bacterium UBA7693
CCTTAGAGTGCTGCCATAAAGGCTGGGGTCAATCCATCATCATCGGCGTCGCTGCTGCTGGTCAAGAGATCAGTACTCGTCCATTCCAATTAGTCACAGGCCGCGTCTGGAAAGGCTCAGCATTCGGCGGTGCACGTGGTCGTACGGATGTGCCGAAAATCGTTGATTGGTACATGGAAGGTAAATTGAATATTGATGATTTGATTACCCACAAATTGCCTTTAGAGCGGATTAACGAAGGCTTTGATTTGATGAAGAGTGGTGAGTCGATTCGCTCTGTAGTGGAATTTTAAGAGTCATCCCATCACACATTGAATGTATTAAAAACTATCAGCTTCGCTTGTTTATCAGGAAAAACGAAGCTGATAGTAGCTAAATATCATTAAAAGTTTGCAGTTCGCTTCATTCTGCCCACGCAAAAATAAGAAGCCGCTAGGTCAGCATGTTAAAATGCGCGGTTAATTTCTATTACAGAACTCCCGCAATGACCGATATCACCAGCACCCCAGAAAGCAACGACGAACAAGACAGCGTTGCCATCAAAAAAGTATCTACCGACCTGATCCGCAAAGAAGTTGCGCGTCGTCGTACCTTTGGCATTATTTCTCACCCGGATGCTGGTAAAACCACGCTCACTGAAAAACTCTTGATGTTTTCGGGCGCGATTCAGTTAGCAGGTACGGTCAAAGCACGTAAGAGCGGTCGCCATGCGACGTCTGACTGGATGGAAATTGAAAAGCAACGTGGTATCTCGGTGGCGTCATCGGTCATGCAGTTTGAATATCGCGATCACGTGGTCAATTTGCTTGACACACCGGGTCACCAAGACTTTTCCGAAGATACTTATCGTGTATTGACCGCAGTCGACTCGGCATTGATGGTGATTGATGCGGCTAAAGGTGTCGAAGAACAAACGATCAAGCTGTTGAACGTTTGCCGCATGCGCGATACGCCGATTATCAGCTTCGTCAACAAAATGGACCGTGAAACCCGCGATCCTTTGGAATTGTTGGATGAGTTGGAATCGGTCTTAAAGATTGATTGCTCGCCTGTCACTTGGCCTATCGGCATGGGTAAGACTTTCCGTGGTGTGTATCACATCTTAAAAGACGAGATCATGTTGTTCACGCCTGGTAGTGAACGCGCTGACCAAGAATTTGAAGTCGTCAAAGGTATCGACAATCCTCGTTTGGCGGAATTATTTCCACTCGAAATCGAACAATTAAAAATGGAAGTCGAACTGGTGCACGGTGCGTCACATCCTTTCGATCTCGCCGCTGTTTTGGCTGGTACGCAAACGCCGGTATTTTTCGGCTCTGCGATTAATAACTTCGGTGTGCGTGAAATCTTGAACGCCCTGCTCGACTGGGCACCAGCGCCGCGCGAACGCGATGCTACCGTGCGTACCGTTGCACCTACCGAAGAACCATTCTCTGGTTTCGTGTTCAAAATTCAAGCGAATATGGATCCCGCACATCGCGACCGCATTGCCTTCTTACGCGTCTGCTCTGGTCGCTTTGAACGCGGCATGAAGCTCAAACATTTACGCATTAATCGCGACATTAAAGTGTCTTCGGTTGTCACCTTCATGGCATCGTCACGTGAACAAGTTGAAGAGGCCTACGCAGGCGATATCATCGGTTTACCAAATCACGGCAATATGCAAATCGGTGATAGTTTTTCCGAAGGTGAATTACTGCAATTTACTGGGATTCCCTACTTCGCACCGGACTTCTTCCGTATCGCACGTATCTTAAATCCACTCAAAACCAAGCAATTACAAAAAGGTTTGCAGCAATTGGGTGAAGAAGGTGCGGTACAGGTTTTCAAACCTATTGTCAGCAGTGATTTGATCTTGGGTGCGGTTGGTGTATTGCAGTTTGAAGTCGTCGCTAGTCGTTTGAAAAATGAATATGGCGTCGATGCGGTATTCGAAGGCACCAGCATCAGCAGCGCCCGTTGGATTACTTGTGACGACAAGAAGATGCTGGCCGATTTTGAACGTTCCAGCGCAGGCGCTAACGTCGCTTATGATGCTGCAGGCAATATGGCCTACCTCGCTAGTTCTGGCGTGAATTT
Source organism: Oxalobacteraceae bacterium UBA7693 (assembly GCA_002482715.1). Lineage (GTDB taxonomy): Bacteria > Pseudomonadota > Gammaproteobacteria > Burkholderiales > Burkholderiaceae_D > Undibacterium. Next base: position 2,080 of record DLGN01000363.1, read on the forward strand.
GAGATTGACGCAAGAGCGCTGGCCTGATGTGGTGTTTCATGCGACACGGGAACATGCTGCGAAATTAGATTAATCACGATATCTGTAAAACTCAAAAGCCCGTACTGTGAAACCAGTCCGGGCTTTTTTGATTTGTAACCAACTGATCAAGCTATTTCTAAACGCATACGCTCAAAACGTATCGTCACACCGTCGGGTAGAGTGTCTGACACATCTTCGATTTTCTTAAAACCCAAGACCTGATAAAACGGCACACCAGGCAGCGTCGCCATCAATTCCAAGCTAGTAAAGCCGTGCGCTAATGCTGCTTGCTTACACGCCTCGAATACCGCTCTGCCAACACCGCGTCGCGCTGCATTTGGTGCGATGAAAAGAGCACGGATTCTAGCAGGATCGTGGGCAGGATCAAGAAATTCATCGGCGCCCATTGGTCTTTGATCTCCACCATATAAAGTACGACGGCGACTCCAGCCACCACAACCTGCTAATTCACCATCTAATATGGCGGTGAAATAGCTGCCGTCATTTACGAGTGCGGTATCCACGCCAAAAACATATTTGATTGCAGACTCCGCTTCTTGCTCAGTATAAAAACCACGACTCAAGACGCGGGCTGATTCTATGATCATTTGATTGAGTTGCGGGACTTCTTCCAGCGTACTTGGCCTAACAAATAATTGTGGGTTTGTTGTCGATGTCATGAAATCCTCTTACGCATTTGCTATTCACTGGTTGTTGAAATCACGTCTTACATAGACATGAAAAGAGACTAAGTTCGATTTTTCATTGGCAGGTGCACCCAAATCCAGATTAACTATAAGCCCAGTTCCCGCCCTTTCAAGGGGCGGGTTAGGG
>DLGN01000112.1 GCA_002482715.1 Oxalobacteraceae bacterium UBA7693
GGCGAGATCAAGCAACCACAGTCTGCCGCGCTTGTCTGTATGCGCCATCCATTTTCCATCAGGAGAGGGCGCTAAAGTTAAACGGTGTGTATCGCCATCTTTGGTTAATTGTTCCGGCTTGCCGTTACCGTTCGCAGGAAAGCGCCAGATTTCGTTTTCACCACTGCTGTCCGCAAATGCATAAATGAAACGATCATCGTGCGAGAACACCGCATCGCGCGCTCGCGCCCCTTCCGGCAATAAAATATCGACGCGACGTTGATTGCCCGTGGTTGCTATGGTGATTTGACCTCGTGCGGTTAGTACCAGCTTATCGTCTTTTGCTGCGATTTGCGTGTTGGTTAAGAATTCCAATGGATTCTTAATGTGCCGTTGACGCGACTGATCGAAGTCTGACACCAGCGCGACGTTGACTAATTTGTCGTCTTGCTTATTGAGATCCAATACATGTAAATTGGCGCCAAGCAGGTAGGCTATTTTGCCATCGCCCAATTGTGGATTTCTTACTTCCCAGTCGCGATGTTTCGTCAGTGATTTGACGTCGCCACCATCCAAATTTGCGGAGTAAATATTGTAGGCACCATCACGGTCACTTAAAAAATATAAGCGATTTTTCCATAACATTGGCCGGCGGTTGTTTGACTTTTCACTAGCAAATACATTGACTGCTTCATTCTTGCCTTGTAATTCAAATTTCCATAATTGTGCCAAGGCACCGCCACGATACATTTTTGCATTGTCGTTACGGGTGTGTATTCCAAGACGTGTGAAATATAAAGTTTTACCAGCATCATCGATTGCAGCTTCGTTGGCGTCGGTGACTGGAAAAATCTGACGTTGTAAGTTCTTGGGATTGATTGCAGAGATCACGGTTTGCGAGCTTGGCCCAATTTGATTTTGACTTGTGATCAATACCTCACCTTGTGCGCTCCAACCTAACACCGTGACGACGCCATTCTCAAAGCTAATACGTTTTGGAACGCCACCTTGAATTGGCATGACATAAGCTTCTTGCGCGCCTTCATAAGTCGCGGAGAAAGCGAGCCATTGCCCGTCTTGTGAAATGGCGGCATGTGTTTCTGCTCCGAGATGTGTCGTCAGTCGCTGTGCCGTGCCACCACTTGTTCCTGTTTTCCATAGGTCACCTTCGGCAGTAAATACGATGGTTTCTGCACGAATTGTGGGAAAGCGTGCATATGCTTGATTATCCGCTGAGGCATAGGCAGAAGAAATCATGCCAGCAAGAGAAAGCGTAAGAAATATTGGGCGAATTTTCATGATTTTTCTTATTAACAGGTGAGATTAAAAATAAACCAATGTGCAAATTAACATCAAAGATGTTGGCGTAGATCGATCATATCGAGAACAGTTTCTGACCGCTAGTACCCGATTTAGTTCTAATTAACTTGATGAAAAAGTGTGGCTATTTGGTTATTTTAGACAAAACTGATCTTATTTTTTTGTACAAATAAAAATTTGTGCTTAATTATGCTTAAATAGCTATAGGACATATCGAGAGCATTTTTATGCACTACTGTAGTTATTTGCGTTATTTGTCAAAAATCATCCTCATTATTAGTAGCTTATTCATTTGCCTGACGAGAGTTGATCTTGCCGCGGCAGAGGAGCGAACTCACAGCATCACCTTGGTTGGGGAGGATGAATGGTATCCCTATGCGGCATACAAAAATGGGAGGTTGCAAGGGTGGGCGGTCGATATTATCGATGCCGCATTTAGCGCCGTTAATGTGAAAGTGAGCTTTAAATCGGCACCTTATGCACGATGTTTGATGCTTGCTGAAACTGGGCAAGAGCTAGCCTGTTTTGATAGTTTGAAAGATAGTAAGTTAAGTAAGCTACTGTTGTTTCATGACGAACCCATTTTTAAAGCAGAGATAGGGATTTATGCTTTACAAAATTCCGCCAACAGTAACTTGCAAGTGAGTGATTTGCGCGGCAAGCAGGTTGGTGTAACACATGGCTATACTTATACTGACGAAGTGGACACGAACCAAAGCATTAACCGCGAAGTGGCTCCGACGGACTTGTCTAATCTCAGGAAATTATTGCGCCAACGCTCCGAATATTCTTTGATTTACACCCGTGTAGTGGATTATTTGATGAATCGCTATCCAGAAGAATTCTCTGGGAAAATCAAGCAAGTGGGAAGTATCGGACAAAATTCTCTCTATGTGAGTTTCTCACGCCAAAGAGCAGAATCTGCAAAGTATGCAGAATTGCTCGATCGTGGTTTGCGCAAGATAAAAAAGAACGGGACTTATTCGAAGCTGGAGCAAAAGTGGAGTAAGCCTGAACCATGACGAAGGCGTTTCTTTGCGCTGCGAAATAAATTGAGAAATTGTTTTTATTTATTTTCTTAGTGATCTGAGTTGAACTTGCATCGATCAAATGGCTTGTTGCTAAACGAAGCAGAAGAGCCCTTCAAATTATTTTTCAATATTTAATACCCAATAGTTTGGGCAGCTTCATGCACTAATTGCTTAAATAGGTCATGGCGCATTCTCGTAATTTCACCACGTTTCAATGCATCCAGAACCGCACAGCCAGGCTCGGTGTGATGGTGGCAATTATAGAATTTGCAGTGGCCCAAATGTGGCAGGAATTCTGGGAAAGCCCGTTCAAGCATACCCTCACTCAAATGATGTAAGCCAAATTCTTGAAATCCTGGCGAATCGATCACATAGGTTGGCTGATCTTGATATGCGTCCATTTGGAATAGACGGGTGAAAGTGGTTGTGTGTTTGCCTGTATCTAAGGCAGCCGAAATTTCTCTTGTCGCGATATCTGCATCTGGAATCAAAAGATTGATCAGCGATGATTTTCCCATGCCAGATTGGCCGATCAAAATCGTACTTTGACCTTGTATCAGCGATAGCATTTTTTCTCGGGTTGCTTCTGCTTGGGCGGTCACAGATACTTCGTGTACTGGATAGCCAAGTGATGCATACAATCCAACACGTTCTCTGGCTTTCGGCAGGCTGGTGCTAACGTCGATTTTATTTAAAACGATGTGTGCTTCAATCCCAGAAGATTCTGATGCTACCAAGGCGCGGGAAATTAAATCATCGGAAAAACTCGGCTCGGTGGCGACCACGACAATCAGTTGTGTTAGGTTTGCCGCCAACATTTTTGATTTGTATTGATCTGAGCGATACAGCAGAGTGCTACGTGGAACGATTGCTTCGATCACACCTTGGTTTGCTGAGGTAAGTTGGTATTCGACGACATCACCTACAGCGACATCGCTTTTCTTGCCACGTGTAACACAATGCAATTTAATGTCATTGGCTTGAATTAAATAGTGGCGACCGTGTGCAGCGATGACAGTACCTTGCTCAGTCGGCGCAGATTTCTTTTGTGAGACAAATTTTTTAGACATGCGGCGCAATCAACCGAAAGTCTGGGTGAAAATAACGTCAATTTTTGCAGCACAAATAAAATCATTTTCCGAGATGCCGCCTTTGCCACCATTGACTGTGTGCGTGTCAAATTTGACGATGCAACGATTGTAAGTGACGACCAATTCAGGGTGGTGATCTTCTTCATGAATCGTGTAGGCAATTGCGTTGACGAAGGCTAGTGTCTCGTAATAGTTTTTAAAATGATAGGCCTTGATGATGCGAGGACCATCTTGCTCCCAGCCAGGTGTCGCAGCGAAGTAGATTGGCAGTTCTTTATCTTGTAAGCCAATTTCCGTATGGGCAGATTTTTTTGCTAAGAGATCAGAAGTTTTCATGGGATGGAGTCGTTTGAATAGTGATTAATTTAAATGGAATATTGATAGCAGTATTATGCTAATTTGCCTTGCTGGTGCAAATGCGCGATTCTGATGGATGCTGGTGGATGCGAATCATAAAAAGCGGAGTGTATCGGATCAGGTGTCAATGTTGATGCATTGTCTTCGTACAATTTGACCAAGGCCGATACCAAATCATTGGCATTCGTGTGTTTCACCGCAAATGCATCTGCTTCAAATTCGTGCTTGCGTGAACTGATTGAAGTTAGTGGTGACAATACGAAAGTGAAAACTGGCAAAGTCAACATGAATAAGATCAAGGCCATCGCATTATTTGAAGAAGCAAATAAAATGGGATCGACGCCTAAACCAGTAAAGAACCAAACTTGTTGTTTCAAATAGCCCAGTAAAGCTAAGAAACCTAAGGATACGGCAAACATGACGATCATACGTTTTACGATATGTTTCAGTTTGAAATGACCAAGTTCGTGCGCCAATACTGCTTCGACTTCTTGCGGCGCTAAACGCGCAATCAAGGTGTCGAAAAAGACGATACGCTTAGTTTTGCCAAAGCCAGAGAAATAGGCATTTCCATGGGCGCTACGTTTGGATCCATCCATGACAAATAAACCACTGGAGGCAAAGCCTACACGCTGCATCAGGCCTTCGATACGGGCACGTAAGCTGTCGTCTGCCAACGGTGTAAATTTATTAAATAGTGGTGCAATCCAAGTCGGAAAAATCAACATCATTAATAGTTGGAATCCAGTCCATACCAACCAAGCATATAACCACCATAAGTCGCCCGATTTATCCATCAAGGTGATCACGACCCACACCAAAGGTAATCCAATTGCGGCACCAATGAGACTTCCTTTCATCAGATCACTTAAGAATAATTTCAGCGTCATTTTATTAAAGCCAAATTTTTCTTCTAAGACGAATTGACGGTAGAGATCAAATGGTAGATCTAAGACGCCACTGATCAGGGCGAAGCCTGCGATCAAGCTTAATTGGTAAATCATGCCATCGCCTAGCCACTGATAAAGACTGACAGCAAGTAATTGCAGGCCACCGAATAGGGTGAAGCCCAACAAGATGAGAACACTGACGAATAATGACAGTAAGCCGAATTGGGTCTTGGCGATGGTGTAGTCTGCTGCTTTTTGATGTGCGTCTAAGCCAATTTTCTCTTTGAATTCGGCAGGCACTTCCGATCGATGTTTGCTAACGTGGCGTAGTTGACGTGACGACAGCCAGAATTGCAAGCTGACCGTAATGCCAAGAAAAACAATGAATAAAACCGAAAACGTATATGAATTCATGGGAAAATGCTGCTTTATCAGAAAAAGTGTTCAAGGTAATTATCTTAAAATCAAGCTTTTAGCTTATTCTAAGGTACTGGCCAAATTAGCGTCTAGGAAGAATTATGTCACAAGAGAGCAATATCGAAGTAACTGAAACCACCGCTGCAGTTGCAGCAAAGCCAGCTAAGCCGAATGAAATGAATTTGATTTGGGTAGACATGGAGATGACAGGACTCGATCCTGATAATGACAAGATTATTGAAATCGCTGTTGTAGTGACGGATATGCAGTTAAATGTATTGGCAGAAGGTCCGGTATTTGCGATCCATCAATCGGATGAAGTATTAAATAAAATGGATGCTTGGAATAAAGGAACGCATGGTCGTTCAGGTCTGATTGATCGGGTCAAAGCCTCGACAGTGACTGAAGCAGATGCTGAGAAAGCGCTGATTAGCTTTTTGAAAATGTATGTGCCAGCGGGTAAGTCACCAATGTGTGGAAACACAATCTGCCAAGATCGCCGTTTTATGTTCCGCGGAATGCCGAAGTTGGAAGAGTTTTTCCATTATCGTAATCTGGATGTATCGACATTAAAAGAATTATGTCGTCGTTGGAAGCCTGCTTTATCTAGTGGTTTTAAGAAACATCAAAAGCATACCGCTCTGGCCGACATTATTGAGTCGATTGAGGAATTGAAGTATTACCGCGAGCACTTTATTAAGGAATGATCTTTGTCTGAGCAGTTCTAGCTTGTTCGCTTTTTCCCGTAAGAAAAATTGTTTTTGTTTTTATTTTGTTTTCATTTTATTTTCAATAAAGGTGTACATTTTCTATACGTTTTAAGAAATATTTGAGGGAATTTGAAATAAGTTGACATGTATAGTAATGATTCTTTTTTATTATTTTAAGGAGGGATCTATGTCATTTAAACGTGTGAAAAGTGCATTGTTTGTTACATCTCTGGTATTGGTAACGTCAGCTTGTAATACCATTGCGACGAAAACAAATATGTTGTCGGATGATGATGTAAAGACGAAGACTGCGGGCACTTTAGGTGTTCAACCTAGTGAGGTCGTTGTCGTGAATAAGCGTGTAGATGGCACAAATACCTACGTTGCAGTTAAGGCCAATGGTAACGAATTTAATTGTGTCATCAATGGCGGTAATTTGTTGAGTTTTGGAATGACAAATCCGCCGACCTGCGCAAAAAAAGGTATGCCATTAAATAGCAGCAGTCCTTTCAAATAATAATGCTGGTTAAGCTTGGATGAGTGATGATTCAAGTTGCGTAAGGTGGGAATAAAAAAAGCTGCTTTCAAAAAATTGAAGCAGCTTTTTTTGCTTACGCAGATTGTGTTCTAGAAGATTTATACACCCAATAATTCGACTTCAAAAATCAAAGTGGCATTTGGTGGAATCACGCCACCAGCGCCGCGAGGGCCATAACCTAAGGCTGATGGAATTGTTAGGATTCGCGTGCCGCCTACTTTCATGCCTTCTACACCTTCATCCCAACCTTTAATGACTTGACCTGCGCCGAGCGCAAATTCAAAGGGTGTGCCACGGTCTTTGCTGGAATCAAATTTTTTGCCAGCGCTGCCATCTGGATTCTGTAGCCAGCCAGTGTAATGAACCTCAACATTTTTACCTGCGGTCGCTTCTGCGCCTGATCCTTCGATTTTATCTTCGTATTGTAGACCGCTGACGGTAGTGATAGAGGACATGATTACTCCTTGATAGGGAATGTTAGAGAGATTTTGCAGGCGCCATTGTAGAGGAAAAGTCGACGAATTTGTATGCTTGCCTATGTGTTCACTTTGTTAATGCGAGGTAGAATACGCGCGATCAATGATTTAGTTGATTCAGTCTTTCTTTGCGAGTCTAAAGGTAATTCAATGAATTTATCCGCCGTAATGCGTTCTTGGGCTCGTGCTCTAGCCACGCAATTTCGATTCAAAATAATTCTTTTAAGTGTCATACCATTGATTATCTCCCTACTGTTGTGGGGAGCATTGATGGCTTGGCGTATGCAAGCCGTGATCGATTTTGTGCAGTCTTACTTTGCCGTGCACGAAGGATATTCGAGCGCGGCGCAAGTGCTTAGTTCCCTCGGTTTACTGGCACTCAAGACGGTAGTCGTTCCTTTATTGGCGATGTGGTTACTATTGCCATTAGTCGTTATTAGTAGCCTGTTATTTATTGGCGTGTTGATTATGCCCATAATTGCTAAGCATGTGGGCGCGAGAGATTTTCCGCTGCTTGAGAAACGCTATGGTGCTTCGTTTTTACATAGTCTGGGATTTTCATTCGTCTCCATTTTCATGTTTGTGTTTGGGTGCGTAGTGACTTTACCTTTGATATTCATTCCGCCAATTTATGTATTCGTGCAGCCTTTGTTATGGGGATGGTTGACCTATCGTGTTATGAGTTACGACGCTTTGGCACTATTTGCTGACAGTGACGAGCGTCAACAATTGGTCGAGAAGCATCGTGGATCGCTATTATTAATTGGTTTAATTGCGGGTGCTTTTAGCAGCTTACCGTCGTTGTTATGGGTTGGAAGCGCCATATCTGTAGCTAACTTATTTTTGTTTCCGATTATAGTCAGCGCGGCAATTTGGGTTTATCTGCTGATTTTTATTTTCACCGGGCTGTGGTATCAGCATTTCTGTCTGCGAGCTCTACAAGATTTACGCCAAGAAAAAATGTCTGAGAACGTACAGACCGACGCGAGTTCGCGTCAACACACTTTAGAAATGTAGGAGCAAATGATGGCAATTGGATTAATTATTGTTGGAGACGAAATTTTATCTGGTAAGCGTGTAGATCAACATTTGCCGAAAGTCATAGAG
>DLGN01000275.1 GCA_002482715.1 Oxalobacteraceae bacterium UBA7693
GGGCGCCATGCGCAAGATCACCGAAGAAGGCGTGAAGTTTGCCTCGCCGATTAGTGGCGAGCGCTTATTCTTGTCGCCTGAAATTTCCATGCAAATTCAACGTGCTTTGAATTCCGACATCGTTATGCAATTCGACGAATGCACACCCTATGAGATCGATGGCCGCCCCGCCACCAGCGAAGAAGCGGGTAAATCCATGCGCATGTCTCTGCGCTGGGCACAACGCTCGATGAACGAATTCAAAGGTGGCGAAAATCCAAATGCCTTATTCGGTATCGTCCAAGGCGGTATGTTTGAAAATCTGCGTGACGAATCATTGGCTGCCTTAAACGAAATGGGCTTCGATGGGATGGCGATTGGCGGTTTGTCAGTCGGTGAACCCAAAGAAGACATGCTGCGCATCCTCTCGCATGTCGGCCCAAAACTGCCAGAAAACAAACCGCACTATTTGATGGGTGTGGGCACGCCAGAAGACTTAGTCGCTGGTGTGGCCAACGGCATCGATATGTTCGACTGCGTCATGCCAACCCGCAATGCACGTAACGGCTGGATTTTCACCCGCTTTGGCGATGTCAAAATCAAAAACGCTCGCTACAAAGAAGACAAAGCACCGTTGGATGAAACTTGCACCTGCTACGCCTGCAAAAACTTCTCCCGCGCTTACTTGCATCATTTACACCGCACCGGTGAAATCCTTGGCGCGCGCCTAAACACCATTCACAATTTGCACTACTACCTCGACCTGTTCCGCCAGATTCGTTTGTCTTTGGATGAAGACCGGTTCCCTGAGTTCGTTGCGCAATTTAAAGCGGATCGGGCGCGTGGGGTATAGGTTGCTGGGTTTTGATTTGCATGTTGGCGATGCCCAATTTGCTATAAAGAACTGTTTGCACAACAAGTTTTTTGTCTACGCAATAGATTTGACAGAAACTTGAGATCCAAGTGCTAGAATGTTGCGCTTTGTTGTTAGGCTTGAAATGCTGTTTTTTTGTTAAGTGTGCTATCGGCCTTTTTATGGGGCTTTAAATTCTTAACTTCATCCCAAAATGCGTCCAAGTCGCTGATTTGATTTAAAAAACTATTAAATGGAGTTTTATCGTGTTTATTTCTTCTGCTTATGCTCAAGCTGCTGGTGCAGCAAGCCCTGAATCTTCTTTGATGAGCTTTTTGCCCATCATTTTGATGTTTGTGGTTTTGTATTTCGTCATGATTCGCCCACAAATGAAGCGTCAAAAAGAACAAAAATCCATGCTCGACGCCTTGGCTAAGGGTGATGAAGTGATCACCGCTGGCGGTATCGCAGGAAAAGTCACTAAGGTAACTGATTCCTTTGTTTCATTAGAAGTTAGCAATGGCGTTGATATTCAGATTCAAAAAAGCGCTGTGACAACCTTGTTACCAAAAGGCACACTGAAATAATCCAGCGATCTTCGCAACAGGGGCAAAACGAACCGCTTTGCCCCTGAATTATTTTGGTTTCTTAGTTTTTATGTCGTTCGTGTTTTCTTTTTTCTGAATCCGCTATGAATCGTTATCCCCTCTGGAAGTACATCATCATCTTGATATCGCTGGTCTTTGGTGCTTTGTATGCTGCGCCGAATTTCTTCGGTGATTCAGTCGCTGTGCAAATTAATAGTACAAAAGCCACAGTCAAAGTGGACGAAAGTATGATTGCGCGGGTTGAGCAAGTGCTGAAAGATGCAGGCATCAGTTCAACAGGTTTTTCTTATGACTACAACGGCATTCAGGGGTCAATTCGTGCGCGATTTGCGACGACAGACGCGCAGTTCAAAGCGAAAGCTGCCTTAGAAAAAGGTTTGAATGTTGATGCTAGCGATCCGATTTACTCAGTCGCCTTGAATCTTTTGCCAAATACACCTGTATGGATGCAGAAGCTGCATGCTTTCCCTATGTATTTAGGCTTGGATTTGCGCGGTGGTGTGCATTTCTTGATGAAAGTTGACACTTCAGCGGTGTTGAATAATCGTTTGAATACTTTGCAATCTAGTTTGCGGAGTACATTGAAAGAGAAAGAAATACGCCACGCAGGTATTTCGCGTGACGCTTCTTCTGTTACTGTTAAATTCCGTGATGCAGAAACACGTGCCAAAGCACGAGATATCGTCACTCGTCAAATGAATGATGTGGATTTGCTCGATAGCGTTGCAACAGCAGACAACAGCGAGATCGCATTTAAAGTGACAATCAAGCCACAATCATTAACGACCTTGATGAACGAGGGCGTCAAGCAAAATATCTCTGCTTTGTCGAAACGCGTCAATGAAATTGGCGTAGCAGAACCGATAATTCAGCAGCAAGGCGCGGATCGTATCGTGGTGCAATTGCCTGGTGTGCAGGACGTTGCCGGTGCTAAAAAAATTATTGGACGTACTGCAACTTTGGAAGTGCGTTTGGTGGACCAAAGTGTAATTGGTCCAGTCGATGAAAATACTCCTGTACCGTTTGGTTCTGAGATGTTTAAGGTTGGCCGTGGTGGTCCGGCGATTTTATATAAAGAGCCGATTGTGACTGGTGATGCGATTATTGGTGCAGCCGCAACATTTGATGAAAATCAGCAACCTGCGGTGAGTATTGATTTAAACAGTGAAGGTGGGCGCCGCATGGGTGAAGCGACCCGTATGAATGTCGGCAAGCCAATGGCTTTCGTCCTGTTCGAAAAAGGTAAGGGTGAGTTATTGCAGGTGGCGACGATTCAAGGTGTGTTCAGTAACAAATTCCGTACCACAGGGATGGGTACCACCAATGACGCCAACGAGTTGGCATTGCTGTTGCGCGCAGGTTCTTTAGCCGCACCAATGGAGGTGATCGAAGAGCGTACGATTGGTGCGCAATTGGGTGCGGAAAATATTACTAAAGGTATTCATTCCACTATGTACGGTTTTGCCGCAATTGCTGTTTTCATGATTGCGTATTACATGATGTTTGGTTTCTTTAGCGTGTTTGCCTTGGCGGTGAACTTGTTATTACTGGTTGGTATTTTGTCCGTGATGCAGGCGACTTTGACCCTGCCTGGTATGGCAGCGATTGCTTTAGCATTAGGTATGGCGATTGATGCTAACGTCTTGATTAATGAACGTATCCGAGAAGAGCTTCGTGCAGGTAACTCGCCGCAACATGCGATCTTGCAAGGTTTTGATCGTGCTTGGGCGACGATTCTCGATTCCAATGTGACGACATTTATCGTTGGTCTGGCCTTGTTAGTATTTGGTTCTGGTCCAATTAAGGCGTTCGCGATTGTGCACTGCTTGGGTATTTTGACTTCGATTTTCTCTGCTGTATTTGTGATGCGTGGCGTGGTTAATCTTTGGTATGGCCGTAAGAAGAAGTTGACTTCGATTTCAATTGGTCAAATTTGGAAACCTACTGAGTAATAAGCCCTTTAATAAAATTTTTTAAAGAGAAAATTTTAAAGAAGTGTTAATGCAAAGTACTTAGTCAATTAAGAAAAAGATTTAGGAATTCATCATGGAATTATTCCGTATTAAACGCGACATACCTTTCATGCGCAATGCGCTGATTTTTAATGTCATCTCGGCTGTTACCTTTGTTGCTGCTGTTTTCTTCTTATTTACAAGAGGACTGCACTTATCGGTTGAGTTCACTGGCGGTACGTCGATGGAGGTTAGCTATAGTCAGGCTGCCGATACCACCAAGATTAGGGAAAAAATTCAATCGATCGGTATTAGTGAGGTTGTTGTTCAAGCTTTTGGTAAAGCGCAAGATGTGGTGATTCGCATGCCTTTGCCGAAAGTGGCAGAAGGTGCAGCGAAACCTAGTGAAAAAGAACTCAACGCCATGATTACCGCGCAAAATGAGCGTGTCATGACGGCGTTGAAAGCTGATCATCCAGACGTGAAATTACAAAGAACAGCTTTGGTCGGTGCACAAGTTGGTGACGAATTGATGCACGATGGTCTGATGGCATTATTATTTGTGATCGTCGGTGTGATGGCATATTTAGCGATTCGCTTTGAGTGGAAATATGCGGTGTCGGCGATTATAGCGAACTTGCATGACGTCGTAATCATCCTCGGTTTCTTTGCTTTCTTCCAATGGGAATTCGATCTTGCGGTGCTGGCTGCGGTATTGGCGGTGTTAGGTTACTCAGTCAATGAATCTGTGGTTATTTTTGATCGTATCCGCGAGAATTTCTTGAAGATGCGTAAAGCAACTGTGACAGAGGTGATTGATAACGCGATCACAAGCACGATTTCTCGTACCATTATCACGCACGGTTCTACGCAAATGATGGTCTTGTCGATGCTCTTGTTTGGTGGTCCGACTTTAGCGGGTTTTGCAAAGGCGCTGACGATTGGTATTTGTTTCGGTATTTATTCTTCTGTTTTCGTCGCTGCGGCGATCGCGATGTGGTTGGGTGTGAGACGTGAAGACTTGATTAAACCAGTTGCAGAAAAAGATGAAACAGATGGCGCTGTTGTTTAAATGAACATTTAAATGCCCGAAGCCCGAATGAATGTCGTCGCTTTCGTAACAAAACGTATAAAAGAACGAAGCCAGCCTGAGTGCTGGCTTTTTCTTTGTTAAGATTCAATCCATCAATAAAATCTGCGTATTGCGTTCTTATGGCAAGTTGTTGTGGCTCACTACACTGTTTGAACCGGAATAATTCGCATGCTATTTACAATGCGTTACAGAACTTTCTCTGTACCAATTGTCTAAGCTGCTTCGATCTGAAAAACAAATCAAAATGAAAAATGCAAAAATCTCAGTAATCGCATTATCCCTTGCTGTCGCTGCTGGCGGCTATTGGATGTGGAATAAAGCTGGTTCTGAAAGTACAGAGCTGGTTGCTGGCCAGACCATAGGCGGCAAAGGCGATAAAAATCGTCCCGTAATTGTGAACACCGTGTTGGCGCAAAAGCGTGACTATGAGGTGAAGCTCAAAGCCAACGGCGTGGTTTCTTCTTTGAATATTGTCGATGTGCGACCGCAAGTTACTAGCGTGATTGAAAGAGTCCATATCAAAGAAGGGCAGTTCGTTCGTGCTGGTGACATTTTGTTCACTTTGGATAATCGTACTGATACGGTCAATTTGACGCGAGCACAGGCGCAGTTAGATAAAGAGTTAGCGAGTTTGTCGGAGAACCAACGACAACTCGCACGTAGTAAAGAATTGTTTGCGCAAAAATTCCAATCACAAAGTGTCGTTGATGCAGCACAAACGACCGTCAATGCACAACAAGCCGTGGTTGATGCTGCAAGAGCAGCAGTCGCGGCTGCGAGAGTTAGTTTGGGTTATAGCCGCATTGTGGCTCCAGTGAGTGGTCGCACGGGTTTGATTAATGTATTCCCAGGTTCTTTAGTGCAACCTAGTACTTCGGGTGCAGCCTTGGTGACGATCACGCAAATGGATCCGGTAGCGATTACTTTCCCACTGCCGCAACGCAATTTGTCGGATGCCTTGGATAGTTTAAAACGTGGTGATAGCGTGGCGATGGCGAGTCTGCCAGATAGCACCTTGAGCTTTAAAGGCAAGTTGCAATTTATTGATAATGTGGTTGATCCTATTTCTGGCACAGTCAAAGTCAAAGCCGTGTTCGATAACAAAGAAATGAAACTGTGGCCGGGTGCTTATGCGAATATTGATTTGAGTGTATTGACCTTGAAAGATGTGGTGGTTGTGCCGCGTGACGCTTTGGTGATAGGTGTGAATGCGGTGACGGTCTTTATCGCGGACAAAGAAGGCAAAGCCGCGCAGAAGCCAGTGAAAGTACAATATAGCTACGGTAATGACGCGATCGTGACAGGCCTAGAGCCTGGCATGAAGGTTGTGCTTGAAGGTAAGCAGAATTTACGTCCTGGCGTGCCGATTAAAGATCGTGCAGATGCCGTTGGTAGCGGTGAAGTCGATAAATCAGAAGCTAAAAAGTCTTCATCTGCACCAGCTGCTTCAAATCCGGCATCTTCATCAGCGGCAGCTTCAGCAGCGAGTGCATCATGAACTTATCGGAGTTATTTATTCGTCGTCCGGTGATGACGATATTGCTAAATATCTCGGTGGTTGTCGCAGGTATTTTAGCGTATCGCATGATACCGATTGCTGCACTGCCTAGTTACAATACGCCGGTCATTAGCGTTGGCGCGGGTTTGCCGGGCGCCAGTCCAGAGACCATGGCAACTTCGGTTGCGCTACCGCTGGAAAAACAATTCTCGACCATCCCTGGTCTGGCCACGATTAGTTCTAGTAGCACGCTTGGTTCAACCTCATTGACCCTGGAATTCGATCCTAGCCGTAATGTCGATGACGCAGCAGTTGATGTGCAGGCAGCTTTGTTGCGTGCGCAGCGTGCTTTGCCTATCGAGATGACTTCTTTGCCATCGTATCGCAAAGTGAATCCTGCGGATTCAGCGGTTTTGGTATTGGCGTTGACCTCGCCTTCATTGAGCTTGTCGGAATTAACCAATTACGCTGAGCACTTAATTTCGCCTAACTTGTCGACTTTGGCAGGAGTAGCGCAAGTCAATATTTTCGGCATTCGTCGTTATGCAGTGCGTATCAGG
>DLGN01000272.1 GCA_002482715.1 Oxalobacteraceae bacterium UBA7693
GTGCTGGTTAAGGTAATCGACCAAGGTCGTCACGACAAAGTTCGCATTTTCAAAATGCGTCGTCGTAAGCATTACCAAAAGCGCCAAGGTCATCGCCAAAACTACACTGAACTGCAAATCGTTTCTATCAACGGCTAATCCCGTTAAGAACGACGTAGAGCATATTCACTAGAATTCAAGGAGCTATTAAATGGCACATAAAAAAGGCGGCGGCACCACGCGCAACGGCCGTGACTCAGAGTCAAAACGCTTAGGCGTTAAAGTTTACGGCGGCCAAGCTATCAATGCTGGCGGTATCATCGTACGTCAACGCGGTACTAAAGTACACGCAGGCGAAGGCGTTGGTATGGGTAAAGATCACACTTTGTACGCTCTGGTAACAGGCAAAGTACAATTTGCAATCAAAGGCGCATTGAAGCGTCAAACAGTAATGGTTGTTGCTTAATTCATTAAGCGTACAATTTGCTGAACAAAAAGGCTCTGCCATAGGTAGAGCCTTTTTGGTTTTCAGAGGATTTAGAAGTAAGCATCACAATCAAGTGCTAAAAATTAGTATTAATTAACTGCCTTGTGAAAAACGATGATCGTAGCGATCGTCAAGCTTAATTGCCTTAGCCAATTAGCATATTTTGTCTTAGAACATTGTCTATTGCTGCTGGTGAAATAAAACAGCACAATAGCCCGTTCAGACTCTCAATTCGTAATCACCCAGTGTTCAGTTTTCAAGCGCGTCTAGATCACACCAGATGCCACCAAAAAGAAAGACTGGGAATCAAGGCTGAAAAGCCCTTTCGTTTAGGCGGCAAACATGAAATTTATTGACGAAGCAAGAATCGAAGTCATCGCAGGTGACGGCGGCAACGGTGTTGCGTCCTTCTGTCGTGAGAAATTCCGTCCGTTCGGTGGTCCCGACGGTGGTGACGGCGGTAAAGGCGGCAGTATCTATGCGGTCGGTGACCGTAACATCAACACATTGGTCGATTTCCGTTATTCCAAATTACACAAAGCCAAAGACGGTGAAAACGGTCGTGGCGCAGATTGCTACGGCAAAGGCGCGGACGATATCCGTTTGCGTATGCCAGTCGGTACTTTGATTATGGATAGAGATACCGATGAAGTTATCGCCGATATCACTGAGCATGGTCAAGAAGTTTTATTGGCGCGTGGTGGCGAAGGTGGTTGGGGTAATATCCATTTCAAATCATCGACTAACCGCGCACCGCGTCAACGTAGTGATGGTAAAGAAGGCGAACGCCGTGAACTGAAACTTGAATTAAAAGTGTTGGCCGACGTCGGCCTCTTGGGTCTGCCAAATGCGGGTAAATCGACTTTCATCACGGCTGTTTCTAACGCACGTCCAAAGATCGCTGATTATCCTTTCACGACTTTGCATCCAAACTTAGGCATGGTTCGCGTCAGCCACGAAAAGAGTTTCGTGATCGCTGATATTCCTGGTTTGATCGAAGGCGCAGCCGATGGTATCGGTCTCGGCGTACAATTCCTCAAGCATTTACAACGCACGGGTTTGCTCTTGCACATCGTTGATTTGGCACCGTTTGACGATGACGTTGATCCAGTCAAAGATGCGAAAGCATTGATTAAAGAATTAGCCAAATACGACGAATCGCTGGCAGAAAAACCACGTTGGTTAGTCTTGAACAAGCTCGACGTATTAAGCGCAGAAGACCGTAAAAAACGCGTCAAAGATTTTGTCAAGCGCTTCGGCTGGAAAGGTCCGGTATTCGAAATCTCCGCCTTGAATCACGAAGGTTGTCAGGCTTTAGTCAACGATATCTATGCGCATTTAGCAGAGAAGCGTCAAGCAGAACAGCGTTCACAAGAAACCCAGATGAAAGAAGAAGCACAGGGAATTTTGTCGATTGATCCAGATGATCCGCGTTTTAAAGTGATTGATTAATTCGTATCGATCGAATCAATTTGGGATGCAAAAAGAGCCGACTTAGTTCGGCTCTTTTGCTTTTTTATCGAGAGTATTTTCGACTCAAATTGACTGGTCGGCCTTGCTTATGTGTTTATCGACTGGCGCGTCTAATTGTGGCCACATTTTGGTGAGAAGTAGGGCAAAAATGAGCTTAAAAGTGGATATAAAACCCATGATAGCGGCTAACAACAAAAGGGCAAATGCACATTGAGCCAATGTGTCCGTTTTTGGGACATAGGGACGCACAATTAACCAGCAAAGAATTGAGAGGCATATACTGAAAGTGAATACGGCGATTTGAAATGATTTGCGTTGTTCGATGAGCATGTTTTTTTCTAACTTTTAACTGTTTAAATAAAGGTCTAATGGTAACTGAGTGGTGGCTTTAATCCAATCAACTTTCTTGAGAAGTTGATGTAGCCACATTCGAAATAAAATTCTAAAAATAAAGTAAATTCAGAATAATGTATAATTTTATCGGAAAATATCAAAATTAATGTTCTGTAAGTGATGAATTATGCAATCCTTGATCCAAAACGCTAAACGCCTGATTATTAAAGTCGGTTCCTCCCTCGTCACCAATGAAGGTCGTGGTCTCGACCGTGTCGCAATTGCTAATTGGGCGCAACAAATTGCTTCGTTAAGAGCGATGGGCAAAGAAGTGGTACTGGTCAGTTCAGGAGCTATTGCCGAAGGGCGGCAGCGTTTGGGCTTTGACACGCGACCGACTGGCGTGCATGAATTGCAGGCTTGTGCGGCGGTTGGGCAGATGGGCTTGGCGCAGATTTATGAGACGAGTTTTCGGTCGCATGATTTGGGGACTGCGCAGATTTTGTTGACGCATGCGGATCTGGCGGATCGTGAGCGTTATCTGAACGCACGTTCGACTTTGTTGACCTTGCTGGGTTTTGGCATCGTGCCAGTGATTAATGAGAACGATACCGTGGTGACCGACGAAATTAAGTTTGGTGACAATGACACACTCGGTGCTTTGGTCGCGAATCTCGTGGAGGCTGATGCCTTAATTATTTTGACCGATCAGCAAGGCTTGTACACAGCAGATCCACGCAAGAATCCTGATGCGCAATTTGTACATGAGGCGCGGGCAGGTGATGTGGCATTAGAAGCGATGGCGGGTGGTGCAGGCTCTAGCCTTGGTAGCGGCGGCATGTTGACCAAAATTCTCGCGGCAAAACGTGCAGCTCGGTCTGGTGCGCATACCGTGATTGCCTGGGGGCGCGAA
>DLGN01000048.1:0-340 GCA_002482715.1 Oxalobacteraceae bacterium UBA7693
CATATAAATATACTCCGCCAAAATCAATTTTCACAACGATATCCGGTGTTACATCGGGAACAATAAACTCATAACTCAAAAAAAGTGATCCTGGAGCCATTTCTGATTTAACTTTCTGCCAAACAGAAGACATCGCAGCTGGAGATAAATAACAAAAAACAACATTAAACTGCGAGAAATCGAGAGAATAAAAATTACCAAATTCAAATCGTGCGTTCGATCGCTTCATCTTTCCACGAACAATGCTGATCAACCAAGGTAACGGAGCAATTTCTATCCCAGTAAATCGCCCATCAACTCGCCGCTCGGCTAATTTAATGACAAGCCCGCCCATTCCACT
>DLGN01000048.1:371-4816 GCA_002482715.1 Oxalobacteraceae bacterium UBA7693
CCACTTCCAATATCAATAAATTGAAGCTGATTTATATCAGACACAACTTCCAGTACAGGATTCAGAAGTTCGGAGCGCGAGGGATAGTAAGGAACTTGGGTGCGATACGTTGACCAAAAAAGCATCATCAACGCCAATAACGTAAACAAGTAAAAATGCGGCGATATTTGCTGCAATAGCAGGAAATATGCAAAAAGAGGAAAACAAAACTGAATTGGCACCCACCACCAATCAAACTTTAAAAGTAGTGCAGCGGTCGCAGCCAAAGAGGCATGTAAGCATAAGAGAGTTAAAACTGAGAAGGAAACCTGGAGCTTTAATTGAATTAGGCTAAAAACAAGAATCGTTAAAGCCAAGGAACCCAATTGCAAGAACAAAGAACGAATTCCAACTGAAAGCTTCAAAGCATTTACCTCACATGATTACCCTCGTAAAATCATATCATTAGAAATCAAGCTTGAACCTACAATCTATTAATTTAACACTCGCTCAGCATCCAAAGCACGCTGTTTTTTTGTCTTACCTGCACGCGATGGCATATGGCAAAGCCCACAAGCATAATGATCATGCAAATCGAGTGAATGCCCAACAAATTGACCACCGCAGTGAGTACACTTAACGAAAGAAAGCATATTTCCCTCAAAAAAGCGAACCAAAGTCCAAGCACGTGTCAGTGACAGCACAGGCTCTTCGCCTTCTGGCGTCGGCATTTGCTCCTGATAGAGCTTATAGGCTTTAACAACCGCATGAATACCGTCAATATCTGCATGATCACGCAGATACTTGAAAATATTCATAAATAATGAAGAGTGAATATTAGGCTGCCACGTAACAAACCAATCCGTCGAAAAAGGCAACATACCCTTTGGAGGAGAGACACCCTTAAGCTCCTTATAAATCTTCAACAATCGCTCTCTAGAGAGAGAGGTTTCAGATTCAAGTAACTGCAAACGCGCACCCAATTTCACCAAATCAACCGCCAACTGAATTTCATTAGCTTCATTTACGATACTTTTCGTTGCCATGTCACACCTCGACTAAATTCAAACCAAAAAACTAATTAAGCGATTTCTTCCACTTTTTGACCAGCCATCAAAATAGCTGCGTGAGAATGTGCCAGACTGCGTTCTTTATTGTAATTTGTCAGCATACAGAGAATCGCACTATCCTCGAAACGGAAACGAGCAAGCATCATGTTGGAACCTGCCAATTTCAATATTTGCGAATTATTCATTCCCTCAATCAAATCAGCAATTTCCTTGCTAATACCCAAGCGGAAAATTGCAGTTGCCTTGTCAGAACGGATCATTTGTTGCGCAAGCATCAAGTAGCTTAAATTTGCGTCACGGATCTCAGCCATCATGTCATTTGGTGTCATTTTTACACTCCCACTTATTTGCCCTAGCGAAATGTGTTGCCAGTGAGATAGATTGTGGTGCTTAGCGAAAAATGGGTGTATCAGCAAAACTAGGGAATTGAATGCGGAAAAACAAGAAAAATCCAATAGGAGTTCATCCTACTTTGGATTATTTTAGATAAGCCATTAAAAATTTAACGACTTTTAATTTGATAGTTTTGTCTAAGACAAAATAAAGCTAAGTCAAATAAACACTGTAAAAACAAGTACTTACTAAACAAGAGAAAGATTATCACTCAACTTCTATAAACATTATCGGCACAACTCTAGAAAACTTTAGGGTTCGCGCGAAATATTTTTAAACTTTTTTTCTTACATAACTTATTCAAATTAACGGCAAAAAAAATCGCCACTTTAGGGTGGCGATAAAAAATATTTTAATAAATTATGTTGGTTTTTCGTCGAACAATATTAAAACAACATTAAAAATAGGGGCTCGAACGAAGTCAAAATGCATTTCCAAACATTTAGTAATTTTTGAGAATGTTTCACTGAATTTAAAAATACTTACAAAGCATGCAAGAGTTAGCTAGGTTAATTAGGTTTGAGTTGAATCCAAGGCTGAACCCAGCTGCCAAGCGCAGTTTCCTTGGGATGCCTTCCCAATATCTAAAATCAAATCAGCATGTGCGCGCTGCTCATGTTCATCCGCAAACAATATCGCAACATGTCTATCCTGCTCATCTAACTCAATGGTATCTGCAACGACGACTTGTGTCTCAGGCTCAACTTCGATACTAAAACTATTTTGCCCACGCGACATCGCCAAAAAAACATCCGCCAGTAACTCAGCGTCAAGTAATGCGCCGTGCAACTTACGATGCGAATTGGAAATTTCATAACGATCACACAAAGCATCCAATGAGTTTCGCTTCCCTGGATGCAATTCCTTCGCTTGAACAAGAGTATCGACCACACCATCAACGTAGATATCTAACTTGCCTAGCCCTAATTTTTCAAACTCAGCATTCAGAAACCCCATATCAAATGGGGCATTATGAATAACCAATTCTGCACCACGCACAAATTCTAGGAATTCGTCTGCCACATTAGCAAACGTCGGTTTATCGCTTAAAAACTCAGTCGTTAAACCATGCACTGCCAAAGCGCCCTCCTCGGAGTCTCGCTCTGGGTTTATGTACCGATGAAAATTATTACCTGTAAGTTTGCGGTTGACTAACTCAACACAACCTATCTCAATTACACGATTTCCTAATCGAGGATTCAAACCTGTTGTCTCAGTATCAAGAACAATTTGTCTAGTCATTGTCAAACTCAACTCTCAATTATTTACACACACATCAAACACACACATCAATCTGGAACCCAAATCAATTCAATTTTAATATCATCATTACCAGATCCCGCCGCCTTCGACTCAATAAATGCAGCATCCATCCCAAGCAAGCCAACAAAGAATAGTTGCTCTTCAATATAAATATAAGGTAACTTTTCTCGCTGCCAAAATGGAATCTTGGCAGTTTGAAAGTGACTTTTCAGATCACGAGATGGTCGATTTTTCCCCAGTCGCAAACGCTCCCCAGCTTGGCGTTGGCGTATCACCATCGTAGACTCTCGCAGAGTATTAACCGCAACGCCATTCTCGCCAGGATGAAATCTCAATGTCCCCTTAACTTCAGGAAAATAGATAGACTCTTCCCCGTTCCAAATAAAACTAAGCTCGCCTTGATGAGCACTCACATTCTGATGGTCAATGAGATAAATTTTATGCTGATATCGGCAGATCGAAAAATGACCATGACGAATCTGCACGCGCGCGTCGTCCCGGGCAGTCCATAGCTGCGCTTGAATTTCTGCAATTTTTGAGGTCGATGGAAGTTGTACTAAATTGCGAGACAACCAATAACGAAACAAGTGGGTTGCCCGGTCTAAATCCAATTGATTCATCTGCGTCAAATTCAGCACATTATCCTGACCGCAACGAATCAAATCATCAGCAGCGATCTCATCCAACAGATGCTGAGCAGCGCGCACATGCTGGGATGTTCGCATCAACCGCGTTGGGAAGCCGGGAAACAATTCTTCGATCAAGGGCATTAAACGAAGTCGTACAACATTACGCGTGTAACCCGTATCCTGATTAGACTCGTCTTCCACATTGACTAACCGATTCGCCAATGCATAATTTTGTATATCTAGCTTTGATCGAGACAATAGGGGACGTCCAAGTAGCGTCAGTTTCGTTCCAAGCAGCGTTGGCGCAAAATTGCACTCATCCATGCCAGAGAGCCCTCGAAGCCCGGTACCACGGAACAATTGCATCAACATGGTTTCAGCTTGATCATCTAGATGATGGGCAACTAACAACAAGCTTACCTGATCCAGTTCGCACATACGTCCCAAAGCTTGGTAACGCTTCTGCCGGGCGACCGCCTCTATCCCCTGCCCTTCGTTTTTAACAGAAATTAATTCACATCGATATTGAACATTCAGTTCTTCACAAATTTGCGCGCAATGCTGTTGCCAATGCAGCGCATTTGAACTCAGCCCGTGATTAATGTGATAAGCAAAAACAGGGATTTGGATTTGCGTCGCATAACGCGAAGTCAATGCGAGAAGTACCGTAGAATCAAGGCCTCCACTGAAAGCAACTGCGATACCAGTTTGCCTGCAATCAAGACCTTGTGTTTGAATAATGCTAGTGAGTTTAGCAAAGAATATTTGCGCTAAGTCTTCGGCACTTTTGCAGTGCATTGTGCTCATTCAGAAACTCTGGTTTCCTTAAATTTGCCGTAACTCATCAACTTCTCATGCCGATTCGCGAGCAACTCCTTGGTTTTCATCCCTTGGAACTGACGAAGCGTATCCGCTAATGCACGTTTAACCAAAGCACACATTTGCTTAGGATCTCGATGTGCACCGCCTAGTGGTTCATTAATAATTTTATCGATCAATCCCATAGCTTTTAAGCGATTTGCGGTCAGGCCTAAGGCTTCAGCGGCATCGGACGCACGCTCGGAGGTCTTCCACAAAATAGACGCACAGCCCTCCGGAGAAATCACAGAAT
>DLGN01000048.1:4823-5084 GCA_002482715.1 Oxalobacteraceae bacterium UBA7693
CGTACTGAAGCATTAAGACGGCATCGCCAACAGCTAAAGCAAGCGCACCGCCAGATCCGCCTTCGCCGATAATGGTCGCAATCAAAGGAACTTTAAGTTCAGCCATGACATATAAATTGTGGCCGATCGCCTCTGATTGTCCGCGCTCTTCTGCATCGATACCTGGCCAAGCACCAGTTGTGTCAACAAAGGTAAACACGGGGATATCAAATTTTTCTGCCAATTTCATCAAACGCATCGCTTTGCGATAGCCTTCAGGTT
>DLGN01000004.1 GCA_002482715.1 Oxalobacteraceae bacterium UBA7693
GATAGCATGGCGCGCTCAGCGGTGCGTACCACCATGGGCTTACCACCAATATCTGCTAAAGGCTTATTCGGTAAACGAGTTGAAGCCAAACGCGCTGGCACAATAGCGATGAAACTCATAATTGACTTATTTCTATGGATGTTCGACAGGAATTACGCGCGCCTGATCTTCCCACATAATCGGAATACCATCACGAATCGGAAAAGCTAAACGATCAGCTTTGCAAATCAACTCTTGTGCAGCTTTATCGTAGACCAATGGTCCTTTGCATAAAGGACAAACCAGAACATCAAGCAGACGTGCGTCCATACTTTTTCTCCGAAATCAACTTCAGTAGCTGGTGTTTAAATTCTGCCTCAAGTTCCGCAGCAACAGGCACCAGCCAGATACGCGGGTCGTCACGCAATCCCGCAATTTGCCGACATTTTACTGCATCCTTCTCAGTGATAAGGATGATTTCCGCCTCTTCGTTATGAAATATTTCTGGCGTAAAAGCATAATGGTCTGCTAATGGCATCGCCTTAAAGTCTATTCCTTGTGCGCTCAGCATCGTAAAGAAACGCTGAGGATTTCCAATACCCGCTGCTGCCAGAATTTTTTTTCCTTGGAATGCAGATAGTGGCTGATGGATTTCTGGCTGCCGCAACTGAATCAAGTCACCCGCCTGCAAATGCATTTTAAAAACGTCATCACCGATACCTGACACTGCCGTTGAATTAGATGCATTCAAGATCGTAAAATCACGACTACGTACTGCAGGCTCACGCAAAGGCCCCGCCGGCAATAGCCAGCCATTACCGATGCCACGCTGATCAAACATCACGATCTCCACATCACGTCCTAAAGCATAATGCTGTAAGCCATCATCTGAAATAATCACATCCACGTTCGGATATTTCTTCAATAATTGCTGTGCACTGGCGACTCTGTGACGACCAACCATCATTGGACACCCAGTCCGTTGCACAATTAAAAGTGGCTCATCACCCACCATCGTTGCTAGAGAATCTGCGAAGACCTCCTGAATCTGCTCGACATGCGCACCATAGCCACGTGAAATGACACCAGGGTGCCAACCAGCCTGACGCAAAGCCTCAACCAACCAAATCACCATTGGTGTTTTTCCCGTCCCGCCAATATAAATATTGCCAACGATGATGACAGGAACTGACAAGGCCGATTGTTGATGATAACCAAGCGTCCGCAATTTAAAACGACAATCAAGCAAGAATCCAAATACTTTGGCGACTGGCCAAAGCATGACAGCCACGATGCCACGTCGTGACCATGCTTTCACAAAAAATGATTCCAATACAGCACGCAAACAACTACTCCTTACTGATTTTTTGCAGGTCAATAACAAAAAAAGAGAGTGAAGCCACTCTCTCTTTCTAATCGACTTGAGGCGATAAATAACTTATTTTGCGTTGGCAGTCGCCTGTGCAGCAAAAGTCACTTTAGACAAACCAGCTAAGCGCGCTGCCTCTAACACATCGATCACCGATTGATGACTAGTCGCCCTATCTGCATTGATAATCACTACAGGATCGATGGCTGCAGCTTTACCCGCATTCAAAGTTTCCGCCGCTTTCTTTAAATCCGTTGCGAGTGTCGCGGCATCCAAAAAGCTGACGACCTCACTATTGATTTTATAGCGTCCCTGGGCATCAATGCCGATTTCAATCTGACTTGGCTTATCTTCGGCTTTTTCTGCATCTGCAGTTGGCAAGGTGATTTGCAGTTCAGTAAAGCGACTATATGTCGTCGTGACCATCAGAAAAATCAAAATAACCAATAAAACGTCGATAAAGGGTATCAAGTTGATTTCTGGATCTTCTTTGCCCCGTCCTTTACGAAAATTCATACGACTACTTTCTCGTGCTATGAACGATATCAACAAACTTCACCGCTTGCTGTTCCATCTCGACCACAAATCCATCGATCAAAGCGCGGAAATGACGATAGAAAATCATCGCCGGCATCGCGATAAAGATACCAAAACCTGTGTTGTATAGAGCAACAGAAATGNNGCTGGATTCGCGCCAGATGCATTTTGTGAGCCGAAAATTTCTATCATACCGACGACCGTACCAAATAAACCCATCAACGGCGCTAAAGAAGCGATCGTGCCTAAGGTCGTCAAGAATCTTTCCAATTCATGCGCCGCTGCACTGCCCGCTTCTTCGATCGACTCTTTCATGACTTCGCGCGGCGCGTTCACATTACGCAAGCCTGCTGCTAAGACGCGACCGAGCGGGGAATTAATCGCCAACTGATCAATCACTTCTTGCTTCACTTTGCCGCTTTGATAGACACGAATCACTTCCTCTAACAAAGTCTTAGGCAAAATCCGCTGCCGTCTTAATGACAAGCTTCGTTCGATAATTAAGGCCAAAGCGACAATCGATGCCACCAACAAAAAATAAATCGGCCAACCAGCCGCCTGAATAATCGCGAACAAATGAAACTCCTTGCCTGTTAAATCTAAATAAGTCTTAGTGACTACGCTTAGTGACTACGAATAAACACTCAGCCCGCAATGTATCGTGTTGTTAAGCACTGGGCAAGTAGATGCACAGGATTATTTTTAATGCGTTCACAGATCGCAGAGCTACATAAAACAAACACTAAGCAAAAACACAAATGCAAAGTTGTGCACAGAAACTGTGTGCAAGATTGTGGATATCCTTGGGGCTAAATTCTAAGTGTTTGATTTTAAAGATATTGATTAAGCCGCTTCAAATTTGAGCATGGCCATTCAAACTGACCTTTTGTCATAAAGCACAAGAAAAATCACGATTGTGAATAAGTCGCAAAGTTCTGCACACAAACTGTGGAGAACTTTGTGAACAAGCTCTTCATATCAAGTTAAGTATTTGATTTATATCAAAAAAAATCACCTGCAAGAATTTTAAGCAAAGCGTTACCAAAAGAAACTAATGGCACTTTAATGAGCATTTTGCCTAGAACTATCCTACAAACTGAGTTTTTTCAGTGGATAAACCCATAGTTCTGCACAAAAAATGTGGATATCTTTGTGAACAAGCCGGGCACATAATGCTAAACCCATGATTTTATTGAATATTATATTGCTGCCACAAAAACTGGCAGTGGTTGATTTCATTTCTTTTCAGAACTTTTCCAATTTTGAAAGGCATTTCCTGTGGATAACTTTGTGCATAAGCACAAAAGAAATGCCGCTAAATGCTGCATTTTTTTATCACAATCAACATTTCAATTATTTACCAATTCAAGTTAAAGTAATTAAACCATTAAAAATCAAACACTTACAAAACTCTTCTCAAATGCTTTTGACAAGAAGTTTGGTGCGTGACATGCTTGCGCCTTCTTTTCTATATCTGTGGACAGCTTTCTTGCTACAAGGCTTATGGCATCAAATTTCCTTCCTCAAATCCCGCAAAAAACCGAGTCTGTCATACCAGTTTCGGCTCTAAACCAAGCTGTTGCGCAATTATTGGAGCGAAACTTCCCATTGACTTGGGTTTCCGGTGAAATTTCTAATTTTACCCGCGCCGCTTCTGGGCATTGGTACTTCACACTTAAAGATAGTGCGGCTCAGATAAGAGCTGTGATGTTTCGCGGCAGAGCACAATATGCGAATTTCATGCCGCGCGAAGGCGATAAAGTAGAAGTGCGTGCGCTGGTTGGGCTCTATGCGCCACGCGGCGATTATCAAATCAATGTCGAAGCAATCCGGCGCGCTGGTGTTGGAAATTTACACGAGGCTTTTTTACAACTAAAAGCCAAACTGGCAGCGGAAGGTCTATTCGACCAAGAACGAAAAAAGCCCATTCCCAGCTTTGTTCGCAGGATAGGCATTGTCACCAGTCCAAATGCAGCTGCCCTACGCGATGTGATGACGGCATTACAAAGACGCGTACCGCATATTGAAGTGATTATTTACCCCTGCCCAGTGCAAGGCGACGGTGCAGCAGCCAAAATTGCGCAAATGATCGCACTTGCTGAAGCTGAAAATCGTTGCGAACTACTGATTGTTTGCCGCGGTGGTGGCAGCATTGAAGATTTGTGGGCTTTCAATGAAGAAATTGTGGCGCGCACCATTGCACATTGCGAATTACCGGTGATCAGCGGGGTCGGACATGAGACTGATTTCACCATCAGCGATTTCGTTGCTGATTTACGCGCACCTACACCAACCGCTGCGGCGGAAATGGCGGCAACACCGCGAGCAGATTGGATCGCCAACTTAAACCAGTGGCAACATACAATGCAGAGGCAAATGCGTCGTCAACTTGATCGTCAAGCACAAAATTTGGATTGGCTAAGTCAACGCCTGCAAAGCCCAAGTTCCACCTTAGCATCTAAACGCCAGCAGATAAATTATTGCGCGCAAAGTTTACGCTTTGCCGTTCTCAAACCCGTGCAAACAGCACAAAATCGATTGCTACAGCTAGAAAAAAGACTGACGCAGAAGCGTCCGCAAATTCAAGCGTGTCAGAGCAAACTTGCGTATCAGCACATGCAATTACGCACAAGCATGCGGCATCAACTGCAACAACATCAAACCAGCTTAGCTAGTCTTCAAGAAAAACTGGAAATGCTCAATCCGCAACGAACATTAGAACGTGGGTATGTGATTTTGCAGCAAGCCGATGGGCAACTGATTCGCAGTGCGAAACAAATTCATGCAGGAGATTTTCTACAGCTACGCACTGCCCAAGATGTCAGTGAACTGCAAATTGCGACAATCAATAGCAATGTAAAAAAACGAAAATCGACGGATTAGCTGCAAGCAATCAGACAAAAGCTTACAATGCTGTTTTTGCCGCAAGCTGTTTTCAAGATCAGAAAACAAAAATTGCACTAAACTTTTGCATCATTTCGACTAATCAAAAAGGAACTGCCATGGAACATACTTTGCCAGCTTTACCATACGCCATCGACGCTTTGGCTCCACACATTTCTCAAGAAACATTGGAATACCATTATGGTAAGCATCACCAAACTTATGTAACCAATTTGAATAATCTGATCAGAGGTACCGAGTTTGAAAATTCCACGTTGGAAGAAATCGTTCAGAAATCTTCTGGCGGTGTTTTCAATAACGCTGCGCAAATCTGGAATCACACTTTCTATTGGAATGGTTTAAAACCAAACGGCGGCGGCGCACCAACTGGCGCATTAGCGGATGCGATCAATGCGAAATGGGGTTCTTTCGATGCATTCAAAGACGCTTTCACGAAATCTTGCGTTGGTAACTTCGGTTCCAGCTGGACATGGTTGGTGAAAAAAGCGGACGGTACTTTAGACATCGTCAATACATCCAATGCAGCAACACCATTGACAACAACTGACAAGCCTTTGGTCACTTGCGATTTGTGGGAACATGCTTACTACATCGATTACCGCAATGCACGTCCAAAATACTTGGAAGCATTCTGGGCATTAGTGAACTGGGATTTTGCTGCAGCCAATTTCGCCTGATTGATTTAGCCCTACAAAAGCCCGCGAACTCAAAAGCTTCGCGGGCTTTTTTTATCTCAAACGAATTTACAAACCAAGTCACAAGCTCAGTCGCCAGCACCAGCGGGAACTAAATTTGCATCTTAGCGACTAAAACTTATTCCACTCACTTTCGACGACATTATGCGCAAACAATATTCCCTCAGCATCATCTTAAGTCTGGCCTCCCTATTGGTAAGTACCAATACTCTGGCACAATCAAATCCATCGCAAGCTATGCAGGACGTGAAATATCTCGCCAGCGAGGCGATGCAAGGTCGAGAGATTGGCAGCACGGGCAATGCTTTGGCGCGCGAATACATCATTAAGCGCATCACAGATTTAGGCTTAAAGCCTTGTGGCGAAAACTACGTCCACGAATTTAAAGTGAATACCTTAAAACAGGCGAATGTCGGAAAAAACATCTTGGCTTGCCAATACACAAAAGAAAATCCAGCGGCGAAATACCTGGTTGTTTCTGCGCACTATGACCACGTCGGCGTCAATAATAACAAGATCTATTTTGGCGCAGACGACAATGCATCAGGTGTTGCTGGTGTGTTGGCTGTCGCACAAAGCATGAAAGACACCGCCACTAAGCACCATATTGTCTATGTGTTTTTTGATGGCGAAGAACGTGGGCTCTTAGGTGCTCATGCCTTCGTTAAACAAGACATGATTCCACGCAAAGATATCGCAGCGAATCTGAATTTCGACATGATCGCGCGTGGCGATAAAAACGAATTGTTTATCAGTGGCGCACATCACAATCCGGCATTCAAATCCATACTTGAAAATGTGAATAACAACAAAGCGGCCAATAGCATTCAAGTGCTATTCGATCATGACAGGCCAGAACAAGGCAGCAATGATTGGACCCCACAATCAGATCACTACGCTTTTTTTAAAGTCGGGATTCCGCATTTGTATTTTGGTGTCGAAGATCATGCCGATTATCACAAACCAACCGACACTTTTGAAAAAATTAATCCGCAATTCTTTGATGCTTGCATCGAATTTCTCAAACTAGCAGTCAAACGTGTTGATCAGCAATTTACGCGTAAGAACTAAGAATGATAAGTCGATAAAAAAGCGGCACCTGATTGATTCAGGTGCCGCTTTTTTCTTTTACAAAGATACGCAATATGATGGACTATTACTGATGTTTTACTGGGAATAAGAAAGTTTCTAACAATTGTTTCCAGCTAGGTTCTTTACCATACATCCGTATACCCAAAGTGAACACCCGTGTCGCCGCCGACTTAAACCACCACAAACACGCTAGCAACAAACCAAGCGCCAACAACCACTGCCACATCGGCACTTCGGTATGTGCCATACGCAATGGCATCGCCGCAAATGAGGTCAATGGAAACACGCTCAATACCTGCATCATCATGCCTTCCGCGTTATCAATTCCACTGTAAGCGAGGCCAACTGGTAAGGCAGGCAGAAACATCATAATGCTGCGACTAGAATGATTGGGATCATCGATGGTTGCAGCAAACGCGGCCATAAAGCTGTTCACTAACAATAAACCTAAAATCACAAACAAGAGCGTACTAAACAGTTGGAAAGCTGTGACTGGAAGACTGATCTCTGCCTTACCAGCAATCACCGCAGCACCTTGAATAAAGGCGAAGAAAATCAGTCCATACGTCAGCATCGTTTTCAAACAGAACAGTGAAATACCAAGAATTTTTCCTTGTATCCATTGTGCTGGAGTGATCAAGGTTAATAATTGTTCCGTAACGCGATTTTGTTTTTCGCTGGTAATACCCGTGAACAAATAACCAAAACCGGAAAAAATTCCCATAATCAAAAGAAACAGTACAGCACCACTTAAAATCGCACGGCCTTTCTCATCTTTATCATCTTTTTCTGGCTTCAACATCACGGTCTTAATTTCAGGCAGCTGCGTGATTTGTTGACGTTGTTGCACAGTTAAAGGCAACTGTGCAATTTGACGTTCTTGCTGCCAGCTTTGCAAATTGGATTTTAACTTCGCTTGCCAACTCGCCTTTTCTTTCAATGTCAGTTTGACCTGGCCATCTTCAATTTCGATCACAGCATGCCAAGTCTCTCCCACATTATTGAGCACCTCAGCGCGTGTCGTTGAACTAACTTCACTAAACTGAAATCCATCTAGCTTAGGCAAAGGGCTGACGCCAATGACTGCCACTTGATAGTCCTTATCCAAAAATCCTTTGACATGCGGCCAAACGAAAGAAAAACCCATACCAACTAACAATAAGGCGATAGAAATAATCTCTTGCTTCCATTTGAAATAGCGTTTGAATTCAAACACGGCAATGTTCCAAGTATTCATGCTACTTCTCCTTCATTCTTATTCACTGGCATCGTTTGTTGCACATTGTGCGCTTGCACTGCAGTTAGATAGAGATCATGCAGACTAGGTTGAATACGACCAAAATCATTTAGCTCGCCGATTGCCATCACTTGCTGCAACAGTTGATTAACGCTTGCGCCTTCGTGCAATTGCACCACAAAATGTGTCGCCGTTTTTACCTCAACCGATTTCACTGCCTTGCAAGCACGGACCGCATCACTAGAGACTTCATCCGCAAAACTTAATTGATAAAATTTCTCAGGACTTAATTGCGCAATCACTTCTTGCAAACTACCGAGCGCGACTTGCTGTCCCTTATTTAGCAACAACATCGCGTCAGCCAATCGCTCAACTAAAGCCATTTGATGGGCACTCAATAAAATCGTCGTCCCACTTTGTTTTAGTTCGTTCAATATGCTCAATACGTGTTCTTGATTGATTGGATCTAAACCGGAAAATGGTTCATCCAAAATCAATAATTGCGGGCGATGAATTAAGCAGCTGATCAACTGTACTTTTTGCTGATTACCTTTGGAAAGCTTGCTCAAATTATCTTTGACTTTATCCATCAAATCAAAACGCGGTAACCAGATCGCTAGCTGTTCACTAATCTGTTCCTTACTCAAACCACGCAACTTGCCGATGTAGCTTAAATTCTCCGTGACCGTTTTATCGGGATATAAACCACGATCTTCTGGTAGGTAACCGAAACTAGTTTCTGGAATTTTCGGAATTTGCTGAGCATTCGAAAAAATTCGAATCTCGCCAGCGTCAGCCATCGTTAGGCCAACCAACATACGAATTAAGGAAGACTTACCCGCCCCATTTGGTCCCAGCAAGGCAAATATTTTTCCTGGCTCCACGGTGAAGCTCAAAGAATGCACAGCTTTCACCGTGCTATACGTTTTTTCTACCTGATTAACTTCGATGCCTATCATTTTATCCCCTGTTTAATCTTCAATTCAAAAGCCATCGCCTGTGATGTGCGTAATGTACGAGTTCGATCGATCAAAGCAAAGCCACATGCGACCAAGTACGAAAAATATTTCATGAAACACGAACTTTGATCGATAAAAAATGGCGGTAGGTGCGTGCACCATCCGCCATTCATTTCACTTCCAGCTAATTACCGAGCAACAAACAATCTGTGTTATGCCGACTTCTTCTGAAAAATACGTTGAAAACCTGTGACGCCTAACAAGACAAAAGCGCCTGCAATCATGCCAAATACTGCATCGATCAAACTAGGAATCAAGGCTTGCAATACGCCACCAATCCAAGCAATGCTGCCCGCATTTTGTGCGACTTGGGTAGAAAATTCACTAACTGCATGAACCCCGTGCGACAAAATGCCACCACCGACTAAAAACATCGCGGCGGTACCAATCACGGTCAACGCTTTCATTAAGCGTGGCGCAAAAGCCACCAAGCCATCACCCAAACGACGTTGTGCACTACGCAACCACGATTGTTCTTGATTGCGTTGCAGATAAAATCCCATATCGTCCAATTTAACGATCAAGGCGACAAAGCCATAAACACCGACCGTCATAATCAAACTAACGCCAACTAATACAGCAACACGCGTTGCAAACAAAGATGCGGCAACGGTACCCAAGGTGATAATAATAATTTCTCCGCTGAGAACAAAATCAGTGCGTATCGCTCCTTTAATTTTGTCCTTTTCAAACTTCACCATATCGACTTCTTCATGGCTGATCGCGTCAATCAACTCGCGATGATGCGCTTCATCTTCTGCTTCATTATGTAAAAACTTATGCGCTAATTTTTCCACACCTTCAAAACACAAATAAGCACCACCTATCATTAATAATGGCGTGATCGACCAAGGTGCCAAAGCACTTAACAACAAAGCTAATGGAACAAGAATCACTTTATTCATCAGTGAACCCTTCGCCACGGCCCAAACTACCGGCAATTCGCGATCAGCTCGTACACCACTAACCTGCTCCGCGTTCAGCGCCAGATCGTCACCTAAGACACCAGCCGTTTTCTTTGTTGCGACTTTGGTCATCAACGCAACATCGTCTAAAACGGTCGCGATATCATCAAGTAGTGTTAAAAGACTAGCACCTGGCATAAAGGCTTTCTGTAAATTAAAGAGGAATAGATAAACCGCATTGCAGTGATCTCACTGAGCAGGTCAACATGTTTTGCAAAGAAGTCAAAATTCTACTGTACAAAACGCTACTGTTCTAGCAATTCTCTTTGGTGAAATCGAATTAGAATCACCATACCCCTAAAACTGTACAATTTTATCTATCTCTTTGCTTACAAAAAAACCCTTAACTGTCCTGCGTTTCGCTGGAACTTTCACTACTGCAATCAGTCTATCTGAGCTTGAATAGCGCTTGGATCATATCGACCAAGCCAGCTTCTCATAACAACAAAGTCAAATCCTAAGAGAGGAATCTATGAAGAAGAAAGCCATTGCACTTAGCATCAGCCTGATTTACAGCGGCCTGATCAGCATAAGCAATCCGGTACTTGCACAAACTGAGGCAAAAACCAAAGAAATCAAAATCAATAAAATAAAAGCTTCGGAACTCAGCCTAGAACAACTGTACCGTAGCAAATCCTATTCAGGCAAAGCAGCCAATCAATTAAAGTTTAGTGATGATGCACGCTTTCTAGCCTATGTCTGGAACCCCTATGGCGAAGAAGGTAATGACTTATATTTA
Organism: Oxalobacteraceae bacterium UBA7693; assembly: GCA_002482715.1. GTDB lineage: Bacteria > Pseudomonadota > Gammaproteobacteria > Burkholderiales > Burkholderiaceae_D > Undibacterium. Next base: position 10,537 of record DLGN01000004.1, read on the forward strand.
CATGATGCAGAAACTGGTAAGACTAGTCGCATTACTTCACCGACACTAATGAAAACTTACGACGCACCAGAAGACTGGGATCGTTTTGAGAAAAAATTACTTCAGAAAGAAAAAGAACTGAATGAACGCCAAGCCAAGGCAGAGGCACAAGCTGCCTATTTGCGCGGCGAAAAAGTCGATTTATTGCAATGGGAACGCGCGGCAATCGAAGAAATCAAACGCGAACTAGCCGACAAAAAAGCACGTGATGCGGCGAAGAAGTCTGAAAAAGATGCCGAGGCCGCAAAAGAAAGATTGGCCGTCGCAGCGATGAAAGCCAATAAAGTAAATGATGCAATCACGGAGAAAAAAGACAGTGGCGAGGTTAAACAAGACAATAAGCTAGACAATAAAAACGCCAAACTCGATGAAGCAAAAAAAAGCGAGGTCGATAAAGAGCTTTGGGAACTACGCGACGAATTAAAGAAAAAACTCGCGAAAGAAAAACTCAAAAATAGCGATCTTTATCCTGGTGTAGAAAATCTGATCTGGGCGAACAAAGCGCAAGAACTTATCTTCCAATATCGTGGTGATTTATTCCGTCTGCAAGCACAGTCTGGGCAAATTGAACGTCTGACAAAAACCGACAAAGTCGAGCGCATCGTTGCTTATACTGCGGACGACAATGGCTACCTTTACATGGATGACAAACGTATCTATGCAGCGAATTTCAATAGCGGAAAATTACGTCAACTAAACCCTGAATTCATCCACGCAGATGAGGTTGAAAAAAAGTACAGCTTAAACAACACCACCTTAAGTGAAGACAAACAATGGATGGCGATCAGTGCTAGCGCCGCCATCGGTGAACCAGGTAAAACACCACCTAGTCGTCAAGTTGAGATCATGAATTACAACGACCGATTTGCGACCGCAAAAAAGGTGAACCGCGAAGTCTCTGATGACAAACGTACTGTACCAGCAAGCGCACTTTACATACGCAAAGTG
>DLGN01000279.1:0-536 GCA_002482715.1 Oxalobacteraceae bacterium UBA7693
ATAAGGGGACAGTCTACATCAGAGAATAATGTGGTGAACTACATTATTGTTTAACCTCTTAACAGTGCCAACACGCCCTGTGGTAATGCGTTTGCCTGTGCCAAGATCGCTGTACCTGCTTGTTGCAATACCTGACCGCGAGTCAGTGTTGCTGTTTCTGAAGCAAAGTCTGCGTCACGGATACGGCTACGTGATGCTGATAAGTTTTCAGAATTTGTCTGCAAGCTTGCAACTGCAGAGGAGAAACGATTTTGGTAAGCACCTAAGGATGCGCGAGAGCTGTTAATTGACTGCAGTGCGGCATCGATGGTGGTTAATGCAGCCGTCGCCCCTGCTGCTGTACCCAAATTCAGTGAAGAGACACCTGCGCCAACAGTCGTTGTTGCCGAAGTAAATCCACCAGTTAAGTTAGCTGCAGTCAAACCAGTACCTGTACCGTTTGCTAATGTAATACCAGCAGAGCTTGATGATGATAAGCTCAAGGTAGAAGTTGAGACGTCAGTTGCACCAGTAGCTGATACTGTGATACCTGTGTT
>DLGN01000279.1:542-10588 GCA_002482715.1 Oxalobacteraceae bacterium UBA7693
CATTGGTACTTGCAGTGACTGTGATGTTACGACCGTCAGCAGCAGCTAAAGCAACAGCGCCAGTTGTGGTATTGAACGTTGCTGTAACACCTGTTTGTGTAGCAATCGCATTAACTGCCGCAGCTACTTGAGCACCACGTTGAGCGCCGGATGTCGATGCAGACAATGCACCTAAGTTCACACCATTGATTGTGATATCGCCAGATGCAATCGCTGTTGCCGCTGTAGATGCAGTACCTGCAATTGTTGTTGTACCAACCGTTGCTGTCACACCTGTGCTACCGCTGATTGCATTAATTGCCGCAGCTTTGGAGATGCCGCTACCTGTGGAGTTAGAAAATGAAACGCCATCAGCTGCAGAAGCGCCGACTTGGAAACCATTACTTGACAAGTCGCCAGACGCTAATGCTGTAGTTGTAACAGCGCCTGCGCCAGCAACCGTTGTTGCGTAGCTAGATGATGCGCCTACACCTAAAGCAGAGGATTTTGCACTAGCAATAGAAGAGATGCTGATCTGATCATTGGCTGTGCCATTTGCGCCAACTTGGAAAGTTTGTGCGGCAAAAGAACCGTCTAACAAATTAACGCCGTTGAAGTTCGTGTTACTTGCTACACGATTAATTTCAGAAATCAACTGAGATGCTTCGTTATTCAAAGCAGCACGATCTGAAATACTATTAGAGGCATTGGCTGATTGAACTGCCAAGTCACGAATACGTTGCAAGTTTGCACCGATTTGGCTTAATGCGCCCTCAGCTGTTTGCGCTAAAGAGATACCGTCATTAGCATTACGAGCAGCTTGATTCAAACCGCCGATTTGTGAAGTCATACGTTCAGAGATCGCCAAACCTGCAGCATCGTCTTTTGCGCTGTTAATACGCAAGCCAGAAGACAAACGTTGCAAGGATGTGTTCAATGAACTTTGGGATGTCGATAAATTGCGTTGTGCATTTAAGGACGCGATGTTGGTATTGATATATGAAGCCATGATGGTTCTCCTAACTTGGTTAATTCAACTCGACGTTTAGCTTGAACTTCGGTCTGTCTAATTGACCATTGCACCGTCGTTGAATCAGGTAACGGGCGGTATTTTAAAAAATTGAGGAAATTGCTCAAAATAAATATTATTTTTTGTGCTTAAGTTTTTCTTGTTCTTCCGCTATACGGCAAGTTTTTTAAATACTTAAGGGCTAATTTGAACAAGATTTCCACTTCTTTTTAGGTAATTTACTGTTGAGTTTTATTTGTAAAATACTAAAAATAGGCAATTCTCTATTCCGTAATTAAAATTTTTATCATGTTCTGTTGTTCATTCAGTCTCGTGAATTGTGGAACTTGAGATTAGCTGGTAAAACAGAAGTACTAATAAAAGAAAGAGGATGTGATGAGTAAAACAGGGTTCGACGTGAAATCTGCGATGCGTGAAGCACAGACTTTGCTTAAAGCAGGTAAATTGGAGGACGCAATTAGCGCTGCATCACGTGTGACACAACGTTTTCCCTTAAATGAGGAAGCGAATTTATTGCTGGCTAAGATTCACTTTAATCTTGATCAGGATGAAAAAGCGATTTCCTATTTGCAGAAGGCATTTTCGATTGCGCATAAAACGGTGATTGATTCAAAGGCGTATTACACCATCTTGAATCGTTTTGTTTCCCGAAAATCTTATGATTTGCTGGAGCAAGCTAGCCGTTGGTTAGTGAAGTTACGTCCAAAGGATGGAATTGCTTGGGATTATCTGTCGATCGCTTGTCTCGAGCAGCAGAAATATGACGCCGCATATGAGGCTGCCCTTAACGCAGCAAAAATACTACCGAATAATCCACATGTACTCAATAATTTGGCATGTGCATTAACATCATTAGAGCGATGTTCAGAATCCTTGGAGATTCTTCAACGCACGGTACAGTTAGCGCCCGACATGGCGACTGCCTATAATAATCTTGGAAACGCGTATCGATTTCTTGGACAGTACGACGAGGCTATAGAGAGTTTCACTAAAGCGATTCAGTTAGCTCCAGGGATCGCTTATTTATATAATAATTTGGGATTAACCTACCGTGCCCTGGATCGCTGCCAGTCAGCAATCGAAGTTTATCACCAGGCTTTACAGATTCAACCGGACTTACATCAGGTCTATCCGAACTTGATTGAAGCATATCGTCATGCTGGACAAATTCAACAAGCGATTGATTGTAGCCGTAGTGCGCTGCAACTCACTGACCAGATTCCAGAAATTTGGGCTGCTTATGGTGATGCTTTAAGAGACGGCGGCTATTTGGATGCAGCAATTGAAGCGTATATTCAAGCGGTATCTTTCAGGACGGATGAGCATTCGAGTTTCAATCGAAAAGTCTATACAAACATTTTATTCTGTCTGAATTATCATCCCGATTTATCTGCTGAAGTAATTTTTAATGCTTATCGTGATTTTGATCAGCGATTTGCTGTGCAACTGAAAGACCGATGGCTGCCATTTAATAATGCGAAACTACCTGGAAAACGTTTAAAGATCGGATACGTCTGCCAGTCCTTCTATAACCAAGTCTGCAAATACTTCCTGATTCCATTGTTGGAAAAACATGATCGAGCTCAGGTTGAGATTTTTGCCTATGCGCAAATTCCATTTGAGGATGAAGTCACTGAGCATTACAAAAAGATTGTTGATCATTGGATTCCGATTCGCGGCATGACGGACGATCAAGCTGTAGAGCGAATTCGTGCCGATGAAATTGATATTTTGATCGATGTATCTGGCCATACAAATTCGAATCGATTGATGATTTTTGCGCAAAAACCCGCGCCAGTCTCCTTGCATTGGCTGGAGTATGGTTACACCACAGGCTTAAGTGCGGTCGATTACTTTATGACCGATAGTCCAAGTGTTACTGGGGATTGCGACCATTTATTTTCTGAGCAGATTTGGCGATTGGACGGGCCTGCATATGTCTATAGACCAGATACGCGCTTAGCTATTCTGAATGAATCACCCGCGAGCCAGACGGGTATTGTCACCTTCGGTAGTTTGTCTCGTACAACCAGGATTAATCATCGTGTTGTACGAATTTGGGCGGCAATTTTGGATGCTATGCCTAATTCTCGTTTAGTAATTAATAGTGGAGATTTCAAAGACCCATTAGTTCAAGATGAGATGGCGTCACGCTTTATGCAATATGGGATAGAGCGTGATCGTTTAGATATTGGCTTTAGTTCGCCATCTTGGGAGGTGTTAAAGCGTATTGATATTGGTCTAGATTGTTTTCCACACAACTCCGGAACGACCTTGTTGGAAACCTTATACATGGGAATCCCATTCATTACTTTGCAGGACAGGCCACCAGTTGGACGCATCGGATCTAGTGTGTTGATGGGTATGGGACGTCCGGAATGGATTGCCACTAGCGAAGAAGAATATGCGCAAAAGGCGATCATTCTTGCGCATGATATCGAAGGATTAGTACAGATGCGCAAAACTATGCGGCAAGAAATGGAAGCATCTATGCTGATGAACGAAGATGCGTTCGCAAGGTCTGTCGAAAAAGCCTATCGTCAAATGTGGCAAATCTATTGTGAGAAAGGTTCAGCATGAAAGCAGTGATCTTGGCGGGTGGATTGGGAACGAGAATTTCTGAAGAAACGCATTTAAAGCCTAAACCGATGATTGATATTGGCGGGCATCCCATTCTTTGGCACATCATGAAAACTTATTCTGCGCATGGTGTGAATGATTTTGTCATCTGCTGCGGTTATAAAGGTTATCTGATCAAAGAATATTTCGCGAATTATTTTTTGCATATGTCGGACGTCACTTTTGATATGAAAACTAATCAGGTCGAAGTACATGAGCATCACGCTGAACCTTGGCGAGTGACTCTGGTCGATACTGGTGAAGATACCATGACCGGCGGGCGTCTGAAGCGCGTGGCGCAGTATTTGAAAGATGAAGAAGCATTTTGTTTCACCTATGGCGATGGCTTGTCGGATGTGAATATTACTGAACAATTGGCATTTCATAAACAGCACGGGAAATTGGCGACTGTCACCGCAGTTTTACCACCTGGTCGTTTTGGCGCACTCGAACGTGATGGTGATTTCGTTAAGGGATTTATTGAAAAACCGCGTGGTGATGGTGGTTGGATCAATGGTGGTTTTTTTGTGTTGTCACCAAAGGTCATTAGTTTGATTGCTGAAGATTCGACCAGTTGGGAATCTGAGCCTCTGACAAGCTTGGCGCAGAGCAAAGAATTGATGGCATATGAACATTCTGGTTTTTGGCAACCCATGGATACGCTGCGCGAAAAAAATATGCTGGAAGATTTATGGCAGAGCGGGAGAGCACCTTGGAAATGCTGGTAAGTTCTATCTTTGTGAATCCAGACCCAGAGTTCTGGCGCGGGCGCCGCGTTGCTTTGACGGGACATACCGGCTTTAAAGGGAGCTGGATGGCTTTGTTGTTAACCCGATTAGGTGCGCAGGTTTATGGCTACGCGTTAGCGCCAAATACTGAACCTAATTTATACACAAGTGCTCATATCGCACAGCAGGTAGATAGTCAAATTGATGACATTCGCGATGTCGACTCATTGAAGTCGTGGTTGCAAAGAGTCAATCCTGAATTCGTATTTCATTTTGCGGCGCAAGCCTTGGTGAGACAAAGTTATCTTGACCCAGTTGCGACGATGACGAGTAATTTTGTTGGAACTTTGAATGTATTGGAAGCAGCACGAGCGCAAGCTTCGATTCGTTCGATGGTGATTGTGACAACTGATAAGGTGTATAAAAATAATGAAACTGGTCGCGCTTATCAAGAAAACGATTCATTGGGTGGACATGACCCTTATAGTGCAAGTAAAGCAGCATGCGAGATTTTGGTGAGTAGCTACAAGCAATGTTTTTTGCAGCATATCGGTGTGGCGACCGCGCGGGCAGGCAATGTGATTGGTGGAGGAGATTGGTCTGCAGATCGCCTAATTCCTGATGCCGTACGCGCTTGGCAGCAAAATCAAGTGTTAGACATCCGGCGACCCGATGCAATTAGACCATGGCAGCATGTGTTAGAGCCTCTATGTGGCTATCTTTTATTGGCACAAAAATTGGCGACTCAAACTGGATTAAATTATGCTTACAATTTCGGACCAGATCTCGCGGATGCGGTGACTGTGCGCACGGTCATCGAGCATGCACAGCTAGCGTTTGGGTCTGGAACAAGTAGGTTCGCAGATCAGATTGAAGGCCCGCACGAGGCTGGCTTATTGCAGCTTGATAATGGCTTGGCACGACAACAGTTGGGAGTGCAACCTCGGTGGCATTTGGCAGAAGCGGTTGCCAGGAGCATGCATTGGTACAAATCTTATCTGGCGGGGGCAAACGCAGATGCATTGTGTGCCGCGGATATCGAAGCTTATTTGAATTGCGAAATGGCGTAAATGGCGTACTTCTGATCAAGTGAGCAGCAGATAGGCAATAAATGAAGTGAGTTAAAAGGGATCAATGTGGGTACGCAGAATGGATTAATGAGTAAGCCAACAGCAATCTCAGGTGTTTATCTGATCGAGCGTCTTCAGCGCGGCGATGATCGCGGTTTTTTTGAGCGTATCTATTGTGCTGAAACCATGCAGGGATTGGGCTGGAATGATCCTATCGCACAGCTTAATCATAGCTTTACCGCGCAGAAAGGTACGGTGCGGGGTTTGCATTATCAACTGCCTCCTTATGCCGAAAGTAAACTTGTTACTTGCTTTCGTGGTGCCGTATGGGACGTGATTGTCGATTTGCGCCATGGTTCGCCAAGTTTCTTACAGCATATTGCAATTGAATTGTCGGCTCAGAACCAACAAAGCTTACTTGTACCGCCGGGGTGCGCGCATGGATTTCAAACATTAACAGAAAACGTCGATATGTTTTATTGCCATAGTAGGACTTATGCACCACAGTTTGAAGCCGGATTAAATGTCTTGGATGTGCGCTTACAATTACATTGGCCATTACCCGTTACACAAAGATCCGAGCGAGATGTTGCATTCGCTTTTCTCACAGAAGATTTTGAAGGAGTCAAACTTTGAAATGCCGTCATTGCTCAAGCCAACTTGATCTTGCCTGTCTGGATTTGGGCACTGCTCCGCCGTCAAATTCCTATTTGACGCAAGCCCAATTATCTCTTCCTGAATCTTATTTTCCTTTGAGATTATTGCTCTGCCAATCATGCTTGTTAGTACAGACCGAAGATTTTGCACAGCGCGAATCCTTGTTCACTGAGGACTATGCGTATTTCAGTTCTTACTCAAGCTCATGGTTAACGCACGCGAAAAATTATGTTCAGGCGATGCAACAGCGTTTTGGCTTGACTACAGATAGCGTGGTGGTTGAAGTTGCTGCCAACGACGGTTATCTTTTGCAGTATGTGCAGGCGCTGGGAATTCCTTGCTACGGTATTGAGCCAACCAGTAGTACTGCGGCGATGGCGAGGCAACGCGGCATTGAAATTCTTGAGGTGTTTTTCGGTGAATCTCTGGCTATTCAGTTAGGACAGCTCGGCAAGCAAGCAGATTTGATTGCAGCGAACAATGTACTAGCACATGTGCCAGATATTAACGACTTTGTGCGCGGGTTTGCGAAGTTGTTGAAGCCGACTGGCGTCGTGACTTTTGAATTTCCCCATTTACTGAATATGGTGCAATTGAATCAGTTTGACACTGCCTATCATGAGCATTATTCATACTTATCCTTAACTGCCGTAAAAAAAATATTTGAAGCCAACGGGCTATTTATCTTTGACGTTGAACAGCTGACTACCCATGGTGGAAGCCTCAGAGTTTTTGCGCAAACCAGTTCACATCATTTGATTTCTGATCGGGTCGTCGACTGTCTGCAGCAAGAAGAAATGGCAGGTATGTTAGGGCATTACTTCTATCGACGCTTGCAGAGCGATGCAGATCGCGCCAAATATGCTTTACTTGAACAGTTAATTCAGTTCAAGCGAGATGGCTTGACGGTTGCTGCTTATGGTGCGGCAGCAAAAGGTAATACGCTGTTAAATTTTGCGGGAGTTCGCGGTGATTTGATTCAGTATGTGGTCGATAAAAATCCACAAAAACAGGGGAAATATTTGCCGGGTAGTCGCCTGCCGATTGTCGATATCGACTACTTGAAACAGCAACGTCCAGATCGCATCATTATTTTTCCTTGGAATTTGGAACAGGAAATCACACAAGAATTATCGTTTGTGCGTTCTTGGGGGGCACAATTTGTGATTGCGATTCCTGAGTTGCGAATTTTCTGAGCTTGGATAAGGAGCATTACTTTGATTGAAATTCATCCACTGGCTAAAGTGTCTAAGTTCGCTGATATCGAAGATTCGACACGTGGAACTCGAATTGTGATTGGAGCTCACGCCAGTATCGATAGTTTTGTAAAAGTGAAACCCGCTGGTGGAAATGGTGACTTAGTAGTTGGCGACAGAACGGTCATTAACTCTGGTTGTGTTTTATATACCGGGAATGGTGTACTGATAGGGAACGACGTAGCGATCGCGGCCAATTGCACTTTTGCCCCAGTCAATCATGCTTTTAAAGATAAGTCCTGCAGAATCAATCAGCAAGGATTCTTGCCTAGTCGCGGTGGAATCGTGATTGAAGATGACGTGTGGATCGGCGCGAATGTGGTCATTCTTGATGGTGCGATATTGCGCACCGGATGCGTGATCGGCGCTGGTTCGCTTGTGCGTGGTGAGATTCCTGCTTACTCGATCCAAGCGGGAAATCCTTTACGACATTTAGGATGGCGTGAATGAGTAAGGTTTTACACGCGACTTTAATTGGTGGTCATGGCTTTGTTGGACGTCATTTGGACGCACATCTTCGCGCAACCGGATGGCTCTGCGACTTGATTGCAAGGAATGATAAGCCGATCTTGGATCGACATTATGGGCATGTCTTTTATTGTGCTGGTTTAACCGCTGACTTTAGGCAGAGGCCATTCGATACAGTCGAGGCGCATGTGAGTTACTTAGCGCATTGGTTACAAGCTGCGAAGTTTGATTCCTTAACCTATCTTTCCAGCACACGTGTGTACGCAAATGCCTCGTCAACTGCCGAAACAAGTACGTTATTGGTGAATCCTGAATTGGCTGGCGATCTTTATAATCTCTCTAAATTGATGGGCGAGAGCTTGTGTTTGCAAAGTGGTCGTCCAGTCAAAATCGCGCGACTCTCGAATGTCTATGGAGAGCAGATGCCAAGTCAGAATTTTTTGTCGGAAATTTTAAGTGCGGCGGCTCGTCTTAAAACGGTCGAGTTTTTTACCGCGCCTGAATCTGAAAAAGATTATATTTCAGTGAAAGATGTGGCACTGGCTTTGCCCCGCATTGCTTTGGTAGGCGAAAGTGGGATTTTTAATTTGGCATCTGGCAAAAACATTTCGAATCAAATGATCGCTGATTTTTTGACGAAATCTGGCGTGATTTGTGCGTTTCAGCCTAATGCCCCTGCAATAAAATTCCCGCGTATAGAAACAAAAAAAGTAGAATCATTATTTGGAATGAGAACTTGTGATTTGGTGCAGGATTTGCCAAGTCTTCTTCAACATTATGGCGAGGCGATATGAATCCTATACAGCAATTTGAAAAAGAGAGAGAAGCACGCGTTGAGGCTTTGGCACAAGATGTCGAATTTCAAAAGCAGTCGAGAGATTGGCTGGAGCAGAGCATGCGCCGCCAATATGTTTATAATTTTTCTTGGCTAGGCCGGCCTATTATTCAGAATCCTATCGATATGATCGCGATGCAGGAATTGATCTGGACAGTTCAGCCAGATGTGATTATCGAAACAGGAATCGCGCATGGTGGGTCAATTATTTATTCAGCTTCGCTGTTGGAGTTGAATGCCGCTTGCGGCGGTAACTCTGATGCGTTTGTTATTGGTATTGATATTGATATCCGAGAACATAACCGTGAAGCGATATTGCAGCATCCTATGTCTAAACGCATTAAGATGTTACAAGGATCCAGTGTGGCACCAGAGATTGTTAGTCAAGTCCGTGAACTCGTCAAAGATAAAAAGAAGGTTCTGGTATTTTTGGATTCGAATCATACACATGACCACGTCTTGGCTGAACTAAACGCCTATGCTGGTCTAGTCAGCAAAGACAGTTATTGCGTGGTCTTTGATACCTTTGTCGAGGATGTTCCTGCGGATGTTTTTGATAATCGCCCATGGAATCCGGGGAACAGTCCTAAGACCGCGGTGCATGCCTATCTCGAATCACATGCTGAATTTGTCATCGATAAAAATATGCACCATAAGTTGCAGATCACAGTTGCGCCTGATGGATTTTTAAAGCGAATCGCTTAGATGTATTATTTAGATGTATTATTTGAAAAATTACTTAGGTGTTTTATTTCAAGGTATCACTTGAGTAAATTGCTCTAAGCTGAACGCTTGGTTTTTAGTTTAGCGTTGTAAAAGCAAAAAGCGGCTATTTAGCCGCTTTATTTTTTGATCCATGCGATGCATTAGTAGACCATTTCACTTCGCCACAATCACGCGATTTTTGCCTGTTTTTTTCGCTTCATACATCGCTTTATCGGCACGTTTGACAACCGACTCTTGCGCTTCATGTGGTGCCCGTAATGCGACACCTGCGCTAAATGTAATAAATAAGCGTTGATCGTTCGCGGTGAAGAAGTGCGTGGTCAGTTCACGTTGCACTCTGGTCATTGCCTTCGCGGCTTCATCTAAACTAGTTTCTGGCATGACGATAAGAAATTCTTCACCTCCATAGCGTGCAATCACATCAATTGAGCGTAGGGTTTGCTTAACGATTCTAACGACATGAATCAAGGCTTCATCGCCCGCAGCATGACCATGAGTATCATTGAGTTTTTTGAAGTTATCTAGGTCTAGCATTGCTGCACATAGCGATGTGCCACGTCGATCAGCGCGATCTGCCTCACGCTCAAAAATATCATCGAGACCACGCCTGTTTAGGCTGCCAGTCAGTTGATCCTCTCGCACTAACTCACTCATTTGGGTGAGTTTATCTTCTAATTC
>DLGN01000175.1:0-3311 GCA_002482715.1 Oxalobacteraceae bacterium UBA7693
AAAAAACCGCGGGCATCGAAATCAACCCGGTCAGAAAAACGAGGAAGCGCAATTGCCGACAAAATACCAAACACCACTAATACCAAGATCAACTCAACCATGGTGAAGCCTTGAATCGCACGGCGCTTGGCAAATGGCATGGGTGTTCGCATAAGAAGACAATCAGTTCAAGCGAATAAAGAAGAGAAAAACAAGAAGAACGCATCAAATAACTTGATTTGTACTTTTTAAGTTCAAGCAAATTGCGATAGCGAATTTTTCATTCGCTATCGGCATATTCAAACATCATAAACTTCAAGTAAAAGTCTAAAAAATCTATTAAGCACCAATGCCATACCATTAAGCTCAAAAAATCGAAGTATCATCCCTGCGTAAACAGGGATCCAATGACTTTAGGCTTTTACGCCACTGAATTCCGGCCTACACGGGAATGACGATACACAGAACCAGACCTAAGACAGCCTAACTATTAAGCGCAGTTTACCGCTGTTAAGCCTGTACCGTTATAAGTCGGAGGCGATCCAGCCGCAGCGGGTACTGTGTAAGTGACCGCGCAGTTAGGATGATTCGCATCTGATGAAACTCGAAATACGGTTGCTGAAGTCACTGTCAACACGAAGTCGGGTGTAGCTAATCCTGCTGCGACAGGAATTCCCGTTAATGCTGTCGTTGGATAACCATTGACCATCGGGATAGTAGCACCTTCCATAATCACCGAAGTATTAGCTGCTAATTGTTGTGTCAGCTGAATTGAATGGGCTAATGCAGCACCTGATTTTAAAGACGCTAAAGCGCCATTCATCTTAGCGATACGCGCTTCTGTTTGAAGAGCAGCAAACCGAGGTAAAGCATAAGCTGAAAGCACGCCCAAAATAATGATCACAACGATCAATTCAATTAAAGTAAAACCCGCTTGTTTCTGTTTCATCACAATTCCAATCAATTAAGTTACACATTTAAATTTCACAACGAAGCGCATCCATTAGCATTGTAGTTATCTTTACATCTATAACGCACTTACTAATTTACATCATAACAAATATTCACACGCAAGCCTTGCGATATACCGCAAACCTGTCGAAAAAACACATCAACGACTATTTTTGCAAGGCGACCCGACCAAGATCCCAAATCGGCAAAAAGATTCCTAGTGCCAGAATCAAGACCATCACCCCCAAAGAAACAATCAAAATTGGTTCGATGTTTGCCGACAAGTTTTTCAATTCATATTCAACTTCGCCTTCATACATCAAAGCAATTTCATCCATTAATTCGTCTAAAGCACCCGTTTCTTCACCAACAGCGATCATTTGCAAAACCACAGGTGTGAACACCCCGCTCGCAGAAGCTGTACGCAAAATACTCTCGCCGCGCTCTACTCCCTCTCGCATTTGATCGACATGACTGGCGATATAAGTATTATCAACGGTACTAGAAACGACCGTCAGTGCCTGCACAATTGGTACTCCGCTTTTACTAGATAGTGCAAAACTGCGCGCAAAGCGAGCCAGTGTCGCTTTTAAAACGATGCGTCCAAAAATTGGAAACTGCAAAATCTGTCTATCCCACCAAAAACGCCCAGCGACTGTGCCAATAAAATTTTTAAATGCGACAACGGCCACCAAACTAATGCCAAAAAGAACCACCCAATAATCCACAAAAAACTCTGACATACCGAGCAAAAAACGGGTCATGATCGGCAGCTCTGCATTGAAACTTGCGAACACTTTGGCGAAAGCAGGAATCACAAAAATATTCACGATGACGATGGCCACTAGCATCACAATCATGACAAACATTGGATAACGCAGAGCCGTCTTGACACGATTTCGCATGTCACGTTCAAATTCCATATGCTCGGATAAGCGTAGAAATATCATATCCAAGCGGCCAGTCATTTCTCCGACACGCACCATGCTGATAAAAAACATGGAAAAGGCCTTAGGATGACGACGCATCGCCGCAGATAATTCGCGGCCTGCATCTAAGGACTCTCTCAAGTCTTTAATAACACTACGAAATGCACGACTGACTGCGGACTCTTGCAATCCAGCCAGGCCACGCATAATCGGAACGCCAGCACGTATCAAGGTATGCAACTGTCGGCTAAATAATTGAACATCTAAGGCTTGAACCTTTTTCTCCCAAAAACGCTGCCACCAATTTAGCTCTTGATTCCCTGAAGCATGCGTAGTCAATTCAATCTGCGTTGGAGACACGCCTATCCCAAACAATTGTTTGGCAACACCATCGGCATCCGCACTTTCCATCACGCCTTCGACTAATTCGCCACGCGAATTTCTCGCTTTATAAGCATAAAATGGCATACCTTGCCCTATTCATCAATTTGGTTACTGATACGCATCGCTTCACTGACGGTCGTAACGCCATTAAGTACCAAATCAATAGCGTTCTTACGTAAAGTTTTACCACCCATTTGACGTTTCGCGACCTCGATAAAGTAGGCATTGTCTTCGCTATGTGCTGCATCAACAACTGCTTTCGTCATTTCAAGCAGTTCGTACACCCCCATACGACCACGGTACCCGGTACCATTACAATGGCCGCAACCTCGACCTGCGTGAAACTGTGTTTGATTTATCGTATCTTGTTGAAGATCGACGCTAATCCATTCCTGTTCGGCTGGCGAAAGTACGTGAGGAGCGCGGCAACTTTCGCAAATGACCCTGACCAGACGTTGCGCTAAAACTGCCTGCAAAGAACTTCCCATCATGTAACGAGGGACACCCATATCCAATAATCGTATCGGGGTACTGATGGCATCATTCGTATGCAAAGTTGATAATACTAAGTGACCTGTCATTGCCGCTCGCATACCGATCTGCGCGGTTTCTTGATCGCGCATTTCACCAAGCAAAAGAATGTCAGGATCTTGTCGTAAGGATGCCCGCAGGACTTTAGCAAAACTCAACTCAATTTTCTCATTCACTTGAACTTGATTAATTCCAGGTAAGCGATACTCGACAGGATCTTCCACGGTAATTAATTTACGGTCTTCACGGTTCAATTCTGCTAATGCACCATACAAGGTGGTGGTTTTACCGCTCCCAGTTGGACCTGTCACCAGCACCAGACCATTTGGCCGTTGAATAATCGAACGAAACCGCTCCAACATATCTGCTGGCATACCGATTCTGTCGAGATTTAAAATGCCACCACTTTGATTAAGCAAACGCATCACGATCGATTCACCATATTGGGTTGGCATCGTCGAAATACGCACGTCAATTTGTTGTTGACGTACTTTAATAATAAATCGACCGTCTTGCGGCAAACGTTTTTCCGAAATA
>DLGN01000175.1:3398-5869 GCA_002482715.1 Oxalobacteraceae bacterium UBA7693
AACCTGCGATTCGCATATCTGCTTCGGTTTGCAAATGCAAGGAACCATCAATTCGGAAGCGAATTTGCAATCGTTTTTCTTGAGGCTCAATATGAATATCTGAAGCGCGTACTTGTGTAGCATCATCAAACACCGATTGCAGCAACTTCACGACGGGGGCATCTTCAGAGCTGGCGGTTGTTACCAGATTGCCAAAATCCACATTCGCATCGCCCAGCTCTTGTTCTAACTCGCGCGCCAGATCAGTAATCGCCTCGGTATGCCGATACAAATTATCAATAGCCGCCAACAGATCATTTTCATTCACCACGGCCAAATAAATATTGGCTTTCAGAATTCGGCTAATTTCATCGTAGGCAAATAAATCTGTAGGATCTACCATCGCGACCAAGTAACCATTGTCACGCTGTTCCAACACAATGGCACGAAAACGTCTGGCCTGAAGCTCGGGTAGTTTTTTCACCACGTCAGGTTTAATGTTGTAGTGTTTTAAATTAACGAAACTAATGTTCAACTGTTTCGCCATCGCCTCTGAAATCTGATCTTCAGTGACAAAACGATTCTCTACAAAAAGCCGACCCAATTTACGTCCGGTGCGTTTTTGTTCCGCCAATGCAAATTGCAGCTGCTCTTCTGTCATCAGATTTTGCTGCAACAAAATTTCACCCAAACGAATTTTCTCTGGCCTTGCCATGCTTTTTCCTCTTTAAATCTGCTTGCCTAACAATCATCGCTATGCATAGATGATTTGACATTCATGTTCTAACGCATCACTTTAGTCGAATCCATCAAATCAATCCGCGCTGCACGCTCAATCAGTACCTGACACCTTGTACCATGATCTGGGGTGTTGAGATGCGTCTGTCTGTGCTAGTCTTGCACAATTCGTGGTATCTGCGATATCGTATTCAGTGATTCTATGGGAAAAGCACATGTTTTCAAAAGTCCATGAGGTAGCAAAACAACTCAACCAAGTAATAATCGGTAAAGAACGGCAAATTCAGCAGGCACTAGTCTGTTTATTAGGTGGTGGACACTTACTCATCGAAGACGTTCCCGGCGTTGGTAAAACAACGCTCGCACATGCGTTAGCAATTTCACTCGGCCTGCAGTTCAATCGTTTGCAGTTTACCTCTGATTTATTGCCGACTGATGTCATTGGAGTCTCTATTTTCGAGCGCGAAAAAAGTCAGTTTGTTTTCCATCCGGGGCCTATCTTTACGCAAGTTTTACTCGCCGATGAAATTAATCGCGCGACACCAAAAACGCAGTCTGCTTTATTAGAGGCAATGGAAGAGCAACAAGTTAGCGCAGAAGGCCAAACCCGTCAGCTACCACAACCGTTCTTTGTGATCGCGACACAAAATCCAACTCACCAAGTTGGCACTTTTGCCTTACCCGAATCACAGTTAGATCGTTTCCTGATGTGCGTTTCTTTAGGTTATCCGGATGCTGCTGCGGAACGTGCTTTACTATTGGGCGAAGATCGCCGCACGCTGCTAAAGAGTTTAAAAGCCATCATGCAGGCAGAAGAATTGCAGGCAACACAAACCGAAATACGTCGGATTCATGCGTCAAGTTCTTTGATCGACTATATTCAAAAACTAGCACAAAGTACCCGGGAAGCAGGAATTTTTGCTGAAGGAATGAGTCCGCGCGCAGCGATTGCTTTACTTCAAGCATCGAGAGCATGGGCGGCTATCGAAGGTCGCGATCATGTTTTACCGGAAGATGTTCAGGCAGTATTAATTCCCGTTATCGCCCATCGCTTGCGTCCACTCAAAGCGGTCAGCAACAAAACTAATGCCAGCGCCGATTTACTCACGCAACTAATGCTAAAGATCGCGGTTTAAATTATGTTCAGTCAGACTAAAGATGAAGAAAAATGCTCGCTAATACAATCACATTGATTGAGCACTTAAATTTGCAAAGAAGTGAGCACATGATCGCGCACAAAGTCGACAACACTTTGGCTGCGTTTATAACAGACAACAAACATTTCAACGATTTCAACAATTAGACGATGCGCTTTTTTCACGACTTAATAACAAAATTCAAGCACATCGTTTTACTGGAAAAAACAGCTGAAACAGGCGAAGTCATTTTAAAACAAAGACGCGTCTTCACATTGCCAAGTAAAGCTGGCTTGATGTTTATCGTTCTATTGCTCACATTATTTCTAACCTCGACCAACTACAATCTCAACCTTGGCTTTGGCATGACCTATCTACTGGCAGGTTTGGCCGCAGTCAATGCCCTTTTCACTTTCCGCAATCTTGCTTATCTTCGATTGAATGCTCGACAAGGCAACCCGATTTTTGTGGGAGACGTCGCTGAATTTCCATTCCAGATCAGCAATCCAAAAAATCTCGATCGCTACGCTTTACACATCGGCTTGATGCCGAAAGATGCGGCAACACAGGTGATTGACCTCAAGCGCAACGAAACGCAAACCGTGAAAATACATATCG
>DLGN01000013.1 GCA_002482715.1 Oxalobacteraceae bacterium UBA7693
GTATTCGCTTTGTCATCAATTTTTTCGACAATCGGCGATATCACCAGCGGCATACAAGGTGAAAGCAATGGATTTTGCTTTCGTTGATTTCTTTGTTTGCGCATCAACAGCTTGATTCAAAAAAATTGATGACAAAGCGAATACAGCACTTAGGCTTACACTAGTCGCATGAAAAGATAATTCAGAGAGAGCAAGCTTGAGCATCGGCATTGATGACGTGAGATAAAACGATATTTTACTCGCTTATCCTGAGTTGGCGTTCTCTGAATGATATCTTGGTCTGTGTCAGGATGGATCGGCACTAGCGTCACAAAATCCGCAACACGTTGTGCCAGATTTTTCGGTGTTGATGATTGTTTGAGCAATGTCTGTTGCCGAGTTGATGGATGCTTGTTCTAAATTGTGCGCGGATGATGCAGCGGCATTGTATTTTTTTGTAGTACTCATCGTTGCATTGTTATTCGAATTTGCTGCAGTATTTACTGGCGTACTCATCGTTACTCTCCTGAAAAATTTACGTGCTGCAAAGTGTAGTAGGAAGAT
Organism: Oxalobacteraceae bacterium UBA7693; assembly: GCA_002482715.1. GTDB lineage: Bacteria > Pseudomonadota > Gammaproteobacteria > Burkholderiales > Burkholderiaceae_D > Undibacterium. The sequence goes on from DLGN01000013.1 coordinate 544, forward strand.
GCGGTAGTCTATATGTTCTCTAGATCAGTGCTCGCACATTTCTTGATCGCAAACAATAAACAGTTATGCAAAATCGATAACCAAAAAAGAGAGGGCAAAATTCCGAATGGAATTTTGCCCTCATTCACTACGCTTACGACGATTTTGCTGTCTTATTTTGCAAGCTTAGCTTGATCGCCTGCATTAATGATAGAAATCACTTCAGGCTTGATGATTTGACGTAGTGCTTCGTTCACTTGTGTCAGGCTTAATGCTGCGACTTTTGCTTCGAAGTCTTGGTCAAATTTCATGGTGCGATTAATCGCTAAGTAAGTAGCCAATTGTCCAGCCAAGCCAGCATCTTGAGTGCGATTAACTTCTTCACCTTGTTTCCAGCCTTTTTTCGCTTCAATTAATTCCGCTTCGGTGAAGCCTTCGCTTAATGCTTTTTGTACTTCTTCACGTAATGCGGCTTCGACTTTCGCCGTATTTTGTGGTGCACTTAATGCATATGCGCCCCAGAATCCACTTGGATCTTGACTAGGCACATTTAAGAATGAACCGACGCCATACGATAGACCTTCTTTTTGACGAATACGATCAGCCAGACGACTGCGTAAAGCGCCACCACCGAGCATGTGATTCGCCATCAATAATGCGGGATAGACAGCAGCATCATCTTTGATCGCTACTGGATGCACAGCCAGCAAGAAGCTGCTGGCTTTGTCAGGTGTATTCAAGATGATTTTTTCACCAGCAACGGCCTTCATATTACGAGCAATACGTGTATAACTTTGCTTTGCTTTCCAGCTACCAAACAAATTGTTTAATTGCGTTTTCAATTCCGCTGTATCGAAGTCACCAACCGCTGCGAAGCTGGCGTTGTCCGCACCAAAGTAATTTTGATGGAAAGCTTTGACGTCTTCTAATTTGACCGCTTTCGCTGCGAGCACCTGTTCAGGCAAAGTCTTCGCATGCAAGACATGTCCAGCCGGCGTAGCATCAGTTAGGCGCGCCAAGGCATTGCTTGCTTGTGCTTGCGGTTCTGGGATGGATTGCTCAATCCGGCCAACGATTGCCAGTTTGAATTCTTCAAATTCATTCGTTGGGAATGCAGGTTTTTTCAACACTTCAGCCAGCAATTCGAGCGCCGCAGGTAATTTGTCGCGAGTTGCTGTGACGTTGGCAGTAATGCCTTCTGCACTGCCGCCGATGGTGACTTGTGCGTTCAATTTGTCAAAACTATCTTTGATTTCTTGACGAGATAAGCGCTCTGTTCCTTTGTTCAATAAACTTGCTGTGAATTGACCAATTTCAGCTTTGCCTTGCAAACTAGCTTCAGTTCCCATGCGCAAGCGCAAGCTGACACTGACTGTTGCACCTTTGGTTTTTTTCGGTAGCAAGGCGAGTTTCATGCCATTGGATAAGCTTGAACGTTGCGTGCGTTTTTCGATATTGTCTGGGCTAGGATCAAAAGCCTCACCTTGCGCTACAACAGCTTGGCCTTTGTAATCTTTCACGATGTTCAATACATCTGGTGTACCAGGAACTTCGGTACGGTCCGCGGTTTCAGTTGGGATGAAACGACCCAAGGTGCGGTTAGTCGCTTTCAAATACTTTTCCGCTGCGGCTTGCACTTCCTTGACCGTCATTTTTTCGATCTGGTCACGTTCGATGAAGAACAAACGCCAATCACCCGCTGCCATGGATTCGGTTAATGCAATAGTCAATTGCGCGGTGTCATTTAATGCCAATTGGATTTGCTTGCGTGCTGCTTGCTTAGCGCGCTCTAATTCTTCTGGCGTGATTGGCGTGGTTTTTAAGTTCTCTAATACTTTTAACAGTGCATCTTGTGCCGCATCTAAATTACTTTCTTTTGGTACGATTGCACCAAAGATACCGTAGCTTGGCTCTAAATTGCTGACGGTGTTGTAGTTGATCGCCGTGGCTAATTTAGTTTCGACCAAGGCTTTGTGTAAGCGACCACTGGGCGCGTTGGTCAGAATATTGGCAAGCAAACTCAGTGCTGCGGAATCGATATGCGCTGATGGTGCCATATGATAACCAGCGCCTACAAACTGGGTACCGCCGGTGCGGCGCACGGTCACAGCGCGTTCGCCATCTTGTGTTGGTTCGGCTGTGTAAGTTGGATCGATAACGCGACTTGGTTTAGGAATGCGACCAAATAATTCATTGACTTGTTTGAGAATTTTCGCATCATCAAACTTACCAGCGATCATCAAAATCGCATTATCTGGTTGGTAGTATTTTTTATAGAATGCGCGCAAGCGAGGAATGTTCACTTGTTCAATATCAGAACGCGCGCCGATAGTGGATTTGCCGTAATTGTGCCAGTCGTAGGCAACTGCTTGGATTCTTTCCGTGGTGACACCGATAGGATCGCTTTCGCCGATTTCAAATTCGTTGCGAACCACAGTCATTTCACCTTTTTGCGTTTTCGGATTCCACAAATCGTTTTGATCAATAGCGGCATTGATCATGCGATCGGCTTCCATCGCCAGCATTTGCTTTAGATTGTCTTCGTTTGCTGGAAATGTTGCGTAGTAGTTGGTACGGTCATACCAAGTCGTGCCGTTAAATTCCGCTCCAGTGGCGTTCAATACTTCGACGGGTGATTTCGTGCCTTTTTTGATGCCGAAGTTCGCGCTTGGTTTGAATAACAAATGTTCGAGTAAATGTGCCATACCAGTTTCGCCATAATTCTCGTGGCGCGAACCCACCATGTAAACTAAGTTAGTGGTCAGAGTAGGCTTGCTGGCATCGGGGAATAACACCACGCGCATGCCGTTTGCTAGTTTGTATTCGGTGATGCCTTCAACAGACGTTACCTTGACCGGCGCAGCGAGTTGTTTTGATTTTGCTGCGCTGACGGCGCTTGCCGCAGGTTCGATGGGCGTAGTTGACAATGCCAAGCCAGGTGTCAAGATGCCAGCACTTAGCATCAGTAAAGTAATTAATTTCACAGAGAATCCTTAAAAAACACAACGAGACGAGCAACATAGTTGATTTGCTAATTATTTGCAATTAGCTACAAGTAATTATGCTAATTTTTCTTGGTTTGCTGCGAAAAAGTTGTGCTTGGTAATGTAAAGTAAATTGTTTTGTTTATTTTAAAGATCTGTTCTTGATCGTTTTGACTAGGTTGTGAGTAGGTTATGAGTAGGTTATGAGTAGGATGAAAATGATTACTCGTCAAATAAGGATTTTTGAATCGGCAGTGCGACAAGTTGTGCAGTGTTAGATTTTGTTTGCGGCTTGCTTAACACTGCGGATTGCGCCCACATATCTTGAGCAGGAAACAGCTTCAGAAAACTGCGTGCAAGATCGGGTGTAGTGCAAGCTAGCCATGCGTCATAGTCTTGTTCGTGCAAAATCACCAGCGATCGCTTTTCATCTTCAGGTTTTTGAAAGCGACGCATCAGTGGGTGCTGATCGGCATTGATGGTGATTTGCGTGAACGAAAAACTTTGTTGGCCATCATTATCTTGCCAGCCTTGGTATAAGCCAGCGACAGCAAAATCGCTGTTGTCCCTGACGCCAATTTGCCAGCGTTCGGCTTTACCCGTTTCGTAATTCGGCTCGAAGAAATTTTGTAATGGAATCAGACAACGTTGTCCATCACGCCAGGCCTGCGCGAAACTGCGTAATTCGCTGATGGTTTCCGCGCGTGCATTCATGGTGCTAAAGCGTTTTACGCCAGCAGGGATTTTGGTTTTTGGCACCATGCCGTAGCTGCCCAATTGAGCGCGCCGGCGTTTCAAGTGATCATGAGTGATGAAAGGCGCATTGTAGTCTTGCCAGATTTCAGGCCGCCAGTCTTCTCCGGTCTGATCAATCGCTGCAAATTTTGGAGCCAGTTGGTCTCTGCGAGTTGGAGTGTAATTGACGCACATGATGGTGTTTCGTTGTTCTTTGAATGATGAAAAGATCGTTTAAGTTTGACTAGGATGCCGGGTGATTGAATTCGGTAATGACGCGATCAAGAGGCACATCATACTTTTCTGGCGGGAAGCTGGTGCGCGATTGCTGATAGGCGATGCCCACAGTTTTTGCTCGTGGAAGTTCAGCTAAGCTGCGGTCATAAAAGCCGCCACCATACCCAAGTCGAAAATTTTGTTCTGTGAATCCAACGCAAGGAATCAGTAACATATCGGGACTAAGCACTTGCTCCTGATGGCGTGGAATTGGTATACCAAAGCGATCCAAATCCATCGCATCACCCGGTGCCCAACGAATGAATTTGAGCGCTTGTCCCTTGGCGATGACGATGGGCAGCGCTAGTGCTACGCCGAGTTGGTGTAGTTCTTGGTAACAAGGCAGCAAATCAGGTTCAGCCTGAATCGGCCAATAGACCGCTAGACTCTGTGGTGCGGCTTGGCGGATATAGGCAATGACTTGTTGAGCGATTTCAAGATCCCATTGCTGGCGCAAAGCGAGTGGTGTTTCTTTGCGCGAAGCAAGTAAATCACGGCGCAATTGCGCGCGGTTTGGTATTTGTTCTTTTACGCTATGGTGTGGCTGTGTCATACTGTTAACAGGTTTTAGAAGGATATGCTTGAAATGTTAGAACAACAATTACATCGTGGCTTAATTCGTCTTGCATTACGTGGCGTTTTTAGCACCAGCTTTGCTATGTTAGCAGCTTTGCCTGCTGTTGCAGGGAACTCCTTCAGCCCGAATGTGGCTGAAAATTTTACTAATGCACCAGTGAACACATCAGTGAGTGCTCCAATGAGCGCACCAATGAATGGTGTGATCAATGATGATGATCGGTTTATGGCTTTGCGCGATGCAGCGATGCATGATGATGCCAAGGCCGCGCAAATGCATGCTTCACAACTGACGCAATATGCGATTCCTTCGTATGTCGATTATTACGTTTTGCGTACGCGAATTCGTTCCATATCTGCGGCAGAGATTCATGCATTTTTCAAAAAATACGAGGGAAGTGCGATTGCCGATCGTTTGCGTAATGATTGGCTATTGGTTCTCGGCTATCGTGGTGATTGGACCAATTTTGATCAGCAATTACCTCTGTATGTCGTGAATGATGATCATCAAGTTAAGTGCTATGCCTTGCTATCTAAAGCGCTCAAGCAGCAAAGAGTGGCGGTCGAGGCGCGTAGTTTGATCACCTCTCCTAAGCAATATGGTGATGGTTGCTATCAACTGATTAATACGCTGTATGAGCAAGGGCAATTTACCGATGCTGACTTGTGGGCGCAAATGCGTATCGCCGCCGAGTCTTCAGCGATGCCTTTGGCAAAACGTCTTGGAAAAATGTTAGATATTCCAGAAAAGCGTTTGATTGAGGCAATGGATAAGCCAAATAATTTGCTCAAGAAGGCTCCGGCAAATGACCGACTTAGCCGTGAGTTATTTTTGATGGCTTTAGGTCGTGCCGCAAAACAAGACCCAGAAAAATCTGTCACCGCTTTGCAGAAATTTGGTGACAAACTGAGTGCCAATGACAAAGCACAAGCCTGGGCCAATATCGCTTTACCTGCCTCGCAGAAATTGCAGGCTGAAGCAACGACCTATTGGAAGCGTGCCGATTCTGCACATTTGAGTATCGAAGCCTATCAGTGGCGTGTGCGTATGGCCTTGCGCGAGGGCGATTGGAAAATGGTCAAGAGTGCGATTGCAGCCATGCCAATTAATCTGAAGAACCAACCAGCTTGGGTGTACTGGCACGGACGTGCGATACAGAGTGAAGGTAAGAAAGAAGAGGCGCAAGCAATTTTCGCTAGTATTTCAGATCAGATGCATTTTTATGGACAGCTCGCTTTAGAAGAACGTGGGCAAAAGATAGGTGTACCTGCTTTGGTAAAAGCGGTCAGTGCAGAAGAATTGACGCCGATTGCACAAAACCCGAACTTACAACGTGCGTTGAAATTTTATGCGATGAATTTGCGTTTTGAAGGTACACGTGAATGGAACTGGGCCTTGCGCAGTATGAACGAGCGTGAACTTATTGTCGCTGCCGAGTTTGCACGTCAGAACGAGTTGTTAGACAGAATGGTTAACACCTCGGATAAAACCAAGTCAGACGTTGATATTCATCAGCGCTTTCCGACGCCGTTTAACGATAGTATGTATAAAGCGACACAGACGGTAGGTGTGGATATGGCTTGGGTCTATGGTTTGATTCGTCAGGAATCACGCTTTGCCACGGCAGCAAAATCACATGTGGGTGCTTCTGGATTAATGCAAGTGATGCCAAAAACAGCAAAGTGGGTCGCCAAGAAAATTGGCATGGCTAACTATGTTCCGCATCAGGTGAATGATGTTGAAACCAATCTGGCATTGGGTACCAATTATTTGAATATGGTATTGACCGATCTTGGCGGTTCTCAGGCTTTAGCGTCTGCTGCATATAATGCAGGGCCCGGGCGACCACGCGCATGGCGATCAACGCTGACGCGACCAGTTGAAGGAGCGATTTTTGCAGAGACCATTCCGTTTTTGGAAACCCGTGATTACGTCAAAAACGTTTTGTCGAACGCGACATATTACGCAGCGATTTTTGAGAAAAAACCGCAATCCCTGAAGGCACGATTAGGCACGGTGATACCAAAAGGTATGAGTGCTGACGAGCCCGAATATCAGTAGGAGTCTGTTATGCAAACGAATGAACAAAGTCTGGATCTGCAAACGACCTTAGCACCGCTGCAGCATGCTATGCGTAAAAGTAATTATCGCTTGGTCATCGGAAATAAAAATTATTCTTCATGGTCGATGCGACCTTGGTTGGTCATGAAAACCTTTGGTATTCCATTTGAAGAAATCAAGGTGCTGTTGGACAGGCCAGATACCACACAGAAAATCTCTGAGTATTCTTTGTCTGGACGAGTGCCCGTTTTACTGGGCGATGATTTGGTGATTTGGGATTCACTGGCAATTTGTGAATATTTGGCAGAGCGCTTTCCAACTTATCATTTATGGCCAGAAAATGTCGCTGCACGCGCAACAGCACGTAGTGTTTGCGCAGAGATGCATTCGGGATTTAGTCAGTTGCGTAACGCGATGCCTATGAATATTCGCGCGACTTTCCCAGGTAAAGGTCGTACTGCTGGTTCGCAAGCCGATATTGGTCGTATCAGCGAGATCTGGGAAGATTGTTTATCAACTTATGGCGCACATCGTTTCTTGTTTGGAGATTTCTCGATTGCGGACGCGTTCTTCGCACCGGTTGTGATGCGCTTTAAAACCTATGGCGTTTCATTGGCACCGGCATTGCAGGCGTATTGTGAAAGAATCGAAGCCCATCCAGCGGTAACGCAATGGGTGCTTGGCGCGCTCGATGAACGTGATGATTTGCCTAAGTATGATTTTCCTTGATTTGAATTTGGTTGATAAATGAAAACCTATGTTGTCGGTGGCGCGGTACGTGATGCATTGCTGGGTTTGTCAGTGCAAGACCGTGATCATGTGGTGATTGGCGCGACACCAGAGCAAATGTTGGCGCAAGGCTTTGTTCCTGTCGGCAAAGACTTCCCCGTATTTTTACACCCAAAAACCCATGAAGAATATGCGCTCGCACGCACCGAGCGCAAGACTGCTGCCGGCTATAAAGGCTTTGTGTTTCATACTGACCCCAGCGTCACTTTAGAACAAGATTTAATTCGTCGTGATTTGACCATTAACGCCATTGCACGTGATGAACACGGTGTGTTAACCGATCCATTTAATGGACAGGCAGATTTACAGAAGGGCGTATTTCGCCATGTCTCAGCCGCGTTTGAAGAAGATCCAGTACGGATACTTCGGTTGGCACGCTTTGCTGCGCGATTCTCAGTCGCACCACACGCGTTCGAGGTTGCTACCGAAACCATGACGCTGATGAAGGCCATGGTTGCGGCTGGTGAAGTTGATGCCTTAGTACCTGAACGCGTATGGCAAGAAATATCACGTGGATTGATGGAGCAAAAACCCTCACGCATGTTTGAAGTTTTGCGTGAATGTGGTGCCTTGGCACGCCTAATTCCGGAATTAGATGCCTTGTGGGGTGTGCCACAGCCAGCGAAGTTTCATCCGGAAATTGATACCGGTGTGCATATTATGTTAGTGGTCGATTACGCCGCACAGCAGGGGCTATCTTTGCCGATTCGATTTGCAGCTTTATTGCATGATCTTGGTAAAGGTACAACCGATCCTGCAATTTGGCCACGCCATCATGGACACGAAGAACGCGGTATCGCCTTAGTAAAAAAAGTTTGTGAACGCTTGAAGGTGCCCACCGATTGCCGCGATCTGGCGATCATGACCGCTCGCGACCATGGCAATGTAGGGCGCAGTCAAGAAATGCGTGCCGCAACTTTACAAGATATGTTGGAACGTAATGATGCTTTCCGTAAGCCGCAGCGTTTTTTGGATATGTTGAAGGCGGCTGAGTGTGATTGCTTTGGTCGTTCAGGTTTAGAAGATATCCAATTTCCCCAAGTCGCATTTTTAAGTGCGGTTTTAAATGCCGCTCTATCGGTAAATGCCGGTGAGGTGGCGCAAAAATTCTTAGGACAAGCACAAAAAATTGCCGAAGCGGTGCGCATCGCGCGTATCGATGCGATTCGATCAGTGATTCAAGAATTGAGTTAGACGCAAAAGCTTTGGGCTTGTAATCAACTCGTCATATCCTTTCATTAAAATTTAAACACAAAATAA
>DLGN01000325.1:0-2919 GCA_002482715.1 Oxalobacteraceae bacterium UBA7693
AAAAGCACGGTTTGAACAACGACATGCATATCACGATCAGCACACCGTTTTATATTTAAGTAATTTGGCGGGAGTCACGCTAATCATTTTCTTGAATCAGCGAGTATCACCAGATTCGAATGAAGCGCGCATATTGGAACTATTTTGCAGCAACGCTTCGGTCTGCCTGGATAATGTTATGCTCAATTCAAAAATGCATAATCTGGCTTTTTATGATCCATTGACTGGCCTCGCAAATCGGCTTCAAATACTACAAAATCTACAGCAAACTTTACAGTCATCTCAACGTTCGGACAGTATTCTGGCTTTGATCGACATCGATCATTTTGCCGAAACCAATGATGCATTAGGTCATCAATTTGGTGATTTTCTATTACATAGTGTTGGCAAACGATTGAGCGATCATTTTAGTGATCATTGTAAAATTGCGCGTATCGGTAACGACATTTTTGCACTGCTAGGGCATGAAGTTGTGGTCTCACCCAAGCTCATTTTGAGTTTATTTTCTCGACNNCACGACCTTTTTTAGTCGAACAGCAAACCGTGCAGCTCTCTGCAACTTTGGGGTTACTCAAGCTATCTGAGTATGAACTAACGGCACCGGACGCTTTAAAAGACGCGAATATCGCCTTAAAGCGCGCCAAGATTTATCATCGGGCCGATTACAGCTATTTCACCCGTGAAATGGGGGTGGAAATTCGAGAACGAGTTCGCATGATGCATGCTTTACGCACAGCATTTGAAGATGAACGTTTATTTATCGTGTTTCAACCACAGGTGCATATTGGCTCAGGCAAACCAATTGGGGCAGAAGCTTTACTGCGTTGGAAAACAGAGGATGGCACATTAATTCCGCCAGATCAATTCATTCCTATCGCTGAGTATTCAGGACTCATAGTGAACATTGGCGAATGGGTATTACGCACTGCCTGCCTNNTTATCGAGAATTCGTCAATCAGGTTTGCAAGATTTTCGAATGGCGGTCAATGTTTCACAAACACAGTTTAGCCATCCATTATTTTTACAATTGATCACAAGCGCATTACACGACGCTGGTATTCCACCTGAGAATTTGGAGTTAGAGATTACCGAATCGATGGCCATGACCGATCCTGATTTACTCATCATGACCTTAGAAAAAATCAAAGCAATGGGTGTCAGAATTTCGATTGATGATTTTGGCACAGGCTTTTCATCGCTGAGCCAACTTCAAAAATTAAAAGTCGATAAATTAAAAATTGATCGTGCTTTTATCAATGAAATTTCAGATGGCACAAACGATGGCAGCATTGCAAAAATGATCGTTCAACTAAGTCAAAGTCTTCAATTGGAAGTAATCGCAGAAGGCGTCGAGAATCAATTGCAAGCGGAAAAGCTAATGTCTTTTGGCTGCGATCATGCACAAGGCTTTTACTTCGCGAAACCTAAAAACAAAGTGGAACTTCATACTTGGTTACAAGCTTATCTATAGGATTCATTACCTTGCTAACAGCGATCGACAGTTAATTCTTAGTGCAAAAGTTTAATCTTCTAAACCCTGAAAACATACACGCAACATGTTTTCAACAATCGCATTGGTGTCCATCTTACTAAAACGTTGCAAATACTCGACGGCAGGATCACAACTACGTGCGTAATAGCTAAATAAAATAACATCCGGGCTCAACTTAGTACTCAAATCGCCATTTTTCTGTGCTGCGACCACTAATTTTTCTAACTGCGAATTGAGTTTAATGACCCGTCCAACATATTTCAGATTACGCATCAACATTTCTCGTACAGCATTGCTTGTCGAGGGTAAAAATGGCAAACCTCCATCTAAACGCACCCGAAGCGCCCATTCCAATAAGGCCGAAAGTTTTTCTTTTGGCGTGTATTCAGATGGAAAAGATTCCAATTGCGCAGTTGCACCATCGAGCAAACGTATCATGGCTGCACCGACCAGATCTTCTTTCGATTTGAAATGCTTGTACAAGCTAGGCTTGGAAATGCCGATGAGATTGGCAACATCATCCATTGTCATTAAATCAAATCCTTTACTTGCGAGAACATTCGTTGTCGCGTCCAGGATTGCATCTTCTCTCAGACGAAAAGCCTGATCTTTAAAATTTAATTTGCTAAAGATACTCATAAGTATTAATATCTACCAATTAGTAGCGATTTTTCCATGTCGGTAGCAATCTTAACACCGAAGTAAATCCCGCACAATAAATTCATGCTGACAAAAAACACAAAATAAAGACTGACAGCTTAAAAAACGATTTGAGGAATCCGTATGACGCATAAGAAACAGAAGATTGCCGTGGTTGGCGCAGGTATTTCGGGCTTGGCTAGTGCTTATTTTCTGCAACGGCAACATGATGTCACTTTGTTCGAAGCGAATCGTTACCTGGGCGGTCATACCAACACAGTGGACATCGAGATTGATCAAAAAACACTGGTGGTCGATACAGGATTTCTTGTCTTTAACGACAAGACATATCCAAATCTGATTGCATTATTTGCCGAGCTCGGGATCGAAAGCCATGGCACCGATATGTCGTTTGGCGTTTCCTTAGACGATGGCAAACTCGAGTGGGCCGGCACCAATCTAGACACGGTTTTTGCGCAAAGAAAAAATCTGATTTCCCCATCTTTTTTAGGAATGATTCAAGACATACTTCGATTTAATCGTGATGCTGAGCGTAATCTAAAGATGAGCACAGAAACATGTATTTCGCTGGGGCAGTTGTTGCACCAGCAAAAATACAAAGCGAGTTTTGCTAATCAATATTTAATTCCAATGGCGGCAGCGATTTGGTCAAGCTCCCCAAAGGATATTCTGGATTTCCCAGCGCGCACTTTCTTACGTTTTTGCATCAACCACGCGCTGCTTCAAGTGAATGACCGGCCACAATGGCGCACTGTTCAAAATGGCGC
>DLGN01000325.1:2971-10087 GCA_002482715.1 Oxalobacteraceae bacterium UBA7693
CTACGTTAGAAAAATCGCTGAAACGCTGAAAGATGCACGGCTCAATAGCCCTGTAAGCGCTGTCAAGCGCACTGAACAAGGAGTTATGGTCACGTCTAAGGGCAGCACAGAATTATTCGACCAAGTCATTTTTGCTACCCATGCGCCAGATACACTGGGCATGTTGACGGATGCAAGTGAAGCGGAATATGAATTACTCTCCAAAGCACGCTATCAAGCCAATACGGCCTACTTGCACACCGATATATCGTTATTGCCACACTCGAAAAAAGTGTGGAGTGCTTGGAACTATATCGGCCAAAGCGCCGATGCCGATATGGCCGGAAGCGCACAAACTAGTGCTGTCTGTGTCAGTTACTTATTGAACCAGCTACAGAGACTTGATACGCAAACTCCAGTGATCGTCACTTTAAATCCTATCTATGAACCACAACCAGAAAGTGTGTTCGCAAAATTTGAATACGCGCATCCGGTATTTGATCAGAAAGCGATTGATACACAGCGAGATCTATCTCAAATTCAAGGAAAAAACAAAGCATGGTTTGCAGGTGCCTGGACCGGCTACGGATTTCATGAAGATGGTTTGAAATCTGCGCTACGTGTCGTTAAGCATTTTGATCTTAGTCCCGCTTGGGCACGTACCGAATAAGGCAAATAGAAAATGGCATCTCGCATTATCCAAGCTTTAGTAATGCACCAGCGACTGCGACCAGTTAAGCACAAATTTGTCTATCCGGTGTTTATGCTTAAGCTCGATCTTGATGAACTAAATGCATCGAATTCTTCGGCAATGCCAACTGGCATGCTATTTGGGATTAATTGTTGGCGACCAATTTCGATTCATACCAAAGATTATGGGCCGCGCGATGGTTCAGATCTGAAACAGTGGATGCAGCAAATATTGCAGGCACATCAGATTCTGCAGATCGACAGAATAGAATTGCTCAGCTTCCCACGTGTCTTTGGCTATGCATTTAACCCCATCAGCATTTGGTATTGCTACGACAATGCATCTCAGCTGATCGCGATATTAGCGGAAGTCAACAATACCTTTGGCGAACACCATTTTTACTTATTGAAAGCTGCCGATGATGCCGTCATCGATGCCAGCACCCAACTGATCAGCACGAAGATGATGCATGTGTCACCGTTCTGTGAAGTTAAAGGTCATTATCAATTTGGATTTGCTGAAAGCTGTAAAAAAATCAAAGTGAATATCGACTACTACGATGACGCAGGCTTGTTGATTCAAACAGCGATCATCGGTAAGCCACAACAACTCACCAACAAGCATTTATTAAACGCACTGTGTAAGCAACCGTTTTTGACTTTCGGTGTGTTTTTTCGTATTCACTGGCACGCCCTACTTTTGTGGATAAAGAAGGTTCCATTTCGGCGTCAGGTGCATTTCACTAATCAACAAATTACCACTGGCAAATCAAAAGAACAGGAGCAGACAAAGTGAGTTCAATTCCAAGCACATCTAGCGAAATGACAAAGAATTCCGACGCCATCAAACTATCTGCGATGCCGCCTAGTGCCAAGCTTTTTATCCGCATGCTAGGCAGAATTAGGCACGGCAACTTGCATATCGTCACGCCAAGCGGCGATGTCTTAAAATTTGGCGATCAACAATTAGCACAATCAGTGATCTTAACTATTCACGATTGGCAAGCTTGTAGAAAAATCTTACAGGGCGGCGACATTGGATTTGCCGAAAGCTACGAAGCCGGATGGATCAGCACTACTGATCTAACCGCCCTGCTCCGCTTGGCGATTCAAAATGAGGCAGCTTTGGACAAGGCCATTTTCGGCGGTAAGTTAATGGGTTTATGGTACAAGCTCAAACACCTGTTGCGCCCAAATACGCGCAAAGGTAGTCGCAAAAATATCCATGCACACTACGACATTGGCAATTCCTTCTATCAATTGTGGTTAGATGCCAGTTGGACTTATTCGAGTGCGATTTTTTATGGCGATTATGCGATCAACCTGCAAGAAGCGCAGTATCGCAAATACCAACGCATCATCGATGTACTTGGTTTGAAAGCGGGTGATCGCGTTTTGGAAATCGGTTGCGGCTGGGGTGGGTTTGCAGAACATGCATCGTCGCTCGGAATCTATGTGCATGGGGTGACGATTTCGCCGTCTCAACTTGAAATCGCTGAGCAAAGAATGAAGCAACTGCAGCGTCAAGATTTGGTGAAACTAGCGTTGTGTGACTATCGTGATCTCGACGGAAGTTACGATGCAATTGTGTCGATTGAAATGTTCGAAGCCGTCGGTGAAGAATACTGGCCTATCTATTTTAAGACAGTTAACCAACGTCTAAAACCAGGTGGCAAGGCATTGATACAAACAATCACCATTGATGAAGCGCGCTTTGAACGATATCGTAGTGGTACCGATTTTATTCAACAATACATCTTCCCTGGCGGCATGCTCCCTAGCCCGCCACGCTTTATGCAAATCGCGCAACAACATGGTTTGCAAACATGCGATCAATACGCATTCGGGAAGGATTACGCGGAAACCTTGCGTCGTTGGAATCATGACTTTGAAAATAATATAGAAGGAATTCAAGGCCTAGGTTTTGGCACCGCATTCCAACGAATCTGGCAACTATATTTTTCTTATTGTGAAGCCGGTTTCGACGAGGGTCGCACCGATGTTTATCAATTCTTATTGCAGAAGAGTTCATGATGCGTAGCTACTTGCAGATTCTGTTGTTAAGTTCAACACTGCTTTGGTGTACAGGCGCTGAGGCACAAGTGTGGAAGCAGCATTTGCCGCAAGCAAAAATGCTTGGCGGTGGAGAATTTCGTTGGTGGGGATTTTCGATTTACACCGCAAAAATTTGGCAACAGACTCCGAACAAAGATGGCGGTCTCGATCAAAGCGCGAGTTTTGCTTTGGAAATCACCTACAACAAGTCCATCAGTCGTGAACGATTTGTCGATTCCAGTATCGATGAAATCAAGCGCTTACACGGCAGCAAATACAATGCTGAAAAATTGGGCATGTGGCGCCAGTACATGGAAAAAGCCTTTATCGATGTGAAGTCTGGCGACCAATTGATTGGCGTTTATTTGCCAGGCATAGGCTGCCGCTTTTATAGCCAACAAACGCTGCTAGCGGAAATTCCTGACGAGGCGTTTGCTAATGCCTTCTTCTCGATTTGGTTAGATCCGCGTACAAAAGACAGTAATCTGCGTCAACAATTATTGGGCAACAATAAATCCTCAGCGGCAATAACTGGTTCAACAATGTGAAAATCTCAGCGCTGATTTTTTATGGATTACTTGGACTGCCCTTAGCGATGGCGGCCTTGCCCGTGTATGTACAGATTCCTAATTACTACACAGCGCAGCTTGGTCTACCTTTGGCTAGCACGGGTTTGGTGTTATTTTTTGCGCGCATGTTCGACACTGTTCAAGATCCATTTATTGGCCAACTGATCGATAAATTTGGATGCAGCAATCGCATTTGGATCATCATTTCCGCAGCCTTACTTTGTTTGACATTTGCCGGCCTGTGGCTGCCTCCGGCATTTGCGCGGGAATCTAATACCTTGTTGCTGATCTGGTTAGGTGTCATGCTCAGTCTCGCCTACACCGCGCACAGTATGCTCAATATCGCCTACTTGGCTTGGGGTTCAAGCCTTGAGAGTAAAGGCACAACAGAAGATGGCGACGATAAGGCTTCATACCATCAACTACTTGGCGCATCGGCGTGGCGCGAAGCATTTGGCATGATCGGTGTGATCCTCGCGAGTGTCATTCCTAGTTGGATTATTCTGCAAGACAAAAACACTACCTCAACACAATTAAGCCAATATGCAATCGGCTTTGCCGTTTTGGTCGGGATCGCCGTTTGTGCCCTGTTGATCGGTGCTATCAAGCCCTTGCAGCGCAGTAAACACGCTCTCATCGCCCTTCGCACTTTGCTCAAGAATCCACGATTCGTCGCCCTATTACGCATCTATTTCTTTAACTCTTTGTCGGTCGCTATTCCAGCCAGTCTAATCCTGTTTTTTATCAATGACAGAATTCAAGCCCCCGAAAAAACTGGACTCTTTTTATCATCGTACTTTATCGCAGGCGCATGTGGTTTGCCGTTGTGGATACGCTTAGCCAAGCGCATCGGCGCGCATCGATCCTGGCAGCTCGGTATGCTGATTGCGGTCTTGAGTTTTATTGGGGCTAGTTTGCTCGGCTCCGGTGATGATTATGCGTTCTTATTGGTCTGCATCGCCTCAGGTTTTGCGCTTGGTGCTGATTTAGCTTTACCGCCAGTTTTGCTCACCCTGGTGGTGAACGACAAAGACAATATGGGTGCTTATTTTGGTCTCTGGTCATTGATCGGCAAATTCACTCTAGCACTCGCCGGACTCAGCCTCTCTTTGCTTGCCATTCTCAGTTACCAACCCAGTCAGGTAAACCAAGCGAGTGGCTTAATGGCATTGACTTTCACTTATGCAGTCCTCCCCTGCGCTTTCAAGTTGATCGCGCTCTTTTTACTTCGTCATTTTTCTAAGAGCATTCCATCATGATCAAAAAAATCCTTCTCGCCCTTGGCGCAGTTTCATTCACATTTTTTCTCAGCGCCTGTGCCATCACCGACGTCAATCACTATAAAGACGTCAAACCTCAACTCGACTTAGAGAAATTCTTCCTCGGCACGACCGATGCATGGGGCATGTTCCAACAAAGAAACGGCGCGGTCGTTAAACGTTTTCATGTTGTTATCGACACCAAAAAAATCGGTGACGAATTAGTTCTCGACGAACGTTTTGTGTACGACGATGGCAGCAAACAACAACGTATCTGGCGCTTACACAAGAATGCGGATGGTCGTTGGATAGGCAAAGCGGACGATGTCAAGGGCGATGCCTTAGGTGAAGTCGCTGGAAATGCATTTAAATGGCAATACACCCTACTTCTTCCAGTCGATGGCAGCATCTATGAGATGGCGATGGATGATTGGATGTATCTGATCGATGAGAACACTATGGTTAATCGCGCAAAGATGAGCAAGTTTGGTTTTGAGGTTGGCGAAGTGACTTTATTCTTCCGCCGGAGAGGATGATGCGACTACCATTCTTGCAACCACTCAATCGCCCCGTGCGTGATTGGAAAAACCAGACCATCTGGATTATTGGCGCCTCGAGCGGCATCGGTGCTGCATTGGCTAGATCGCTGTTGCAGCTCGATGCCAACGTCATCTTATCGGCCCGACGTCAAGCGAATCTAGAATCTGTGGCCAACGCCCATCCACGGGCGCACATACTTGCATTTGACGTTGCAAATCAAAACGCTTGGCAAAGCGCAAGCCAACAGTTGCAGGATAAATTTCCACAGATTGACTTGGTCATTTTTTGTGCCGCAAAATATCAACCCGAGCGTAGTTGGGAAGTGAATGCGAATGACGCTGCGGATACGCTAAAAATTAATTTAGAAAGCGTTTATCACGGATTACAAACTGTTTTACCTGACATGCTTCAACGCGGCAGTGGCGGCTTAGCCATACTAGCAAGTGTGGCAGGCTATATTGGATTGCCGAATGCTAGTGTGTATGGTCCAAGTAAGGCCGCGCTCATCAATTTAACTGAATTGCTATACAGCGATCTGCACGAAAAAAATATTAATGTGTATTTGGTGAATCCGGGATTTGTCAGCACCGAACTCACCAGCAAAAATGATTTCACCATGCCGGCCTTACAAACACCCGAACAAGCATCGCAAGCGATACTCGATGGAATCGCTAACGGTGATTTTGAAATCCATTTCCCCAAGCGTTTCACGATGGGATTAAAATTGATGCAGATGTTACCGTACCGCCTACGATTTGCGTTAATACGTCGCTTTGTTGTCGCTTAAATTACGCCTCCCAAACAATGATTACAAGATAGATAATGATGACACCACAAGTCCAAAACATCATGGCTTGGTATGCGAATTTGAGCCCAACCAGCTTGAAAGACATCGGCAAGTATTACGCTGATGATGCTCGCTTTAAAGATCCTTTCAACGATGTTCAAGGTGTTAAGCGAATCCAAGCGATTTTTGAACACATGTTCGCAACGACGCAGTATCCCAAATTCATTTTTGAAGAAGTGATAGAGCAAGAATCAAAAGCCTTCCTCACATGGGAATTCCATTTTGGCTTACGCGGCAAGAACTATGTTGTGAAAGGTGGTTCTATGTTGACTTTCAACGACAGAGGATTAGTCACCGATCACCGCGACTACTGGGATGCAGCGGAAGAATTATGGGAGAAATTGCCTATTATTGGCGTGTTGGTTGGATGGTTGCGGCGGCAGTTTAAGGTGCAAACCTAAATTTGCACTTCGACCAAAAAATAAACGCCCTGAATGCATGGTTCAGGGCGTTTTATTTTTTACCAATTAGTTTGTAGTAAGCGTTTTTCTACTTCCAATCTCCACGCAATTCTTTCACCTGCTGCTGCAAACTTTCTGGTGAAATCTTCTCTGGATCTTGTGGCTCACCCACTACCAATTCTAAACGTGAGAAAGGTCCGCGGCGGAAAGAACGATGAAATGGGTTACCCTCATCACGCGACAGCAAGCTGCCCCATAGTCCACGCAATGCCATAGGAATTACAGGAACAGGGCTGCGTTCGACAATCTTCATCACACCGCCTTTGAACTCATTGATCTCACCATTACGGGTGAGTTTGCCTTCAGGGAAGATGCACACCAAATCGCCTTCATGCAAAGCCTGGGCGATATCGACAAAGGATTTTTCCATCAACCACGGATTGTCTTTTGCTGATGCAATCGGAATCGCTTTCGCGGTGCGGAATACCCAAGACAAAAATGGAATTTTGAAAATACCGTGATCCATCACAAAGCGAATTGGGCGCGGGCTGTATGCCATGATGACGATCGCATCCATGTAACTGACATGATTACAAACCAACACCGCAGCGCCTTCAGCTGGAATTTTATCGACGTTGACGCCTTTCACTCTATGCACCGTATGAATCAAAATCCATGCAACAAAGCGCATCAAAAATTCTGGCACCACACTGAAAATATAGATCGCCACCAAGGCATTCAAAATCGCCGTTGCCATGAAAATTTGATTCATACGG
>DLGN01000365.1 GCA_002482715.1 Oxalobacteraceae bacterium UBA7693
TGAGTACGACGACACATTAAAACGTTTCCGTGAAACTGTGGGCCGCAGTCGTCGATAAGCCAAGTTTAGCTCACCAGCATTTCTCAATGCGACTGGATCAGCATATTGAACTATTAGCCTAATCCCTCACAACAAATCTGACTTGAAGTACGAGAACGATAATCCTCAATAAAGTCATCAAAGCTGCCAGTCTGATTTGCCTCCATTGATGCCTGTTCGGCGAGCGATTTCGCGGCTAGTTGCTCAAAATAGGCGATTACTTCTGCGCTTGGCGGATTCGCTCTGAATTGCTCAGCGAAATGAAGGCTTTGTTTGAGTGCAAAATGCGCAAAGGAATTTTGGTGCTCGGAGATAGCTGCGAGCACGCGCGCGGAAGGTGTTAAATCTGGGCGCTGTAATTTAAGCGCTTGCTGCGAAAGACTATCTTGGTGTTCGCTGGAATGCGCTTGTTCGTCCAGCAGTATCGCTAGTGGTTTTAGCTTTGCCAGAATCTCTTCGCCCCATGCTTGTAAAGAAATCTTCTGACCTTGATTTTGCAACATCAGGCCCGGTTGACGGCCATACTTGACAGTCGCGGCAAAATTATCCAGGTTCTCTTGGCCTTCAACTGGATTTGTCTGTCGACTTTCATCGAGTGCGCAGAACAACAAGAATGCATCCAAGAAACGCGAGCTTTCCAGATTGATGCCTAATGGTTCAAACGGATCAACGTCCATGCAACGCACTTCAATGTATTGCACGCCACGCGCACACAATGCCTCTACTGGACGTTCGCCAGTTTTGATCACACGTTTAGGACGGATGGTTGCGTAAAACTCGTTTTCAATTTGTAGTACATTGCTATTGATTTGCATCCACTCGCCATCTTTTTTAATGCCCAAATCGGCATACGGTGGATATGGTTTTCTTACCGCAATCGATAAGCTGCGCATGTAATCGAGCAGATTGTTATAAGGCGGCACCAAACCATCTTGCACATTATTTTGATAGCCCAGATCACTCATACGCAGACTGGTAGCGTAGGGTAAATACAAAGTGTCTTCAGACAAGGTATCGAGATTATGTTGGCGTCCGCGTAAAAAGCTTTTTGATAGTGCTGGAGAGGCGCCAAACAAGTACATTAATAACCAACTGTAACGATGGAAATTACGGATCAATGCGATGTAACTTTCGGACTGAAAATCTTGCGCGCTACGCGTATCGCCTTCTGTTTTTGCGATGAGTTTCCAAAGGTCTTCTGATAGTGAATAGTTGTAATGTATGCCAGCTATACACTGCATGCTCTTGCCATAGCGCAGTGCCAAACCTCGACGATAAACATGCTTGATCATGCCGATATGCGACTTGCCATACCAAGCAATCGGAATGTCTTTTTCTGAGGGTAATTCGCAAGGAATCGAATTATTCCACAGCATCTCATCGTTTAACTTGGTGTAGCTGAAACGGTGGATTGCGTCGAGCTTGTCTAAGGCAATTGAAATATCTTGTTCTGCTGGTGTGATAAATTCTAGTAAAGACTCTGAATAGTCAGTGGTGATCAATGGATTGGTCAACGCCGAACCCAGTGCAAGCGGATGTGCCGTCAGCATCAATTTACCTTGCGCATCGACACGCAAAGTCTCTCGCTCTATCCCACGTAAACCTTGCTGTAAGAGTGGCAAGTGTACTGGAGTCTGGATGAGTTGAAGACGTTGTTTGAGTAAATGACTGATAGGGCTATTCAAGTTAAGCATCCTTTGCTTGTGGTGTATCGGAGGCGAACAATGATCGACTAGATAAAGTACGCATAGGATAGCCGAAATTTGGAAAACGCATATTCTCCCTCAATTTTCTACCTTCGCCTGAGCCAAAGCGCCTCCTTTGATCTAACACAAGAAAATAAGGGCGAAAAATTTCCCCATCGTGACAAGGCCAATCTTTGTGATGGCATCTGCACAAGATCGTGTTTGCCGGTGGTTGATCTCGCTGCAGGACAGGTTTTATTGCTTACAGCGCGAGCCAACTAGTTTAAGATCTCAGCTTTGTAAAAATAGCTTAATGAGCAGGAATAGGATTTTGAATGACTAGTGTATGTGGCTTGGATTTTGGTACCTCAAATTCGACGGTGGGCTTCCATGATGGATCCCAGGTCAGGCTATTGGATTTAGAAGATCAAAAAGCAACCTTGCCTTCGGTAATTTTCTTTAATGCCGATCTAGATGAAATTAGCTACGGACGAGCTGCCTTAGGCGCTTATCTAGATGGTTATGAAGGGCGCTTAATGCGTTCTATGAAAAGCTTATTAGGGACTTCCCTAATCGAAGGACATACCGAAGTGCAGGGACGGCGTCTCGCTTACAAGCAGCTGCTATCTCAATATATCGCCGAGTTAAAACAGCGGGCTGAATTGGCAGCACAAAGTCGATTTGAATGCGCTGTATTTGGGCGCCCAGTTTTTTTTATTGATGATAATCCTGCCGCCGACAAAAAAGCAGAGCAGACGTTGCGTGAGATTGCCATCGATGCAGGGTTTAAAGAGATCGCATTTCAATATGAACCAATTGCTGCGGCATTAGATTACGAATCACGTATTGAGCAAGAGGAACTGGTGCTAGTGGTGGATATCGGTGGTGGTACCGCAGATTTTTCGGTGATCCGTTTATCTCCTGAGCGTCGGAATAAAATTGAACGTCAATCCGATATTTTGAGCAATACCGGTGTGCATATTGGCGGCACCGATTTCGATAAATATTTGAGCCTGCAGCAGTTAATGCCATTGTTGGGTATGGGCGGAAGACTCAGCAATGGCATCGAAATGCCTTCGGCAAATTATTTCAATTTGGCGACTTGGCACACGATCAATTTGGTGTATTCGCAAAAAGTAGTACGCGAGATCCAAGATATCAGTCGCGATATTAATGACCCCAACTTGCGGTATCGCTGTGCCTGTTTTTTGCAGTTAATAGAACAGCGCGATGGACATTGGCTGGCACTGAAAGCGGAAGAGGCCAAAATTCGCTTAAGTGATGCAGAAATGGTACAGATCAGTTTAGAGCGATTGTGCAGTAAAGATGACCGTTCGCAACAACACGTTTTATCGATGGATAGAGCACAGTTAGATGCTGCAATCGCCCCCTTATTTGCGCAATTGAATAAGACGATTGTTGATGCTATTGCCCATGCAGGCATTGACGGTTCGCAGATCACCACAGTGTTTTTCACTGGCGGCGCAAGTGGGATCCGTGGCTTACGTCAGGATATAAAAACACTGTTGCCAAACGCAAAAATGGTGCAAGGCGACGTGTTCGGTAGCATTGGCGCTGGCTTGGCATGGGATGCGAAACGACGCTTTAACGAAATTTAAAATATCTTTGTCAAGATGAGCTTCAAGCAAAGTGGTTTGCAAAACAACTACGATGAAGACTGTTGTAAAGATGCTCCTAATTTGTTGTTGCATGGAAAGGCGGTTGCGATATACTGAAAATACTTTGTTAGCGTGAGTTTCCATGAAATGGAGGCAGCATGTCGGAACAGTTGGATGATGACGAGATACTGATCGAGGAAGACCTTGAAACCGAGGTGCTTGCGAATATCTCGCAACGTACTTGGAAAATCGCGATTGTCGATGACGATGAAGATGTGCATCGCGCCACAGAGTTTTCTCTGCTTGACGTCAAAATATTAAATCGTCGCCTTGAATTTATTCACACCTATTCCAAAGCAGAAACCCACGAACGCTTTGCAGTCGAATCGGATATCGCGGTTGTCTTATTAGATGTCGTGATGGAGACTGAACATGCAGGTTTAGATCTGGTGTGTTTTATTCGCGATGAACTCAAATGGCGCGACACCCGTATCATTTTACGCACTGGTCAACCTGGTTATGCGCCAGAGGAAGACGCGATTCGCGACTATGACATCAATGATTACAAAACGAAGAACGAACTCACACGCAAAAAATTATTGACGGCATTGACAGCGGCAATTCGTTCTTATGACCAATTGCGCACAATAGAAGCCAGCCGTCGCGGTCTGCATCAAATTATTACTTCCAGCGCGGCTTTCTCCATGCAAGATGGGATTGAGGGCTTCGCTTCTGGCGTAATCACCCAAATCGCCGCCTTATGCGGGGTTCCTTCTGAAGGCCTATTGTGCGCCCAGTGCGATGAAGCGCTGCAATTTGACAATAGTTTTCGCTATAGCGTGATTGCTTCGGCAGGACACTACCGTAGTCTGATGAATCGCCCAATTGACGAGATCGATAATCCGGTGATCCGTGATTCTTTGCGTCGCGCATTGTCAGAGCGAACTTCCTTGTTCGAAGAACATAATATGACCCTGTATTTTTCTGGCAGGGGTAAGCGGGCGATCGCTGCTTTCATCGAATTACCTTACGCTTTATCGTCGATTGATCAACAATTATTAGAGATCTTCTGTTTCAATTTAGGCGTGTGTCTGGATAATCTTGGTTTGGTTAGTCAACTCAAGAATTACGCATTCCGAGATCAGTTGTTGATGTTGCCGAATCGTTTGCGATTTATTGAACAAATTGGGTCTGCAATTGAAAAACGCAGCCCTGATCAAATGGTGGTCTTGATTGATATTGATGATTTTGCAGAAATCAACGATGTACTCGGACACCGTTACGGTGATCTGTTACTGCGTGCAGTGGCGACGCGTTTGCAGCATGCTTTAGGTGATCAGGCTTTCTTGGCGCGAGTTGGTGGCGATGTTTTCGGCCTCTTGGGTAAAGCCCAAATACTGCAACCATTTGAATTACAAAAGCTCTTCATTGATCCGTTTATTATTGACGACACTTCGCATGCAGTGTCGATGTCGATGGGTATGGTCGCACTGGATTCCTATACACAGTCCGGTGCCGATGTGCTGAAAGATGCGAGCATCGCATTGAAACGAACCAAGGCTTATCAGCGTGGCTCGTATACTTTATTCACGCGCGAGATGGGGATCGAAATTCGTGAACGCGCGATGTTGATGCAGCACTTGCATAAAGCATTTGATGCTGAGCGTTTATATCTGATGTATCAACCACAAATTGATTTGAAAAATCGTCGCGTATTGGGATTTGAAGCGCTGTTGCGCTGGCGTACCGACGATGGGCAAATGATCCCGCCTGCAGATTTTATTCCGCTGGCTGAACATTCTGGCTTGATCATTAGCTTAGGTGCATGGGTGTTACGCACCGCTTGTTTCACGATG
>DLGN01000061.1:0-5739 GCA_002482715.1 Oxalobacteraceae bacterium UBA7693
GATGGCAGCCGCTCCGGTTGCTAAAGTTGCGGATATGCAGGAAGAGTCTTTGTTTGAATATCATCTCTACACACTAAATCGTCCAACGACGATCGCCGAGAAGCAAACTAAGCAAGTGGCTTTATTAAGCGCTTCTGGTGTTCCTGCTCGTAAAGAGTTTTTGTTGCAAGGCAGTGACTATTATTACCAGTCTGCATATGGTGATTTAGGACAAAAAATGAAGATTGGTGCCTTCATTGAATTCGACAATAAAGAAAGTGCACAACTTGGCATGCCCTTACCGAAGGGGGTGATTCGTGTGTATAAGAAGGACAGTAATGGCAATGCACAATTCATCGGTGAGGATAGTGTAGACCATACACCGAAAAATGAAAAAGTACGTTTGAAACTGGGTGACGCATTTGATGTGACGGCAGATAAAAAGCAAACAGACTTTAAGAAGATCGCCGGTACATCGAAGTACAACTATATTTTTGAAAGCGGCTACGAGATCGTTTTGAAAAATGCAAAAAAAGAACCAGTGACGGTGACGGTTCAGGAACCTATGCCTGGTGATTGGCAGATTTTGAGTAGCAATCATCCACATACGAAGGCGAGTAGTAACACTGCAGTTTGGAAAGTCACTGTTCCAGCGGAAAGCAGTAGTAAGCTAGTTTATCGTGCGCAGGTACGTTACTGAAATTGAAATAAAACTGACTTAGGTTCAGACTAAACCTCCATCGTTCAGATGGAGGTTTTTTTATTTGGACTCTAAGTTTTGGGAGGTGAATTGGACGAAGATCATTCCGCGTGAATCGAAACACAACAGCCAAGATTTTCCTCGCAATATTTCTCGAAATCACCAAGCCTTTGGAGTAGACTAGAACTTCCTTCTTATCGAGAGGTGGCTCATGTCTGCAACTTCCCCAAAGTATCGCTTGATTACGCGCAGTGATTTTGACGGCTTGGTTTGTGCGGTTTTACTTAAGCACTTAGCGTTAATTGATGAAATTAAATTCGTTCATCCTAAAGACATGCAAGACGGCAAAGTGGAGGTGAATGATAGAGATATCACAACCAACCTACCTTTTGTACCCGGCGTACACCTCGCATTCGATCACCATTTATCTGAGACCCTACGTAATCCGGGTGAGCGCACGAATCATGTGATTCATCCTGAAGCCCCATCCGCTGCGCGTGTGGTCTATGATCACTATGGTGGCGCTAAAGTTTTTCCTGCCGACTGGGACGACATGATGGCCGCGGTCGATAAAGGCGATGCCGCGCAATTTAACCGCGAAGAAGTCTTGAATCCAGAGAAGTGGGATTTGCTGAATTTTTTAATGGACGCTCGTACTGGTTTGGGGCGTTTCCGCGAATTTCGGATTTCTAATTACAACCTGATGATGGATTTGATCGACTATTGTCGTAATCATCGGATCGAAGAAATCATGGAATTACCTGACGTTAAGGAGCGGGTAGAGATTTATCAAGAACACGCGGCAAAGTGCAAAGAACAGATTAGTCGTTGTGCCAAGGTATTTCGCAATTTGGTCGTCTTGGATTTGCGAAATGAAGAAACGATTTTTGCCGGAAATCGTTTTGTGATTTACGCGATGTATCCGGAGATTAATATTTCCATTCATGTACTTTGGGGTTTGAAACAGCAAAATACGGTGTTTGCGACCGGTAAGTCAATTCTGAACCGAACCTCGAAAACCAATATTGGCGCTTTGATGCTCGAATATGGTGGCGGTGGCCATGAAAATGCCGGGACATGCCAAGTAGAGAATGATCAAGCTGAGGCTGTGCTTGCGCAATTGATCAGCCGCATTAATCTTGATGGTTAAAGCTTAATTTTTTAGCTTGCATCAGACTGCATCATTTGCGTGGATGTTATTTTGCGCTAAGTCCTGTGGCTAGAGTTTGACGTTTCAAGCTACAGGCGCTTTGTGGATATGGGCGAAGCGCTTGTGCCGGGTCAAATGCCAGCAATGCTGCTTTTGCCAGTTCAACATCCTTACTAAATTCTTTCAAATGTCGTCTTCTTTCTTCCGTGTCTGGTTCTGCATCGGAGAATCCTTTCAGCGAATAATTTTTGGTTTTATGAGCGACCGCTTCGATTCGCGGAATGAGTGCGCGGTCTGGATCGACATTTTCTTTGAGTAGATAGCCATCGATATCCCGCAGGCTCATAGGGAAACTAGCCTCTTGATCGCGTAATAAATTCCCGGCTGCAGTCAATTTAATTTCAGTCCGGCCTTGTGGCAACAGCTCATTAAAATTCAGTAGTGCAAATGCTTGCCCCTTTGCGTCGTCTAGTCGTGCATTGATGATGTAGCGACCAGCTTGTCTGACTTCAATTGGCAAATAAAAAACTAAGGCACCATTTTCAATGACATCGCGGATCTTCCCTGCCCATGTCGCGGGCAGTTCGTGCGAATAGATGACATCGAAAAACATGCGACCAGCTTGACTATTCACTGTGTATTCGATCTCGGTACGTATAGTTCCATTGAAAGTCGAAAAGCTACTATTCGCTGGATGCAAAATCGCACTGGAGATACCATCGTTGGCTTGCGCGTCACCATCGCGACCGTTGTCAGCAAACGCTAGGGGAACTTGTGCAATCGGGCGATCAGCGTTGAAACTGAGGGTGTTAGAAAATGCCCGCGTCACAAACAGCGGCAAACTTTGTTGATTGGCATCTTTGGCTTGCAGACTAAAGCGCACGTCCTCATTGGCTGCAAGATACACACGTGATTGACTGGAACTAATTTGTATCGATGCGTCGGTTTTGCCATCACGTTTTCGCATCGCATGATTTTCTGTGATGGCTTGATTCGGATAAATCTGATCAGGATGTTCACTGATAGGCCGTGAGGTCATCGGATACTTACTCGCTTCGCGATAACTACATAATGTGTGATCGACTTCTTCAAGTTGACTGATGAGTTTTTTCTGCAATTCCTCGCGGCTGGCAATTGCGATAGGTAATGTGCTTGCTTGTACTGCTGCGACCGGTGCAGTCTGTTGTTGGCTGTTGATGTGCTGATTGGCTGGCAATGGATTATCGTCTGACGGAATTAAACTTTTCCAAGTAAAAAAAGCAAGGATCGCGATCACGATGCTACCAAGCGTGATTCCCATTTTTGACCTGAACCAGCGTTGCGGATAGGCTTGAGATGGATTGGTATTTTTTCCGGAATGTCCAGATTTTGAAGGAGTTGATTTCACGAAGACTTTATTTGATGAACTTGATTTGATTCAACTTCGTTGATGGAATTAGCTGGTGGACTTAGTTGGTGGACTTAGTTGAGCCACCAAACCAATAACAGGACGCAAACGCATTTCAGCTTGCATCCTGTCGTAGTTCTGAATAACTAGAGTGCGCTATTGACGACAGCCGCTCGAACTACCGAAATAATTCCTAACCAATTCCCGCTCGCATAGTGATTGTAGGCTTCCTTATCGTCGCGGAACACGACCGAGTGATAGGCCCATTTGGTCGAACCACCTTCATTGGCAGCAGTTCCCATCGTTAAATCATTGCATAACCAATCGCTAGGATTACACAAAGAGCGCCCTGAACTACCAGCAACACCACCTGTGCTGTGATAGGAAACTGCCTCGTCATCTTGTCCAGGTAAGATGCCAGAATAGACCGTACCTTTTGCACCAGCGTACATATAGAACCAAACATTTGCGGTGTTGTTGTGGTTATACATGGCTCGAGCCGTGGTAGTCTTCAAATCCTTTACCAAAGGTTCGGTCAATGCCCATGAACCTGCATCCGACAACTCGGAGCCACCACCGGCACCAGATGCCGCACGCACCCATTTGATGTTCCAGCCTGTTTGCGCGGTGCCGTCTGAGTTACTGCATTGCCCACCTGAATTGGCGACTGCATTTTTCTTCATGCGTGAAGAGCTACCATAATTCGCCAGCGTGTAACCCATCATTAAGTCACCAGCACTATGCGTTGCGATATAGCACCAGTTGTTACCCGTGCAAAAGCAATCTAGTGCATCGCGGATTTTGCCATTTTGCGATGCGATACTGTTGTAGCCATCCCAATTCACGGCTTTCTTATTGACACCAGCAGCGGTCGACGCTGGTCCCCAATAAGTAAAGCTGCCGTAGTTGCCAACCACGCCGCCGCCACCGCGACCATTGACCCATAAAGTATAATTTTCTGCGCTGGCGATATTTGAAACGACAGCACTTGCGAGTAGAGCGAAAGCGACTAGTAAACGTTTGAACTTCATCATGCGACTCCCATTGAGACCAACTTGGATGAAAAAACGAGCACACTATGCGGATGGTTTTTTATATCGCCTAGTGAGTAGATGACCGCTTGTTATTGTTGTGACGTAATCTGAATTTCGTCGATTTGAATTCAAGTGGTCAGCACGGATTATCAAAATCAGATCAAGCAGGGTCAATTTGCGTTGCAACAAAAAAGCACGCAGAAAATGCGCAAGAAAGCTTGAGAAAGAACTTGATTAGCTATGAGAAATAACAGATTTGTCGCAATTAGAGATTAGTCTCTAAACGGATTTTTAGCTGCGAAAGTGTTGGGAATTCAGAACAAGTGGTCAGGCACACTGGGATGCTTGCTAGCAATCTTAAGGTGAGAAGTTTGACACTTCTCACCGATGGAAAATCTGGGTTCAATAGTAAGGCGCGCTAATTCCTTCTTGCGCCAAACTGTTTTGTATCGATGGACGATCAAATAGCTTTTGCAGGTAAGGTTTTAAATGCGGGTATTCGCGGGCTGGTTTCGTCATGCCACGCGTCCAGCGACATAGCATGAATAAAAATAGATCAGCACAAGAGAGTTCTTGACCGAGCAAGTAAGTACCGGGCGTTATATTGAGTTGCGTATCGATATAGCGCAACATATCAGCGACGCGTTGCTCCGCGTGTGCTTTTACTTGCGCAGCGGTGGCTTCGTCGTTACTCAAACGTTCGGGATAAAAGTAGCTGAGCAATTCGGCTTGTAAGGTATTGGATAAGTAGAACATCCATTGATATAAACCTGCCCGTTCAATCGTGCCAACTGCAGGATTAAGATGTGACACTTGTCTTGCATCCGCGTATTTCTCAGCTAGGTACAAACAAATCGCAGCACTTTCGCTGAGGTGCAATTCACCGTCAATCAAAAACGGTATCTTGCCTTTTGGATTAAGTTTTAAGTAAGCAGCTTCTTGATGTTGTTGTTTGGCGGTGTCGATTAAAACCAACTCGTAAGCTATTCCTAATTCTTCCAAAAGAAAATGCGGCGCAAGACAAGCAGTGCCGGGCGAATAAAAGAGCTGGATCATAAAATCATCTTCCTTGAAATGAGAAACTGCTTACGAAAAAACCAAGTAAGGATATTTTCGCATAAACAAGGCAGGTATTTTCTGTTTGATCAAGTAAAAAGCCGCAGAGTTTGTGCCCAGAAGCGAGACAGAAGCAAAAAAATCAATCTACATATCATCCATGAGAATAAAGCGGTACATGATTATTCTCATGGTCTGACAGATCATGCATGACTCATGACTTATAACTAATGATTCAGCTTAGCTCGCTTTGTAGAAAAAATAGTCTGCCTGATATTTGACCAATTTTTTCGCACCCAAATTATCGATGGAGCAGCTATCCGTTGGTGCGATACCGCCCATGGTGTTTAGGCGTTGAATATAGCTTATATCTGTCATCGCGCCCATGGCAGGCGCATTAGGAACTGCGTTTGCTTTGACCAATTGCAGAGGA
>DLGN01000061.1:5799-6577 GCA_002482715.1 Oxalobacteraceae bacterium UBA7693
ACTTTACTGCCGTCATTCGATTCCCATGTTGGACCACCATAATATTTACCGACTATCATGCCATTTTTGTCGCTTAGCACTGCGTTCGGTCCCGCAAACACCCATTCGTAGGCAACTGTGCTATTGGCTTTAACACGGCACTCATAAGTTAAATCGCCACTACCCACAGCGATCATGACTAACTGGTTTCCCGCTGGAACGCTGATCGCAGCAGGTGTTTCAGGTGCAATTAAGGTGGAACCGCATGCGGTTAATGAAACCAAAATGGATGCTGCTGCGGTAATACGTGCAATACGTGAAATACGTGCGAGGCGAATTGTTTGTTTCATGGCTATCTCCAAAAAATAAAAACGAAAAGTGCGCCACTTTTTGCAAGTGACGCGGGTTTGCGATACCTAGCTATATACGTTATCGCAAACGAATCGGATTCAGAATTTGTTGAAGGCAGACAAAATATAGTGTGCATTTAATGGAGCGTGGTTCCCTATCAATCAGATAAACGAGTAGTTGCAATGTACTTATAGCAACATATTCTAATTTTAATTAAAAGTTACTTTTACGAAAATCCCTGAAAGTTGATTCAAGTTTTTTATCTCGAAAAAAATGCCTGACAGCACAGTAACTTCACCACTCATCACAAATCCGAACGGTTGAGAAAACACGAAGATTAGATTGCTATCTCAGAGCGCTTTGCTCTTTACTTTTGGAGATAGGAATATGAAAATCATTACACTCATGTTAGTCGCTATTTTGGCAGGCTGTGCTTTGCCAGGGACAC
>DLGN01000061.1:6595-9064 GCA_002482715.1 Oxalobacteraceae bacterium UBA7693
CACGCTAGTAACTTACTTGGCAGACCGGCGGTGAGTGAGCGGCAATTGGCTAAGAACAAAGCTGCCGCGATAAAAGTGTATGAGGAAGGCTTGAGTCAGGGTAAATTCGAAGTCGCGTACACCAAGGATTTCCTTGGTCGTGGCGGTGGGACAGCAACATTCACGCATGCCGATGGCATCAAAGAAGCAAAGGGCTGGCGTCAGGCTTTTCCTGATTTGAAAGTGAATGTTGATTTAGTCGTTGCTGAAGGAGATTTGGTCTCTGTGCGCTGGACTGCGCGCGGCACTAATAGCGGCACGGGTAATGGCATACCGGCTACCGGGAAATATGTGCAAACCAGTGGTACCACGGTATTTCGTTTTGTCGTTGGTGCGATTGCAGAAGAATGGACTGCGGGTGATGCTTTAGGTTTGATGAAGCAGTTAGGTTTGTTACCTGCGCCTAATGCTAGTTCTGGCAGCAATGCAGCAAAATAAAATGAGTCTTTGTAACATAAGCCTATGGAAACGCAGAGCAAAGTAAAGTTCTTCCAATCTCCACTCGTCATCATTGGTCTGGCATGGACCTTGGTGGGACTTTTGCTAGGCACGCAAGCATGGGTCGCCCGCGCAGTACGTGGCGAACCCATAGCCTTGTTACATACAATGGCGATCTGGTTAGCTTGGTCGTATCTGTGGGCGCTATTCACGCCAGTGGCCTTGAACTTGTTGCGACGCTTTCCATTCAGTAAGCCGCGCATTAGCACGCATCTCATGATTCATCTGCTTGCCAGTATTGTGATTGCTATTCTCGATCTGGCCGCCTATGCCTTAGTCGCGCCTTACGTTGGCGCGATGAGTGTCGGTATCAATTGGTGGGCAACTTTTTCACAATTATTTGGTACGACGATCTTACTGAATCTCCCCGTATATTGGTTGATCATAGGCATTGCTCAGGCGATACACATGATGGCGCTGCATCGTGAACGCGAGCGGCGTGAGACTGAATTAAGAGCGCAATTGAGTGAATTAAGTTTGCAAGCATTGAAAGCGCAATTGCAGCCGCACTTTTTGTTTAATGCCCTCAATACCATTGCCGTGCTGATGCGCGAAGACGTGAATTTGGCGCATCAAGTATTGTTGCAACTGAGCCGTTTGTTACGTCGTGCTTTAGAAAACACCTCCGGTCAGCTCATCAGTTTAAGTGAAGAAGTCGCTTTTTTAGAGATTTATCTGGCTTTGGAAAAAATTCGATTTCAAGAACGATTGCATTATCAGATTGAAATCGCAGATGATTTAGGCGCGGCACAGGTTCCTAGTTTTTTATTACAAACTTTAGTAGAAAACGCTGTGCGCCACGGTTTGGCAGAACGTCAAACGCAAGGTCACATCATTATTGCCGCGCAATTGGAAGGGGAGAGTTTGCGTCTGACGATACAGGATAATGGCAAAGGTTTGCCATTGTCGAATCCATCCATGTTGAATCCAGAAGGAATCGGTTTATCGAATACCAAAGCGCGTCTTGCGCTGTTATATGGAAATCGTGCGCATTTTGACATTCAAAGCCTGCCGCAAGGCGGTACTTTGGTCACGATACTTTTACCGCATTTTTTCGCAGAAAAAGAAGGAACATCATGAGAAGCATCCGCACATTATTGGTCGATGATGAACCGATTGCTTTGCGTGGCTTGCAACAGCTTTTACAGACCGAAAACGATATTGAAATTGTTGGACAATGCGCCGATGGCGCTGCGGCGATTGCCAGCATTGCGGAGTTACAGCCTGATTTGGTATTTTTAGATATACAAATGCCAGAGCTAAGTGGCTTTGATGTGATTGCCGGGATCGGTCTTGAATGCATGCCGATGGTGATTTTTGTGACAGCCTACGACGCCTATGCGATACGTGCGTTTGAGGTGCATGCTCTTGACTATGTACTCAAGCCAGTTGATCCGCAGCGCTTGCAACAAGCACTACAGCAGGCGAGAAGGCAGATGCAGAACAGGCATGTGCCGCAACGGACAGAATCTGAAGCGAAGATACCTAATCAAATGCCGGCCATGCTACGTGAACAAATACAAAACGTATTGCAAGAACTCGGATGGGTGCAGCCTCAACGTTGGTGCAAGCGATTAGCGATTAAACATAATGGCCGTGTGATCCTTATCGACATCAATGATGTCGATAAGATCGAGGCAGCTGGCAATTATGTGGAGATAGAAGTACGCAGATCAGAAGGCAATAAATCCTATCTCTTGCGTGAAAGCTTAAGCGGTCTGGAGCAAAGATTAGACCCAAACCAATTTAGCCGTATCGCGCGTTCATCTATCGTCAACATCAATTCGGTACAAGAGCTGCAAAATATGTTTAATGGTGACTTTGTCGCGGTATTAAAAAATGGCGGCAAAGTCAACGGTAGCCGCCGTTACCGCGAGGCTTTGGATGTCTTGTTGAACTAAATTTTTATCGATGATGCTTCTGAAAAAACTG
>DLGN01000128.1:0-3686 GCA_002482715.1 Oxalobacteraceae bacterium UBA7693
TACCTTGAACGCTGGATGAGTGAACAAGTCGGCTGGCGCGGATTGTTAGATAAACTCAAAGCGGAAGCGCCGCGTTACAGCCATATCTTCCCGCAATTGCCACGCCTCGCACATCAAGCTCTGAGTCGGGCAGCTGATGGTGGAAATAATGAAGCTTTGTTGGCGAGTTTGATTGCGGAACAACGCGCAACGAATTCTTTGTTGCGTGCGATTATCTATATCGGCGTTGGTGTATTGGCAGGCGTGATTTTAGCGTTTTCCTATGTGAATTTTTTCATGCTTCCAGTGGTATGACACCGCAATTTTCTCATCGTGATCCAAATGATCCTGAGTTTTGGGATGAGCGTTTTCAGCAAGGCTTTACGCCGTGGAATCGTGGAGCTGTGCCATTTGCATTGCGTGATTTTGTCCGTAAGCTTGAAAGGACGCAGGAAGCCGTTCCAAACTGTTTAATTCCTGGTTGTGGTCATGCACACGAATTGGGATTTTTATCAGAAGCAGGATGGCAAGTGACTGCGATCGATTTTTCGCTTGCTGCGGTGAATACAGCAAAAGCCCAGTTGGGGCAGTGGTCAGAGCGTGTGCAACACGCAGATTTCTTTCAATTTACACCAAATGCACCGTTGAGTTTGATTTATGAGCGCGCTTTTTTCTGCGCGTTACCGCCAGCAATGCGTGAAGCTGTGGTTGAGCGGTGGGCGAAGCTTTTACCTTCTGGTGCGCAACTGATAGGGTATTTCTTGTTAAATGATACCGACGACCTTAGCAAAAAAGGACCACCTTTTCATACCCATGTGCAGGAATTTTCTGCATTGATGCGCCCTTATTTTGTTTGCTTAGAAGATGCCGACGTAAGTGATTCACTTGCGGTATTTGAGGGCAAAGAGCGATGGCAGGTTTGGCAGCGCATTTAGGATTTGCATCGACGACGTAAAAAAAGCGGATAAATTATCCGCTTTTTACTTTCGGGTAAGCTCCGAGCTTACGTAATCATTACCAAACTCGAATGCGTTTTTCTGGCTCTACGTACATTTTGTCGCCTGCTTTCACATCAAATGCCTGATAAAACTCTGGCATGTTGGTGAGTGGTCCATTTGCTCGGAACATGCCTGGTGCATGCGAATCAGTCTGGAGCAATCGTACCGTTTCCTTGTCACGTGCCTTGCCACGCCAAACCTGTGC
This sequence comes from Oxalobacteraceae bacterium UBA7693, assembly GCA_002482715.1. Taxonomy (GTDB): domain Bacteria; phylum Pseudomonadota; class Gammaproteobacteria; order Burkholderiales; family Burkholderiaceae_D; genus Undibacterium. The sequence continues at coordinate 1,183 of DLGN01000128.1, forward strand.
CCACCCCATGAAAACGCGTTGATTACCAGTATAACCATCAATCACAGGCGGTTTCTTGCCATTGAGTGACAACTGATAGGCTTTATATGCAATTGAAAGCCCAGCGTTGTCGCCAATATTTTCACCCAAGGTAAGTTTGCCATTCACTTTATAACCCTCAAGCGGGCTATAGTTTGCATATTGAGCTACCAGAGCATCAGTTACTTTTCCAAAGTTTGCTTTATCTTCCGTTGTCCACCAATCACGTAAGTTACCGTCGCCATCCGATTGACTGCCAGAGTCGTCGAAACCATGGCCAATTTCATGTCCGATGACGGCGCCGATACCGCCGTAGTTGACCGCATCATCTGCTTCAGGATTAAAGAATGGTGGCATCAAAATCGCAGCAGGGAAGACGATTTCATTTTGACGTGAATTGTAATAAGCATTGACCGTTTGCGGGCTCATGCCCCATTCGCTGCGATCAACTGGTTTGCCCAATTTATCAACTTGACGTTGATAGGCGAATGCGCGGCCTGCTTTGATATTGCCAATCAAATCACCTTTAACGATGGTCAATTGACTGTAATCGCGCCATTTATCGGGATAGCCAATTTTTGGTGTGAACTTCGACAATTTAACTAGCGCTTCTTTTTTGGTTGCTTCACCCATCCAAGGCAGAGTTTCTATGCTTTGTTTGTACGCTAACATCAGGTTATTCACCAATACTTGCATGCGTGCTTTGTTTTCAGCTGGGAAGTGTTTTGCCACATACAATTGTCCCAAGGCTTCGGACAGACTTTCTTCAACGCGACTGACACCACGTTTCCAGCGCGGTTGATTTTCTGGAATGCCACGCAGAGTTGCATTAGAAAATGAGAAATCCTGATCAACGAAGCGCTTGCTCAGATACGGTGCATACGCATTTAAAACGCGCCAATTGAAATAGGCTTGCCATGTTTCGACCGGCGTATCTTGGATGACTTTGTTTAGACCTGTTAAATAGCTAGGTTGACGGACGATGACATGAGCTGTCTTGCCGCCAGTTCCCATACCAGCAAAGTACTTGTTCCAGTCAAAACCTGGCAGTAAGTCGCCGAGTTTAGCGATTTCTACTTTATTGTAGGTTTTCACTGGATTGCGATTTTCAACATTACTCCATTGGATTTTCGCGATTTCTGTTTCCAAAGCCATAATCGCGCTAGCCGCTTGTTGCGCATTGCTATTGCCAGCCATGGTCAACATCTTCTCTACGTGTATTAGATAGGCATCGCGTACCGCTTTAAATTTGGCATCATCGAGTTTCAGATAGTAGTCGCGATCTGGCAAACTCAGGCTGCCTTGACCGACAGTGATAGTATATTTCGATGAGTCTTTTGCATCTTGTGTGACGCCAGAACCGATAGGCGTACCAATGCTGATGCGTGACAGATAAGCAAGCATGGCTGGTAATTCTGCTTTATCTTTGAATTGTTGAATCCGCGCAAAGTCAGCTTGTAGTGGTTTGATATCAAGTTCTTCTAAGCGAGCTTCATCCATAAAACTATTATAGAGATCCGCAATTTTTTGTTGATTGGTACCCGGTTTTAATTCCGTTTGTGTTGCCAGACTTTGTATGATTGCTGCAGATTGTTTCGCTGACATTTCAGCCAATTGATCGAAAGCACCATAGCGCCCACGGTCTGCTGGAATCTCTACGGTGTCTAACCATTTGCCGGACATGAAACGGAAAAAATCATCTTGCGGCCGCACGCTTTTATCTATCCACTGCAAGTCGATACCCGATTGTAATTTCTTGGCGGCGGCTTTCGCCTTAGTTGCTTGTTTGCTGGTTTGTTTACTATCAGGTGCTACTGATTGCGCAATGACTTGTGCACTGATTGATGACGCAAACAGTCCAGAAATGACAGAAAATAAGATTCGTTGACGCATAGTGTTCCTCTTTAATTTATTGTTTAATTTGTCGCGTGATTATTATGTTAATACGCCCTAGTTCAACACATTCTAGGAATTAGTGTGATGATTTGTGACTTATTTCAGACCATTGAGTTCATTCATAGTTCCAAATTCAATGAGCATCATTGGCTGTTTCGTTTCTTATTTCACTCGGCAATTGGTCGCTGGATTAGTGGGGGAAATGGCGAGGTTCATCGTTGCTAAATTGGGGAAGCCCAAATAGAAAAAGCCCCGGAAAAATCCGGGGCTTTTTGATCTTGCTACTTGTAGTCTCTATTTTTACAAATTAGAACTTCAAGTTGCCAGTCATATACACCGTGCGTCCCAAAGGATCGGTATAACGGCCATCATATCCAACTTGATTACCACCACCAGTATTGCGGATTGATAATGGTGGATCTTGGTTCAGTAAATTGCGAACCCCAGCAGTTAAAGTCAAGTTCTTAGACGCGTTTGCTTTGATTTGCCAGTCCAGTGTGATGTATTTCTTTACGCTTCGTTCTAGACCAGCCAAGCCACCAATTGAACCATCGTCATTTACAAAACGTAACTGCGCATCGGAAGCATTA
>DLGN01000128.1:3749-4447 GCA_002482715.1 Oxalobacteraceae bacterium UBA7693
ACGATAGCCTGAACGATAGTTCATCGTCAGAGAGTTAGAAATCATATCGCTGGATTTCAACGAGAAAACCATTCTCGAAATTATCTTGAAAACGACGTTATCTGATGAATCAAAGCGTCCAACACTCTTCTCTAAACCAACACCTGGCACATCTTGCTCAGCTTTGAGCATATATGTACCAGACCAGTTAACTGATAAAGCACCGATTGGTGTGGCAGTTCTGTAAGTACTATCCCAATCGATACCTTGATAATGAGATGTCGCTAAATTCACTGGAGAAAGCTGGGCAACGATCACTTTTGAACCTTGAATCGGGTCAAAATATAATTGAATGTACTTGTCCGCCAGCGCAGGTGTCGTATAGATTTGATCTTGCGATAGTGATTGAATCTGATTTTTCAACTTAACATCCCACCAGTCTAAACCGATGGTTAAGCTCTTCATTGGTTCGAAGCGAACACCAAATGCCATTTGATCAGACTCTTCCGCCTTCAAACCAGTGGCACCCTTGTTCGCATTACCTTTAGTTAATAAACCATATTCCTGAGCACCGCGGCAGTAAGGGAAACGGTAATCGGTTGGATTTGTAATCGGGCATGGGAAGAAGCTTGAAGAGCCAGCATTTTTAACTGGATCAGCAATATTGTTCATAGTTGGTGCTTTGAAGCCTGTACCATACGATGCACGCAACAACACTG
>DLGN01000177.1 GCA_002482715.1 Oxalobacteraceae bacterium UBA7693
GATTGGTCGCTATCGGGTGAGTCACGATAGAGAGCAAGGGAATATCGTTCTGTGAATCGCTGTAAAAATAACTCTTTTCAAAATCGCTCAGTTGCTTGCCCTGCTGCGCCAGCCAAGCGTGTAAGTGCATGACCTTGCCAGGGCCCGAAGTCGGTACACCGCGCAGTTTACCAGTCAAATTGCCTTGCTCGTCTAAATGTGGTTCTGCCGCCAACAAATGTTCAACGCCTAAGGCTTGGGCAATCGGTTGTGTCACGAAGCGATTGGTGGCGGTAATGATGGCGATTAAATCGTTTTGATCTTGATGCTGTCTAAGCAAATCGTGCGCGGCTGGCAAGAGGGCAGGATTGACCACTTCTTGCATAAATTGCGCATGATAATCATCTAGCTGCTTGCGTGGAAATTGCGCCAAGGTGCCTAAAGCAAATTCTAAATATTCAACAGGATCTAAAGTGCCAGCTTGGTATTGGGCAAAGAATTCTGCATTGCGGCGACCAAATTCTTCAGCATCGACCGCTCCGGTGCGACACAGAAATTGCCCCCATTCGTAATCCGAGTCAATCGGCAATAGAGTGTGGTCAAGGTCGAATAGTGCGATGTTTTGCGTGGATGGTTTATTCATAAGCAGGCTCAAAATGTTCGCTATGCAGGTAAGATAAAAAATTATTCTGCATGGTCTCTCTGCAATAATTCACGCAATAAGGGAAGCGTAATCGGGCGCTTGGTTTCTAAGGAGTAGTGATCAAGTTCACCTAACATCGAGGTTAATGAGCGCATATCACGACGATAGTGCGTAATAAGATAGGGTAACACGCCTTGTGCTAATCCTATGCCTTTTGCCTGCGCCGCACGTTCTAGAGCGTCAATTTTGTCTTCGTCGGATAAGCCGATGACTTGATAAATTAAGCCCCAACCAAGTCGGGTGCGCAAATCGTCACGCACATTCAAAATCATTGGCGGATGGTTACCAGCCGCTACAAAAAAAGCGCCATTTGCACGGGCTTCATTAAATAAAGCAAATGCATCGATCTGTGCTGCTGCCGATAATTGATCGCAATCGTCCAGCAGATATAGATCTACTTCTGGACTATACCAAAATTGTTCTTCATCGGCGTTGGCCTTGATGTAGCGGGTATTGGGTGCCTGTGCAATTGCATGCAACAGATGCGTTTTGCCAGCTCCGGCTTCGCCCCATAAATAAACCGAGCGCTCGCCATATTGACTGGCCGTGCGCTCGGAGAATAGGCACAAAATTTGCGCCAATTCTGCATTTTGTCCTACTACAAAGGTATCTAGAGACGGAGGAGTTTCCGCATCTAGATCAAGTAAAAGCTGTCTCATTGTCATGAATATCGTCAAAAATCTGTCTTGCTACCACTTACTGCATCACTTATTACATCAATGACGGAACTCATTGAGATTGACGATAAAAGGAACTATTTAAATACGAAATACGTAAATTTTTCGCTGCTACGGAAATCACCGCAGAGGCAGGCAGTGCGATCAAAATACCGATAAAACCAAATAATTGACCGAAAGCCATTAAGGCAAAAATTACGGTTAATGGATGCAAACCAATGCGTTCACCGACTAATTTTGGCGTCAAGATAAAAGATTCTAATGCCTGACCAATGCCATAAATAATCGCAACGGCAATTAATCCATGTAAGTCGCTAAACTGTAAAACCGCACTGACCAGCGCTAAGAACAAGCCTAATCCAAAACCTAAGTAAGGTATGAAAACCAATAAACCAGTCAAAATGCCGACTGGCAAAGCCAAGTCAAATCCCGCAATTGCCAGCCCTATCGAGTAGTAACAGGCCAACACCACCATCACCATCATTTGGCCTCGCAGATATTGTGCGAGTAATTCATCGACTTCTTTGAACCATGATTCAGTTTGTGTAATCCAGCGGCGAGGGATGAAATTGCGTAAGCGGGCAATCAAAGAGTGCCAGTCGACCATGAGGTAGAACAACACAATTGGGATCAAAATGAAATTGGCTAACATGCCGAGTACCGCCGTGCCACCAACCCGAATAGAAGATAAGACGGCCTTGCCGATCACATCGCCGCTACTGGCTAGGTGACTACTGATTAAGGCCTTAATTCCTTCGCTATCAATACTGGCTTGAATGCCAAAATCATGCAGAAGAGGTCCGATAAGCGTATTGAATTTGTCCAGAAATAAGGGAATTTGATTGTGCAGTAATGGAATTTGTTTTTGTAATATTGGCACCATGATTAACACGATTGCCAAGATACAGGCCACCACCAGTAAGATCATCAGGGTTGCGGCAATTGGTCGAGGTAGCTGGATTCCTCTAAATTTAAGCAAGCAAAGCTTATCAAGCCAAGGATTAAGTACATATGCCAAGATAGCCGCCACGATAAATGGCATCAGAATCGGGCCAAGTAAAGATAGCAAAAGGATAAATGCGAGCGCAACGCTTAACCACGTAATGGTTTGCTTTTGATTGCTGGTCAAATTAAATGGCATAGACTTTTGTCGGTTAAACTTCGCAATGAAACCTGCGATTTGCCTAAAAACTAGGTAAAACTCAGGTCGATTTGTTAAAATAGCGCTTTTGGATCAACTCAAAACAGTATTCTCCCTGAATTTTTGAGGAAGTTACTAATTTTTGTGAACCACGTTTCTGGCAATTCCGCTATTTTACCGCCTCAAGCCCCTACTGACGAATATCCTATGAGCACAAATACTCCTGTTTCTCTTTCTTATGCCGACGCTGGTGTCGATATGGTTGCTGGCGACGCGCTGGTCGATGCAATTAAACCATACGCAAAACGCACGATGCGCGAAGGCGTGATGGCCGGTATTGGTGGCTTTGGCGCGATGTTCGAAGTCAGTAAAAAATATAAAGAGCCTGTGTTGGTTTCTGGTACAGATGGCGTTGGTACTAAGTTGAAATTGGCATTTCACTTGAATCGTCACGATACAGTCGGTATCGATTTGGTTGCGATGAGTGTTAATGATATCTTGGTGCAAGGTGCAGAACCATTGTTCTTCCTCGACTATTTTGCTTGCGGCAAATTAGATGTGGCAACAGCGACCGATGTTATCAAAGGTGTGGCATTTGGCTGTGAACAAGCCGGTTGTGCTTTGATTGGTGGCGAAACTGCTGAAATGCCGTCAATGTATCCAGAAGGCGAATACGATTTAGCGGGTTTCGCAGTCGGTGCAGTAGAAAAATCAAAAATCATCGACGGTAGCAAAATCGTACCGGGTGATGTGATCTTGGGATTAGCTTCTTCCGGCATTCATTCCAACGGTTTTTCTTTAGTACGCAAAATCATCGAAGTCGCGAATCCAGATTTGAACGCTGATTTCCATGGCCGCAGTCTAGCAGACGCTTTAATCGCACCAACGCGTATTTACGTTAAACCTTTGCTGGCTTTGATGGCAAGCATGGAAGTTAAAGGTATGGCGCACATCACGGGCGGTGGCTTGGTAGAAAACGTACCACGCGTATTGGGCGATAAATTGACGGCGATCTTGGATAGTAAATCTTGGGAAATGCCACCTTTATTCAAATGGTTGCAACAACACGGCGGCGTAGCCGATGCAGAAATGCACCGCGTGTTTAACTGTGGTATCGGTATGGTCGTGATTGTGGCGGCGGATCAGGCTGATGCGGCGATGGCGCAATTGGCTGCAGCTGGCGAGACGGTATTTAAGATTGGTACG
>DLGN01000164.1:0-5364 GCA_002482715.1 Oxalobacteraceae bacterium UBA7693
TGCATGGGTGTTACGCACCGCTTGTTTCACGATGATGCAGTTGCTAGATAAAGGATTCCAGTTGGATCGTATTGCGGTCAATGTCTCGGTGATCCAGTTCCGTCAGCCTGATTTTTTTGATCTGGTCGAGAGTGCTTTACGTGATAGTGGATTAGCTCCACATTTTCTTGAGCTCGAAATCACAGAGTCGATGACGATGAGTGGCGCAGGTTTGTTCGAAGAATCGCTCGCACGTCTTAAAACCCTGGGTCTACAGATTGCAATCGATGATTTTGGAACAGGTTTTTCGTCTTTGAGCTATCTAGATAAACTACCCGTGGATCGCTTGAAAATCGATCGTGCTTTTGTGATGCAAATAGACACAGAGAATGGTCCTCGTATCGCAGAATTAATCACCCAACTAGGAAAGAAACTGGGCCTGCAAATTATTGCCGAGGGTATAGAAAGCGAATTGCATTTAGACGTTCTACAGAAATTAGGTTGCGACGAAGGTCAGGGTTTTTTGATTGCACGCCCGATGTTAGAGAGTGCAATCGAACCATGGTTACGTGAATGGAAGTAAGTGTTGGCAAACTCCGCGTAATGCATAGTGATTCATTCCTTCGTGGTTATTCCTTGGTCGTTTCTTATGTTGCTACTACTTTGCTGTGATGAATTCCTGATAGCCTTTTGCGCGTAATTCCCAAGCTGGGCAAGTGCCGCAACCGTGGCCCCAGGCGTGCATTTGACCGCGCTCGCCCAAATAGCAAGTGTGGGTATCATGGCGAATTAAATCGACTAAGTCTTTACCGCCGAGGCGTTCAGCCAGGCGCCATGATTCTGCTTTATCTATCCACATTAGCGGTGTTTCTATATTGAGACGACTTGCCATGCCTAAATTGATGGCGACTTGCAGCGCCTTTAAACTGTCGTCACGACAATCAGGGTAACCCGAAAAATCCGTTTCGCACATGCCGCCGACTAAAACGCCAAGTTGGCGACGGTATGCCAGTGTTGCAGCAACCAGCATAAACATTAAGTTCCGACCAGGAACAAAAGTATTTGGCAAACCATTCTCTTGCATTTGGATCGCAATATTTTCTGTCATCGCGGTTTGCGACAGCTGTGAGATTAATGACAGATCCAGTAGATGATCTTCGCCTAATCGATGGTCCCAATCAGCAGATAAACCGCGTATTTTTTGTAAGAGCTGCGGTCGCATAGTGAGTTCAATGGCGTGTCGCTGGCCATAATCAAAGCCGATGGTTTCTACGTGTTGATAACGACTTAGTGCCCATGCCAGGCAAGTGGTGGAGTCTTGTCCGCCACTGAATAAAACGAGAGCGCGCTGATTTTCTATTGTCATTTTTTTGTTTTTAAAAAAATAGTAGTGATAGTGTCTTGAATGCTTATTTGAAGCTTACTTGTAGCTTATTTTAAGCTCACGCAAAGCTTGTTTACTTAGGTTTCAAAGCAAGCAATCAATCTGATTTCGTGATCGATATAATTTTCTGTTCTAGTACATCGCCGTTGCTATCCTGAAAGCGAACCTGTACTGGGTAATAATCTAAATCGATTGCCAGCCATAGCTCGATGCGCTGCCCCTGTGCGTCGGCAGGAGGTGCTTTAACGATATGCATCACATTGAGTTCACCAAGCGCGGTTCGAATTTTCATTAAGTCGACTAACTTAAATACCCATGGATCTGCATCGCGTGAGCCAGCAACAAACATCGACCATTCTTGTCCAGGTTTATGTTGAACATGTTGATTCTGTGCCAAAGCAACTAACTGCCAGGTCGCACTTAAGCGATCTTGCTCGCCGCCCTGAATAGGATATTTTAATTCTGATTCAGAGAAGTGAATGATCTTTTGTTCGCGATCGAAATACGTCGTTACCTCACTCCGGCGAAAACGTTTCTCTTGAAACCGATCTGGAGCGAGTCCGAAATCTTGTATGCTTCCATGACTGCTACTGATCAAAATTTTTCCAAGAACAGCCACTTTCGTTTCCGAATTTAAACGGTATTGCGTGGCCTTTGAATCTTGCGGTTTAAGTTGCCAACGCACTTTGGCTTCACCAGTCAAAGGAATACCTTTTTGCGTCGATTTCAGACTGTATATGAGCTCTGCAGAGGGCGCGAGTTTGAATTTCTCTGCTTGTGCTGACATCGGTAAAAATGTCGACGTGATGCAAATGAACAGAGTGATTAATGAGTTAATGCGCATGTCGACTAGTTTTCATTGCTAAATTGCTGCTTGATCATCGTGACGACTTGATTTGTCACAGTGCCATTGCTTTCTGTATTTCGGATTTGTACCGGATACCAACCCAAGCTGGGTGCTAGCCAGATGTCTAATTGCGAATTGTAGAATCCCGGCTTGGGTGGACGTGTAATGTGAACCGTCATGAGTTTTCCTGTATCCGCATCTAGTTTGCTGTCAATTTCTTCCTCACCAATCACGCGAAACAAAAATGGTGTGGCATCGCGTCCTTCGGCAACCTGTATGGAGAATTCTTTTCCTGCAGCGAGCTGGTTTGCATCAGCAGCACCAATGGCCCCTAATTGCATCAAGATACTCGCTGCATCTTGCACACCATTTTCCATTGCGACTTTTTTGTTAGAAGACGAGAAGCTGATGGTCTTATCCTGATGGTTGAAATGGATGGCAGTTGCCGCGCGTGTTTTACGAATATCCTGACTCAGGACTGGCATTAGCCCATAGATATCGGTATAGCCTTCACTGGTAATGGTTAAGAGATTAAGCGTAGTGATCAGGAGATTTATTCCAACTTCAATAGAAATTTTATATTTCTCGTTCATACGTTCCCACAATAAGACACCAACGCCCGTGGTCGGGCTAGCGTTGACTTTGGTGTGTGACACTTCCATTTGTAGTTCAGCAGATTTCGGAAAACTCAATGAAAACGCTGGAGTAGCAGCCGCATCTGAGGGTAATGCTATTTCGTCTGGAGTGACTGGCATCTCGACGACGCTTGAATGATTTGCTTCCTGAATTTCTGGTTCTTTTTCTATAAGCTCTGGCGAGTTCTCAACTGGCTTGGCTATGGTATCGATCCCAGATTTTGTCGTAGTCGTTGGTTTTCGCTTTGAATGAACGATAGGTTTTTCTGTTGTAGGTTCAGGCTGGGCTGGCGTGACTACTTCTGCATCGGGACGTAATTGTACCGTGACCGTCGGTGTGAACTCCGGTGTTGGGGCTGGGCTTAAAACCTTCCACGAGGCTGACTCCAGCAACATAATATGCAGTAAGATAGTGGCGAGAACGAATAGCCAAGTACTTAACTTGGCAAAATGTCGTTTGAAAGGGAATCGAAAAGAATCTTGGTGCATGCGCATAGTGTAATCGTTCTGGCTTAATCTTGCGATAAGCTACACTGTGATTTTGGGAACGCATTGCGGCTTCCCGAATTCGTTTTGTTTGGCATAGATTATTTCGTCATTCTTGAGACTTAACCGCGTTTACTTTGACCTTCACTATAGGAGAGGCAATTATGCAAAATCCCTTTCAACAGGCAGCCGGCAGTAATGTGAATGATCCGTTGGCATTTGTCAAAAAACTGTGGGGAGATATGCAATTGCCAGGCATGGTGACACCGACATTATCAGTTGATGAACTCGATAAACAAATCAAGGATTTAAAGACGGTCGAATCTTGGTTGGTTGTTAACATGAATATGTTAAAAGGAACGATCCAGGCATTGGAAGTGCAACGAGCAACGATTGCTGCGCTAAAGACGATGGGGGAAAGTTTTTCGCAGGCGGCAAATGCTTCGCAGAGTGCTGCACCCAATAGTGCTGCTAAGGCCGACACGACACATGACTGGCCGATGCACACCAATAAGCAGACGGCACCCTCGTCCGCTTTTACTGCATCGACATCGTCCGCTGCCGTGCGAGAACCGACGGTCGAAGAGAACGAGGAAAGCGACGAGGATGAGGAATTTGACGACCCTGTGGAAGTGACGCCGAAAGAAGAGGAAAAGCCTGTTCCTGAGGATGCCCCGATAGAGGCTAGTCGTTCAGACAGTCCTGCATTTCATAACCCAGCAGCATGGTGGACGGTATTGCAAGATCAATTTAAGCAGGCGCTGAGTCATGCGATGAAAGATGAAGAAAAACCAGCTGATCTTCAACCAGAAGCGAACGGTGGTTCTGTACCTAAGCGTGCAGCAGCCAAGCCACGTACAAAAGCTAGCGCAACAAAACCTAGCACATCGTCAGCTGCCGCCGCGAAGAAAGCAGGAGTCAAGTCTGGTGTAAAGAAAGCCACTGCACCTAAGACTGTCGCCAAAACCGCCGCCCGGCCTTTAGCGAAGACGCCTTCCCAGGCTGCCGCAAAAGTGGCGACTAAAACTGGCGCAAAAATGACTGGAAAAGCGACAGGAAAAACATCTGCTCGCAAATAATTCAGCATTGTTCAAATAACGCTGCTGAATTATTTTATGAAATTATTTGATTGATTTATTCATGCAATAAATTGAGCAGATCTGCTGATTCAAAAAACAGATTATTGTCCATTGCCTAGCGCTTTTTCAATGGCGGCAACCAATCCTTTGTTTTCTGGCGTGGTCGTGCTCGCATAGGCAGCTAACACTTTGCCGTTACGGTCAATCAGGTATTTGTAAAAATTCCATTTTGGCGTGGTGTTGGTGGCTTTGATTAACTGCGCATAAAATGGATTGACTTCATCGCCACGCACTGAGGACTTAGCGAACATAGGAAACTTCACGCCGTAAGTATTGAAGCAAAAGTCTGCAATTTCTTTGCTGCTGCCAGGCTCTTGCTTGCCGAAATCGTTTGAAGGAAAGCCAAGTACAACCAAGCCTCGCGATTGATACTTCGCATACAAAGCCTCTAAACCCTCGTATTGCTTGGTGAAGCCACAGTAACTCGCAGTATTGACAACCAAGGCGACTTTGCCTTTGTATTGGCACAAATTTTGGGGGGCATCGTCTTGCAATCGATTAAAGCTATGCTGTAAAACTTCTGGGCAGCTTTCAGTTTGCGCCTGAGCCGCATAGGGAGCGGATAAAAATAAAGCCGCGACGAGAAGTAATTTTGATGGAAAAGACATATTGCCTCCTGATGATAATCATTGAGAATTTTTATTGGTACGCAAATTTACATGTGAGAGTCATTGCATACATTGAGACTATCTTAACGTAAATTTACCGCGCTTGTACTGCGACACTAGTTTGCTGATTTGCGGATTAGGTGTTCGCGCGTTAAAGTAACGCTTATTGAGCGGCTAGCAGTTGGCTAATCCAAACTATAACGACTTGAAAGTGATTCAAAACGATATGCCAAAATTTGAGAAAAAGCTATGTGAAGCGACAGAATTAGCACATAGAGTGCAGCAG
>DLGN01000164.1:5402-6737 GCA_002482715.1 Oxalobacteraceae bacterium UBA7693
AGAGTGCAGCAATTACCGCATCCGGTTGTGATGACAAATGGGGTGTTTGATTTATTGCATCGCGGTCATGTGACTTACCTGGCGCAAGCGAAATCCTTGGGCGCATCTTTAATTGTTGCTGTAAATACTGATGCCTCAGTCCGACGTTTGGGCAAGGGTGAAGATAGGCCTATCAATACATGCGCCGATAGAATGGCTGTTTTGGCGGCATTAGAAGCGGTGGATCTGGTCGTTGCGTTTGAAAACGATACGGCGTTGGAAACGGTTCAACTGGCGCGTCCCGATATTTATGTCAAGGGTGGTGATTACGATATGCACCGCATACCCGAAGGACAGGCGGTGTTCGCATACGGTGGTGAAGTGGTAGCGATCAATTTTGAACATGATCGATCCACGACAAAAACTTTACAGAAGTTACGTGGCGCGGCCGAATGAAAAAAATGATTCAAAAAATGAGCTGAAAGCGGAGGTTCATTTTTTTCCGTAAGTCTCAATCAAACCAGCGATCGTTTCAAGCGGGACGATTTTATCAACCGCACCCAATTTCACAGCTTCTTTTGGCATGCCATAAACTACACAGGTTTTTTCATCTTGTGCGATGGTTTCTGCGCCGGCTTCATGCATATCACGCATGCCGAGAGCGCCATCATCGCCCATCCCGGTCATGATGATCCCAAGTGCGTTCCGGCCTGCACATTTTGCAACTGAACGAAATAGAACATCAACCGAAGGGCGATGGCGATTCACTGGCGGGGCATCGATAATTTCCACATGATATTGCGCGCCGCTGCGTTTCACTTGCATGTGTCGGCCACCAGGTGCGACTAGCGCGCGGCCTGGAATAACCCGATCACCATTTTTTGCTTCCAACACTTCCATTTCACAGATTTTATTTAGGCGATCGGCAAATGCTTCGGTAAATTTTTCCGGCATGTGTTGGACGATAACGATGCCAGGAGCGGTTCTTGAAAGTTTTTTTAGCACCACTTCAAGTGCTTGTGTGCCACCCGTTGAAGTGCCGATGGCGACTAGTTTGTCTGTGGTCACCGCCATTGCACTGGTTAAGCTCGCGTTCAGCGCAGGCATGACTTCATCAATTTTTATTTTGTTAGGTGGTGTTGCTGCCGCGTTTATCGCACTGAGGTTACGGAAAGGCCGCAGGTTGGCGCCAGCCGCAGCCTTGACAGCTTGAACAATATCGCCAGCGTCAATTTCAAGAAAATTTTTCAGCCCCGCTTTGGGTTTCGTAACGATCGCGACCGCTCCGGCTGCCAAAGCTTGCATTGATGTTGCGGCGCCTTTCTCGGTGAGGGTTGAGCAAATAATGACAGGGGT
>DLGN01000416.1 GCA_002482715.1 Oxalobacteraceae bacterium UBA7693
GAAGAACTGTCTCCACAACTGGTTTCGACCATCATTCGAGATGATTTGAATCGTAGTGGTTATTTCCGACTAATCGACGTTGGCGCGGCGATTTCTGAGACTGCAACGATCGATTTTGAAAGCTGGAAAGCACGCGGTGCCACTGCCTTGGTAGTTGGGAGCGTACAGAAAAAAGGCGAAGGACGTTTCGATGTACGTTACAAGTTATTCGATGTGCTCAAAAATGAAATGTTGTCAGGCTTTTCTATGGATACGCCAAATCCTAAGATTCGTTTAACGGCGCATAAAATTGCCGACGATATTTATGAAAAGTTGACAGGAATTCCTGGTGTATTCTCGACCCGTATCGCCTATGTTACGAAGGCAGGCAATCAATATCGTTTAGAAATTTCCGACGCAGATGGTGAGGGCGTACAAGTTGCTTTGACCTCGAAAGAGCCGATTATTTCGCCGATTTGGTCACCAGACGGAATGAAGGTTGCCTACGTTTCTATGGAGTTAAAGAAGCCTATCGTCTATATTCAGAATTTAATGACAGGTCAGCGTAGTACCGTTGCCAATTTTAAGGGTAATAATTCTTCACCTTCATGGTCACCAGATGGCAGTAAATTGTTGGTCACTTTGTCCAAAGGCGCGATTGCACAAATTTATTCTATTAATGCTGATGGTTCCGACGTGCAGCGTTTGAGCAACTCAAATGGAATCGATACCGAAGGGCGCTATTCACCAGATGGTCGTTTCATTTATTTCGTTAGTGATCGCAGTGGTGGTGCGCAGATTTATCGCATGAACGCGGATGGCAGTGATGTGAAAAGGATTACTTTCAAAGGGACTTACAACATTTCTCCGCGCATTTCACCCGATGGCAACACCATGGTTTACATTTCTCGGCGTGAGGGTGGTGATCAGGTATTTGCGATGGATTTGATGAATAATGGACAAGAATTAAAGATATCCGACACCAATCGTGACGAATCACCAAGTTTTGCACCAAATGGACGTTATGTTTTATATGCAACGCAAGCAGGACGTCGCGGTACACTTGGTATTGTTTCAACAGATGCAAAAGTGAAGCAAAAACTGACGATTCAAGCAGGTGAAATACGTGAGCCAACTTGGGGTCCATTTATGAAATAGTGGAATTTTGCCGTTTTTAGGGTACAATTTCGCGTTTTGTATTGTTTTAGCTTTTAAATTTCTAACAGGAGAGTTTCATGCGTTTTACATCAGCATCTAAAACCGTTGCGGTTTTGTTGGCGAGTATCGCCTTAATCAGTGCTTGCAGCACACCAGTAAAATTGGAAGAGCCAGCGAAAATCGTTGAAGCGAAACCAGAGCCAGTAAAGCCAGCTGATACACGTGAAGTTAAGCCTGTCGTTGCTGCTGAAGTTGATCCATTGACACAAGGCGCATTGGCTAAACGTAGCATCTATTTCGACTATGACAGCTATGTCGTAAAAGAAGAGTTCAAAGCAACAGTTGAAGCGCACGCGAAATATTTGGTTTTGAATAAAAACCGTAAGATCTTGGTTCAAGGTAATACAGATGAACGCGGTGGTCGTGAATACAATATCGCTTTGGGTCAAAAACGTGCAGAAGCAGTGCGTAAAGCATTGGCATTGTTAGGCGTTTCTGAAGCGCAAGTTGAAGCAGTTTCTTTGGGCGAAGAGAAGCCAAAAGCAACTGGTAGCGATGAAGCGTCATGGGCAGAAAATCGTCGTTCTGACATCGTTTACCAATAATTCATAAAGAATAATTTTAAAAATTATTTTTTATCGCGGTAAGTAAAAACGGACTTTGCAGTGTCATACTGCAAAGTCCGTTTTTTATGGTTCTATCGTATTGATAAATATTTGATGGTGCTTGGTTATATTTCTACTGTATTTTGATTGAGGTAGCAAAATGAATGTATCTGTTTTGAGTAAAAAAATGCAGGCGTTGGTGTTTGCCTGCTTGTTAATGCCTGCAGTTGCCTCTGCTGGATTGTTTGACGATGAAGAGGCGCGTAAAGCGATCCTTGACCTGCGTGCAAAAATTACTGCCCTCACCGCGAAAATGGAAGCGCGCTTGGATGATAAGGCGGATAAGACCAGTGTGCTGGAGTTGAACAATCAAAATGAACAACTCAAAGCAGAGATATCGACCTTGCGCGGACAAATTGAGGTCTTGCTCAATGATCTGGCTAATCTGCAAAAGCGTCAGCAAGATTTTTATGTTGATCTTGATAAGCGTTTGCGTGCATTAGAACCGAAAACTTTAACGGTGGATGGGCGTCAAGTTACCATCGAGCAGAGCGAGCAGCGTAGTTTTGATGCGGCGATGAGCTTGTATAAAGCCGGTCAATACGCAAACGCTGCTTCTGCATTTACTGCTTTTACTTTAAATTATGCCGATTCTGTATTTGCAAGTCAGGCGCAATATTGGTTAGGAAATTCGCATTATGCGCAAAGAGATTGCAAGAATACGATCGTAGCGTTGGATAAGCTATTAAAAACCTATCCAGATAATGCCAAAGCACCAGACGCGATGTTGAATATTGCAGCTTGTCAGTTAGAGTTAAAAGACAAGAAAGAAAGTCGTAAAACTTTACAGGCAGTGATTGCTAAGTTCCCTGGGACTGAAGCCGCGCAAGCCGCGAAGAGCCGTTTGGCTTCCACAAAATAATCCCGTGCTGCAATTGACAGGATGACGGAATCACCCTATAATCTCGTTCTTTCGGGTCGTTAGCTCAGCTGGTAGAGCAGCGG
>DLGN01000370.1 GCA_002482715.1 Oxalobacteraceae bacterium UBA7693
ACTGGCACGTTTTGATGCCACCAGATGGTGTTCCAACGCCGCAATCAACTCTGCTTGACGGGCTTCATCGACCAGGGTCATGACACCTTTATCGACTTTCATCGCGATCAAATCCGCATCGCTCAAAGTAATTTCGGTATCAACTAAGGCGGCGCCTAGTCCATAAATGGCATAATTTTTTTTCATAGGTGGTGTTGTCAAAAGAGGTAAAACTATTACGTTGAATAAATTCTTTTAAAATCTTGTCAGTCTGCCTTGTGGATGCGCCTAAAAATCAAATGAAGATCAAGCGCAGACCAAACAAAGAACAGGCAAAAAAAATTCACTAAAATACATCAATATCAATTAATTTCGTTTAAATTTATCTATACAAGACAAATTCACTGCATGCGGATGCGATTGACCTGATCAAATTACCAAATCAATCTCATCGATTCATTCGAGTTTGAGTATTTTGCGCTCAAAATGTTGCATTTTCGCGCAAATTAACACTTCCCCAAAGAAATATTTGATTGACGGCAATATCAAAACCCCGCAATACTTGAAAACTGTCAATCGCTAAGACTTGCATGGACTGTTTTTCGTGAAGAAATTCTGGCTCAAAAAGCAGTGGCTGCTTCCGCAATATCTCCCCACTGCCATCTTCATTCTCGGCATGTGCTTCGCTACCGCGGGCACTTGGTGGCTGAATCATAACGAAAAAAATAAGCTCGAAAATGATTTTCAAAATAAGGCCGAACGGCTGACCAATGAAATCGAGCAACGCTTCTCGACGCCAATTTACGGTTTGAATGGCATAAAAAGTTTGTTCGGCGTTAACCAGCAACTGAGCTCTGCGGAGTTTAGGGCCGCTATTAAAACACATGATCTCGGCACTGAATACCCTGGTGTTCGTGGTTTTGGATTTATTGAGAAAGTCGCCAAGGCAGAGGTTCCCCGCTACTTTCAACAGCAAGAAAAAGACAGTGGAAGCAAATTCAGTTTGCAAGAATTTGATGAGAATGAAACCGATACACGTTATCTCGCCAAATTCTTTGAAACTCCCTACAACAATCATTTTGTTCCGGGTACCGATTTTGGATCGGATCGTCGGCGTCGTGCCGCAATAGAATCGGCAATTGGTTCAGGCTTGCCAAGCATCAGTTCGCTGATTTATGCGCCGCCCAAAGCAGAGAAAAAAGCCAGTGTTTTATTATTTGTTCCGGTATATCAAAATGCCTCGACGCATAACACCACGGCTGAACGCCATGCAACCGTACTTGGGGCAGTTTACGCGCCGATTTTTCTTGCCGAACTGATGTCTGCCATTCCAGATGTCGACAAAGATATTGTGCAATTCCGATTGGAAAACACCGAATCATTCAACCAAGCAGAGATCACTCGATTTCTCAGTAAGAATGCCAAAGTCAACGAAAACACGAACATCCCGCAAATGCAATATGCGATGTTTTCCAACAGCAAATTAATCACCTTCCACAAACGTGATTTCAAATTAACCATCGCCAGCACCGAAAAATTTGAATCGAATCTTCACCGCACGATTCCGATTGCATTTTTCATTGCGATGAGTTTGATCAGCGCTCTTCTGGCTTCTCTACTGAAAATACAACTAAGTTTTAATGAGCAAATTCAGAAAAAATTAAATGCCGCGGAACGTGACAACGACGCCTTGCTCAGCACGCTGAATATGCATGCGATTGTGTCAGTTACCGATGCGAGTGGCGAGATTATCGATGTCAATGAAGCGTTTTGCCGGATCAGCGGCTATCCACGAGAATCCTTGGTCGGCCAAAACCACCGGATTATCAGCTCGCAAGAACATCCAAGTGAATTTTGGTCAGACATCTGGCGCAAGATTTCAAACGGCACACCATGGCGCGGGGAAGTCTGTAACCGCGCCCGTGATGGACAACTTTATTGGGTCGATACCTTTATAGCACCATTCACCAATACCGATGGCGTGATCGAAAAATATATCGCAATCTGTACTGATGTGACGAATAATAAATTGGCAGAGCAACACTTGCAGGCAGCCTTACGTGATAGCGATGCGCTGTTAAGTACCTTGAACATGCATGCGATTGTTTCAATCGCCAATGACGAAGGAAAAATTGTCGATGTGAATCAAGCGTATTGTCGTATCAGTGGTTACACACGGGAAGAGATATTAGAGGGCAATCACAAAATCGTTGCCACGGGTGTGCAATCCCCCGATTTCTTATCGAATATGTGGCGCACAATTTCGTCAGGAACGCCTTGGCGTGGCGAGGTTTGTAACCGTACCAAAGCAGGTAACTTATATTGGGTCGATACCTTCATCGCACCATTCAAAAACGCCGATGGAAAAATAGAAAAATTCATCTCCATCCGCACCGACATTACCGCCAGTAAAAAGGCCGCCAGCCGCCTTGCCAACCAACGCTCGGCACTGGCTCACATCATCGAAGGAACCAATGTCGGCACTTGGGAATGGAATGTCGTTACCGGAGAGATGCGCTTAAATGAACGGTGGGCCGATCAGGTTGGCTATGAACTCAATGAGTTGGGCACACCCAGTATTCAGATTTGGGACAATTTGACCCATCCCGACGATTTGAAGAAAGCAAAAGCCTTAATGTCTAAGCATTTTGCGCATGAATTATCTTATTACGAATGCGAAAATCGTCTGAAACATAAAAATGGTTCATGGATTTGGGTGCTAACCCGTGGCAGGATTTCTTCGTACACCGCAGTCGGCAAACCTGAATGGGTTTCTGGTACCCAGATGGATATTACAGAGCGCAAGAAAGCAGAGGCTGAATTACAAAAAAGCACACAACTTTTGCTCACCGTGCGCGATCAATTAACCAAGGCGGCAGAGATTGCCGAACTTGGTATCTGGAGTTGGGATTTGCACACCAACGAACTGGTCTTTAACGAACGCATGTTCGATATCTATGAAGTCCCGCAGAATTTAAGAAACAATAAATTATTCTATGATTTTTGGCGCGCCAAAATTCATCCTGATGATTTAGCAGAAACCGAAGAACGTCTGCAAAGCGCGATTGCCGGAACCCATAGTTATAGTCCGATTTTCCGTATCATCAGTCCAAGCAAAGGCATACGTTATATTCAGGCAGCAGGCGGGATAGAACGCGATGAATTCGGCAATCCTATGCTGGTCACGGGGATTAATCGTGACATCACTTTGCAATATCAAGCGGAAGAAGCTTTGCGTCACGCCAAACAGGCGGCCGATGATGCAAGTCAGGCGAAATCTGCATTTCTGGCCAACATGAGTCATGAAATCCGCACACCGATGAACGCGATCTTGGGCATGTTAAGCCTGCTGCGCAAAACCCCGTTGTCACCACAACAAAATGACTATGCGAGCAAAACCGAAGGCGCGGCCCGTTCGCTGCTCAATTTACTCAACGACATTCTGGATATTTCTAAGGTCGAGGCGGGCAAAATGACGCTCGATCCGCATCCATTTAAACTCGAACAATTACTAGTTGAACTGTCAGACTTGCTGCTAATGAATCTGACCGACAAACCGGTTGATATTTTGTTCGATATTGACCCACAAATCCCGGCACGCTTAATCGGTGATGCGATGCGCTTGCGGCAAGTACTGACCAATCTGGGAAGTAATGCGATTAAATTCACCGGGCAAGGTGAAGTCGTCATTGCGATCCGCGTGGTAGAACGAAACACCGATACCGTACATTTGCAGTTTTTGGTCAGAGATACGGGGATAGGCATAGCGCCAGAAAATCACGAGAAAATTTTTAGCGGATTTACCCAAGCGGAAGCCTCGACCACACGTCGTTTTGGTGGTTCAGGTTTAGGAATTGCGATTAGCCAGGGCTTGGTTGACATGATGGGTGGCAAACTGCAATTAGAAAGTACACTGGGGGAAGGTGCGTGCTTCCACTTTACGATTGCGCTACCAATCGCACAAGATCAGCAAATGCCATTGGAAGAGTACCCTTCCCATCAAGTCACAGATCACCCCATGCATTTGCTAGTGGATGAAGCCAATTTATTTGTTCGCGAACACATCAAAACAGCCTGTACAGAATTGCGTTTCACGGCAGACTTTATCGATAGCAGTCAATCCGCATTAGAAGCCTTACAAAGGGAGCAAACACACTATCAAGCGATCTTAATTGACTGGGATAGCATCGAAGCAGATGGTTGGAGTGTGATCCGGGAAATCCGTGATATCGCATCAGCGCGCTCACAAACGATGCTATTGATAATGCGTGAAACCGAACGTACCTTATTTCAACGCGCTTCGCCTAAAGATCAACTGTTATTCGATCAAGTCTTATTTAAACCGGTGAATACGCAAAAGTTAGCCGACAGCTTATTAAAAATGCGTACGCAAAAACATATTATTGCGAACAACACTGTGACAAGCAGTGCGACCCAGCCCCTACAAAATTTGCGCATCTTATTGGTGGAAGACAATCTCAACAATCAACAGGTGGCTCGTGAACTACTGGAAGCAGAAGGTGCCAGAGTCGTACTGGCCAATCATGGACTCGAAGCGATCGAATTGATCACCAGCGAACGCCTGCCATTTGATTTGGTCTTGATGGATTTGCAGATGCCAATTATGGATGGTTTCACCGCCACAAAAAAAATCCGTGGAGAGTTGCGACGCACCAATCTTCCGATTGTTGCAATGTCAGCGAATGTGATGGAATCAGATAAGATCGCTTGCCTAGAGGCAGGTTTAAATGATCACGTTGGCAAACCCTTCGATTTGCAAAATCTGGTGCAGGTGATCTTACGGCACACCTTCAAAGATGATCAAGTCAATCGTGATCATAGCAATTTGACGATCCCTGAAGATGTTGAGTTAACGACGACAGCAAAGCAATTGGGTTTCGATATTTACCCTGCGCTAAACCGGATTGGTGGCAGGGTCGATGTGTATTTACGCATGCTCGACATGTTCCGTAAAGATTTACAAGCACTGCCAGCGCAACTACACAGCTGTGTCCCAGATCACTTGAGTACGGCATTACGCCATTTACACACCGTGAAGGGTTTATCAGGCACCTTGGGTGCGAATGAACATGCCAAAGTACTAGCTCAGATTGAAAAAAACTTAGCCCAAGCCAGTGCAGACAATGACATTCAGGCGTGCCGTCAGCTGATCCAAAAAACCTGTGAACTCATCACCGATTTAGATCTGCAATTAGCGGAACTTGCCAAGTATTTATACAGTCGCAGCCAAACTCATACGCCGGTACCTGCGGATAATGAATTCTCGGTCAATCTCAATACGACGCAATTTCGACGTGATTTATCAGAATTAGCCGATCAACTCGATAATGCAGATATGGCGGCAACTGAAACCATTCTTGAATTACAACGGCAGTTCGGCTCTGGCTTTAATGAACAACTAAGACCGATAGAAATCGCCATTTCCACCTTAGATTTTAAACTGGCACAATCGCTCTGTACCGATTTGCTAGAAGGATTATCCAAGTGACAGCAAACTCCTATAACCCAATGAATCCTAACGAAGACTTGCTTCCTCTGCCAAGCAAGCCACGACTGTTGGTGGTCGATGATCAGGCTGCCAATATTCAAGTCTTGTATCAGATTTTATCTAACGACTACCAAGTCTTGATGGCTACCAGCGGTGCACAGGCACTGGCTTTGTGCGCATCTAAGCAACCTGATCTGGTCTTGCTCGACTTAGTGATGCCAGAAATGGACGGCTATCAGGTGTGCCAACGCTTAAAAGCAGATTCCATCATGCGCGATATTCCCGTGATTTTTATCACCGCGCAAACTGATGAATCGGCAGAGGAAAAAGGCCTGGATTTGGGCGCGGTTGACTTTATCTCTAAACCGATCAATCCGCGCATCGTGCGTGCCAGAATTAAAACCCACTTGATGTTAAAAGCGCAGTCAGATTTATTGCGGAGCTGGGCGTATTTAGATGGTTTAACTGGCGTACACAACCGACGTTTTTTTGACGAACGTGTGAATGCCGAAATGGGGCGCGCTATTCGTAATCAAACAGCATTAAGTTTAGTGATGTTGGACGT
This sequence comes from Oxalobacteraceae bacterium UBA7693, assembly GCA_002482715.1. Lineage (GTDB taxonomy): Bacteria > Pseudomonadota > Gammaproteobacteria > Burkholderiales > Burkholderiaceae_D > Undibacterium. Next base: position 6,054 of record DLGN01000370.1, read on the forward strand.
GGACTTCTTCAAACGCTTCAATGATCATTATGGACATCAGGCAGGCGATGATTGCTTACGACGCGTCGCAAAAACCTTGAAAACCAGTCTGATGCGTTCAGGCGATAACATCGCACGCTATGGCGGAGAAGAATTTGTTTGCCTGTTGCCAGATACGGGATTTGCAGGTGCCATGCAATTGGCGGAAACCATACGCAAAGATGTGGCGAATTTACAAATAGAACACGCTGCATCTTCGGTCGCGCCATTTGTTACGGTAAGTTTGGGTGTGGGCTGCAAACCAGAAAAAGCCCACGGCAGCGCTAATAGCTTAATCAATCTAGCCGATACGCAATTGTACAAAGCCAAAGAACATGGCCGTCACCGGATATTTGGCGCTGAATTATTGGTTGATACTTAGTTGAAACTAAGTTGATACTGAGTTAATACTGAATTTACGCTTAGCTGATGTTTAGCTGAATTTGGAGAAATGCTAGCTCGGCTAAGTAGTCATCAAGCCTAAGGCAAATACAGATAACGCTAAAGCTGTTTTAGCTTGCTGATTTTTCCTGCAGGTATAAATCAAAGGCTTCTCTGGAATGGTCAATGTGTTACACAACACACTGAAAAAAGACTTTGATTTGTACACGCAAAATGAAGAGTGTGAGATTCGCTTCTACATTGTTGGGCCAGTACACCGAAAACACTTAGAACAATTTAAGTCTGCGATGGTCTGCAAATTTCTAATCATTTACCAAGTCGATGTAAGCAAGACACACTCTTAAGTGAGCATCACGTTTCATAGATTAGCCCTTCGTGATTGCTTTGTTTTTTGCAGCTGATTGCCACGCACGATCTTGTGCATCCATTGCCAGTTTTTGTTCAGGCGTTAAACGCTTAGCGCTGATAATCACGGTTTGCATGCCAGTTGATTGCAAATCAAATGCTAACTTTTCTTCTGGGCTCATACGCTTTGCCGCCACGGTTACTTGTTGCATTGTTTGTTTACCTGCGACGACTTGCTTAGTTTGATTTGTTTGAAATGCATTTGCTGCGCTAATCACGACAACTGCAGAAACAGCCGCTACGATCGCTTTATGGGTGAATGTCGATTTCATTTTATTTCTCCTTCAAGGTAATGGATTTGGGTTTTAACTCGTCTCGACCTGTGTCGATGGTTGAACTATAGCGATAGCACTTTTTACTTACCATCGACTTGCGACGAAATGCAAAAACACGGGGATAAAGACACAAAATGTGCTGGCGAAAATACTTTATAAGCATCTAATCTGAAGAATTGCTTGAGCGGCACGCGAGAAGCGGCTTGCCAG
>DLGN01000289.1 GCA_002482715.1 Oxalobacteraceae bacterium UBA7693
ATGTGGATGACTGACCATAATGGCGAACGCTACCTCGATTATTTACAGGGCTGGGCAGTCAATTGCCTTGGTCATTCGCCAAAATGCATAGAAGACGCGATCGTCGCGCAAGCAGGCAAATTGCTAAATCCTTCTCCTGCGTTCTACAATGAAAACATGATCAAGTTGGCAGATCAACTCACGCAACATTCCTGCTTTGACCGCGTATTTTTTGCCAACAGCGGTGCCGAAGCAAATGAAGGTGCAATTAAATTAGCACGCAAATGGGGGCAAAAAAATAAAAATGGCGCGTTTGAAATCATTACTTTCGATCACGGATTTCATGGTCGCACTTTAGCGACGATGTCAGCATCTGGTAAGCCGGGCTGGGATACCATTTTCGCACCTCAGGTAACAGGTTTTCCAAAAGCCGATTTAAATGACATCGCCTCCGTTGAAAAACTCATCAGCGATAAAACAGTCGCGGTCATGCTGGAACCTGTACAAGGTGAAGGCGGCGTGATTCCTGCAAGTCCCGAATTCATGCAAGCTTTGCGTGCGCTCACTAAGCAACACCACATTTTATTAATCGTCGATGAAGTGCAAACTGGGATGGGACGGACTGGCGAATTGTTCGGCTATCAGTTTTCTGGTATCGAACCAGACATCATGACTTTGGGCAAAGGTATAGGCGGTGGTGTTCCACTCGCTGCTTTGCTAGCGAAAGAAGAAGTTTCTTGCTTTGTTCCAGGCGATCAAGGTGGCACATACAACGGTGCTCCATTAATGACAGCTGCTGGCTTAGCCGTTATTAATGCATTAACCGCTCCAGGATTTTTGGACGAAGTGAAAGCAAAATCGGCGTATCTAAGTAAAGCACTCAACACCCTCTCAGCAGAATTTGGAATGGAAGGTGAACGCGGTGAGGGCTTGTTACGCGCACTGAAATTAGGTAGCGATATTGGCCCACGCTTGGTCGAAGTTGCGCGCGATATGGAACCGATTGGTTTACTAATTAATTCTCCACGCCCGAACTTACTCCGTTTTATGCCGGCACTGAACGTCAGCTACGAAGAAATCGACATCATGATTTCTATGTTGAGCAAAGTCATCCAACAGGTGATAGACGAAAAAGCAGCAGCATCGACGGCATCATAAAACGACAATCTCAGTAAAAATTCAAAATGGCTATCAAACATTATTTACAGGTCTCTGACCTGACCCTCGATGAATACGATTATCTGATGCAGAGAGCTCGTATCATTAAAGATCGATTTAAGAAATACGAACCTTATCATCCGCTCTTAGACAGAACGCTGGTCATGGTATTTGAAAAAAATTCAACACGTACGCGTTTGAGTTTTGAAGCGGGCATGCACCAACTCGGTGGCGCGGCGATCTATTTGAATACGCGCGACAGCCAACTCGGTCGTGGCGAGCCAGTTGAAGACGCGGGTCAAGTCATGTCACGCATGTGTGACATCATTATGATCCGCACTTTTGAACAAGAGATGATAGAAAAATTTGCCGCGAATTCCCGCGTGCCTGTCATTAATGGATTAACCAATCAACATCATCCATGCCAAGTATTTGCCGATGTGTTCACTTTCATTGAACATCGCGGCTCTATCGCGGGCAAAAAAGTGGCGTGGATAGGTGACGCCAACAATATGCTGTATTCATGGATGCAAGCGGCGAAAGTTTTTGGTTTTCATTTGCATATTTCCACACCTAAAGGCTACGACATTGATCCTGCTTGTGTGACGGTGGAAGCTGAACACTACACGGTGTTCGATAATCCATCCGATGCCTGCGTTGGCGTGGATGCCGTGAATACTGATGTCTGGACTAGCATGGGTTACGAAGCCGAAAATCAAGCTCGCTTAAAAGCTTTTGATGGCTGGATAGTAGACGAAGCGAAGATGGCACGCGCTAATCCTGAGGCGATTTTTATGCACTGTTTGCCTGCTCATCGTGGTGAAGAAGTGTCCGCTGGCGTCATCGATGGACCGCAATCGGTCGTCTGGGATGAAGCAGAAAACCGCTTGCACGTACAAAAAGCTCTACTTGAATACTTAGTCATCGGCAAAGTCGCCAACTAATTATTCGTCCTGAATATAAAGATTTGAAATTTTTGTTTACATACTTTTAGCAAATAGAAAGCACATTATGAGCGACGTTAGAAAAGTAGTTTTAGCCTACTCCGGCGGTCTGGATACTTCCGTGATTTTGAAGTGGTTGCAAGACAACTACCAGTGCGAGATCGTCACGTTCACGGCCGACTTAGGTCAAGGTGAGGAACTAGAACCAGCGCGTGCCAAGGCTTTAAAATTTGGCATCAAACCAGAAAACATTTTCATTGATGACGTGCGTGAAGAATTCGTACGTGATTTCGTTTTCCCTATGTTCCGTGCAAACACAGTGTATGAAGGTGAATACTTATTGGGCACTTCAATTGCGCGTCCATTGATCGCCAAACGTTTGATCGAAATCGCCAAACAAACTGGCGCAGACACTATCTCGCACGGCGCAACCGGCAAAGGCAATGATCAGGTTCGGTTCGAACTTGGTGCCTACGCATTGATGCCGAATGTCAAAGTGATCGCACCATGGCGCGAATGGGATTTATTGTCCCGTGAAAAACTGATGAAATATGCCGAAGATGCTGGCATCGAAATCGATCAAAAACACAAAAATGGTGGCGCGCCCTACTCTATGGATGCCAATCTTTTGCACATTAGTTTTGAAGGCCGTCATTTGGAAAACCCAAGTGCCGAGGCAGAAGAATCTATGTGGCGTTGGACCGTCAGCCCAGAAGCGGCACCAGACCAAGCTGAGTATCTCGACATTGAATACGAAAAAGGCGATATCGTGGCATTGAACGGCGTCCGTATGTCGCCAGCAACCGTGCTGACAGAATTAAACCGTCTCGGCGGCAAGCACGGCATCGGCCGTTTGGATCTGGTTGAAAATCGTTTCGTCGGTATGAAGTCACGTGGCTGCTACGAAACACCTGGCGGCACCATCATGTTGCGCGCGCATCGTGCAATCGAATCCATCACTTTAGATCGCGAAGTCGCTCATTTGAAAGATGATTTGATGCCACGTTATGCCAGCTTGATTTATAACGGCTACTGGTGGTCGCCAGAGCGCTTAGCATTGCAAACTTTGATCGATCACACACAACAAAATGTGAATGGCTGGGTACGCGTCAAACTGTATAAAGGCAATGTGATCACGGTATCTCGCGATTCAAAAACCGACTCTTTATTCGACATGAATATTGCGACCTTCGATGAAGATGGCGGCGCTTACAATCAAGCCGATGCTGGTGGCTTCATCAAGCTCAATGCCTTGCGCATGCGCATTGCCGCTGGCAAGAGTCGCTCGCCGCTCTGATCCAGTTTAGGTGTTGCTGAAAGCCCGGCCTTCG
>DLGN01000066.1 GCA_002482715.1 Oxalobacteraceae bacterium UBA7693
CATCATACATCACTCGTCTTGACAACACTACAACAGCCATAGATACTTCACGGACAATAAAGATCTGGAGATTCAAGTGGCAATTCAACAGCTTAATGAAGAACAGGTTAACTCCTGGTCACGTCAACAAAAAGATCAGTGGTGGCTAAGTAATGTCTACCGTGGAGATATGGCGCAGTTGAGTTGGCGCTCTGGTCTCACTGGCTTTTTATTAGGTGGGATACTTTCTGCGACCGCCATGTATATCGGGGCTAAGACTGGGATCTCGATTGGGGTCAATCTAATCTCGGTCATTTTGGCTTTTGGGCTATTTAAAGCCTTAGAAAATTTTGGCATCGCCAACAATTTCACCATCCTTGAAAATAACTGTACACAATCCATCGCCACTTCTGCTGGTTACATGACGATGCCATTGGTCGCGTGTCTGCCCGCCTACATGATGATCACCAAAGTCATTCCAAGTTGGTGGCAAATGCTGATTTGGATGGTGATTATTGCGATCTTGGGTGTACTACTTGCCTTTCCGCTCAAGCGCCGCTTTATCAATGAAGATCAACTCCCCTTCCCTGAAGGTAATGCTTGCGGTGTTGTGCTCGATACCTTGTACAACGGTGACGCTGCGAGCGGCTTATTTAAGGCAAAGTTATTAGCCAAAGTGGGGCTGTGGACAGCTGCCTTGCAAGTGATCTTGAGCGACGGTTGGATGAAGCTAATTCAATTCAAGTTACTACGCATGGATCAATGGGCTGGTTTGGCGGAGCCATGGTATTTAAAAGAGCGCCTAGATACCTATTACTATTTAGCGGCAGTGAAATACGAGTTATGGATACCGAAAATTTTAGGCGTTGATTTCCGCACTTTAGGCTTACGTCTCACGTTAGATGCGGCGATGTTAGGTGTGGGTGCTTTGATGGGCATTCGTGTCGCAACGAGTTGCTTGATTGGTGCCATCCTTAACTTTGCAATCCTCGCCCCGATCATGATCAATCGCGGAGAAATTGCGCCACGCCTCGGTTTAGATGGACAAATGGTACCGCTGTCACGCGTAGAAATTGTGAATCAATGGTCTCTTTGGTGGGGCATTGTGATCATGGTGGTCGCCGCCTTAATTAGCCTATTTGCTAAGCCTGAAATTTTTAAAGGCTTATCGCGAATATTCAAAAAAGAGGCGAAGAGCGATCCAGCACAAGACGTATTGGCGCATATCGAAGTACCACTGTGGATCTCATATGTTGGCGTACCTATCTTTAGTTTATTAGGCGTTTGGGCGACCCATAGTTTCTTTGGCGTGCCTTGGCTATTCGCATTTATCTCATTAACTCTGGTGTATTTATTGACCGTGATTTGCATTAATTCTATGGCCTTGACGTCTTGGATTCCAACTAGTGGTTTATCCAAGATTACGCAGTTTTCGATGGGCGCATTAGACCGCAGCAATCCCGCCACCAACTTAATTCCAGCGGGTATGTCAGCCGAGGTTGCTTCCAGCGCTGCTAGCCTTTTATCCGATATCAAACCTGGCTACATGCTTGGTGGTAAACCACGACACCAAGTTATTGGCCACGTGATCGGCATTTTCTCTGGCACCTTGGCGTGTATCCCTGTGTATTTTTTATTGTTTTTACCCGCTGACGCCAATGGCGTAAGAGATACGGCGAAGATTGTTTCTGATCAATTTGCCTTCCCAGCCGCAATGCAATGGAAAGGTGTTGCAGAACTCATTGGACATGGCTTTAGCAATTTATCGCATAGCGCAATCATCTCGATTATCGTGGCAGCGATAGCGGCTGTGGTTTTCGAAACCGCAAGCATCATTAGCAAAGGAAAATTTCCGATATCAGCGATCTCGATTGGCTTGGGTGTCGTACTTCCGCCTGAAGCGGTACTAACAATGTGGATAGGCGCTTTCGTATTCTGGCTGATGGATAAAAAACACAAAGCCAGCCCCAAAGAAAGTCTTGGATATAAAGTTTGGGTCGATGGTATGCAAGCAGTAGCCGCTGGTTTATTAGCTGGCTCCGCCTTAATCGGCATTGGTAACGCGTTAATCAACGTATCGATGTAATCGACCAAATATCGACACGCCCTAGCACCAGATTCTTCGTCAGAATTTGGTGCTATTTTTTTGTGCGCAATAAATTATGCACACCAAACTGCATTTGCAACTGGTTTAATTGATCAAACGCATCCAGCAGTCGCCCACACTGTACCGAAGCACTTTCCAACTGCATCAAAGCATAAGTACACGCTTCCAGAGTGGAGAGTTGGTCCGGTGCATGTGCGCGTCGAATCTGGTAACGCGACGCAGGTACGTCAGGTAATGCATAGCGTGGCAGACTTTGTAGAACAGGGTTTTGCATTAACATTTGCCGGCTTTGACGCCAACTTGCATCAATCACGATCAAGCGGATTGGCTGAACGACAGGGAGTACGGTTAAAGTATTTGAGCTTAGATTCAGGCCAGAATTTAGCGCTGAATTTGTAGCACTATTTGAGATCGAACTATCGGGATAGAGCAACACATTGGCTTTATTATTTTTCGACAATAAGGCTTGCAATTCATCCTGTTCAAATTGTTCTCCAATCAGCATCGTACTGTGCGACAAGCACAAATGTAAAAGACGAGCACTTCCTTTGATATGTTTAAGTTCAGCAGGATGCTGCAAAATCAGCACCTCGGTTGCGCATTCCAAAACTTCGACGCAGTGACATATACAGGCTCGCGCAGGACGCAAACAAGTTTCGCAAAGCAAGCGCTTAGGATGAGAAATTTCCAAGTCACGAACTCTTCGCGTTTGGTGCATTCAGCAAGTTTGCCAACGCAGAAGACAAGTCAGGAAACTCAAAATGAAAATGCTGATCGAGTAAGCGCTGTGGTAGCACTTTTTGTCCACCCAATAGTAAATCTGAACGTTCTCCCATAGCCAAGCGCAACACGAATGCAGGTGCAACAAATAGTGCAAAGCGATGTAGCGTCTTGGCTAAGGTTTTGGTGAATTCTGCGTTAGTCACAGCAATTGGTGCGGTCAAATTAAATGCGCCGTTTGCGCTTGTATCGTCGAGCAATGAAAGCAAAGCGCGTAAATAATCTTGACGATGTATCCAACTCATCCATTGTTGGCCGCTGCCCAACTGGCTACCCAAACCCAACTGAAATGGCAGTCGCATTTTCTTCAATACACCGCCATCTTCATCGAGTACCAATCCCGTACGCAATGACACCACTCGAAGCCCTAGTGACTTAGCGGATTCAGCTGCCAATTCCCATTGCGCGCAGAGGCTTGCAGAAAAATCGTTTCCAGCGCTCGCTTCTTCGGTAAAGCTTTTTGCATCATCTATACCGTAATAACCTATCGCCGAACCGCTTAACAATACCTGCGGCTTACGACTCGCCTGCTTTATTTTTTCGACCAGCTGACGGGTCAAGCCTACCCGGCTATCGAGCAAAACCTGACGTCGTTTCTCTGTCCAACGTGCATCAATGATCGGTTCACCTGCCAAATTAATGACAGCGTCAAAATGCATTGCAGGTGTCCACTCATCAAGGCTGGAGATCGCTTGCGCAGTCGCACCGCAGATACCCGCAACTAGCTGGGGACGGCGACTTAAGACAGTAATCTGATCGCCACGCGCTAAGAGAGCCGCGCATAGACGACGCCCAATTAAGCCAGTACCACCTGTGATCAAGATATGCATGATTTTTTTACTGAATGATCAAATCAATTCGGTTATCAAAACGATGATGGAAGATTTTCCAAAATACGTAACTTATCGCCAAAGCTCCACACGCGCTGAATTTCTATGACATCGTATTTTGCCGCCAATCCCGATGGAAACACTGAAAATGGCGCATTCGTCATAATGATATTGCGGGCTTTCTCATCGATCGCACGTGAGCCGCTGCTGCGCATGATCACCACTTCTTCGATGCTGCCATCGCTGCGCACAACCATATTTACCAAGACATTATGCTCAACATCACTGAGCGTGCGTCGCTCATGGATGAGATTGCCATTGCGTTCGAGTTTCTGTTTCAAGCTATCGACATACATCCGCAATGGAACTTCTTTATCGTAGGCGCCCAAAAAGCTACGACGACGTGAGCGATTTTCATCGAGTAACTTCCCATTGGATGGTGCTGATTTGAATAAGTCTGTATTGCGAGCCTGTTCACGCAATCGGCTTGCGAGATCACCCTGCCCTGCACCTGCGGCTAGACTCTTTGCGGTTGTATCAACTCCATTGCCGCCCCTGCCTTGACCAAGTGGATCTCGATTACTTCCACTGGCATTTTGACGTGCAGCGATGGCAGCCTCACGTTCGGCGTTTGCTCGAGCAGCCGCTTCTGCTTGTGCCTTTTGTTCTGCCGCGCGTTGTTCCGCTAGTCGTTGTTCTGCCAATCGTTGTTCTGCTATTTTTTGTTCCGCTAATTTTTGTTCCAAAGCTTTCTGTTCCGCGGCACGTTGTTCAGCTATACGTTGCTCTGCTAAACGTTGTTCCTGCACCCTTTGCTCTGCGAGCTTTTGTTCTGCAATTTGCGCCAAGCGTTGCGTTTCAATACGTTGCGCTTCAGCTAGTTGACGCTGACGTTCAGCTATTTCCAAAGCGCGCTTCTGCTCGGCTTGCTCTTCTAGTTGTTTTTGTCTCAATTGCGCTTGCGCTAATGCTTCTTGCTTTTGCTGTTCTTGCTCTAAGGCGAGTTGACGCAGACGTTTTTGTTCGGCTTGTCGCCTTTGTTCCTCTTGTTTCAGCGTTTCTTGCGTGAGCAATTCTTGTCGTTTTGCTTCGCGTAGCGCTTCTTCTGTCGCCTGCTCTTGTTGCGCCTGCAAACGCTGCTGTGCAAGTTGCTCGGCCTGTTGTCGTTTCAAATCGGCTGCTTGTTGCTGCATTTGCTGTTCAATTTGGGCTTTTAATTTTTCCTCTGCCGCTTGTGTCATTTTCTTTTGCAAGAGTTCATCTTGCAGCGTTTGTTCAACCCGCAACTTCTCTTGTTCTATTTTTTCTTGTTGCAATTTCTTCTGTTTAATTTCATCTTGCCGTTTTTCTTCAGCAAGTAATTCTGCTTCAGCATTTTTATCAATGATGGCATCTTCTGGGATCGCCTCCATTTTTTGTTTCACTTCTTTTTTGTCTTGCGCCTGACGTAGTAAATCTTCCTCGCTGGTCAATGGCACGACAAAATCATCGTTGATCAACAAATCTTGCGCAATGATACGTGTTGGCGCTTGTGCTGGTGGTGGCACACGCTTTACGCTTGACGGAATTGGTGGAGTCGGTTTGGACTTACTTTTTTTCTGCAGCTTAGCAACTGGCGCTGGCGTTTTTGCTTGTGCCAATGGTGCAACCAATTGAATGCCTCCAGTGATTGGTGCAGAAGGCTTAGGGACCGGCGCGGGCAAAATTGGTGTAGGTAATTTAAACAGTTCTGGTTTGGTGACCGCAGGTGTGGGTGGAACCGGCAAGGCTTTGGGCGCCGGACTGGCGATCTCAACCTGCAAA
>DLGN01000002.1 GCA_002482715.1 Oxalobacteraceae bacterium UBA7693
GCTTGGTGTCAAAGTCCATCAAGATATCGCCGACTATCTGCTCTAGCCTTGCTCGGCTTGAAAGCAGCTTTTGCATCGAGCCCCATTTCTGCTTGATTTGCAGCTTGCCTAAGCGAGAGAGATTATGGGTTTTAGCTTCAAACCATTCATCAACCTTCTTCTGCGACTTCACCCGCTGGTCGATATCACGCGCCTCATAACGCAAGTCGAGCACCACTCCATCCGACACCGCTTCGTCAAACTTGTAGGTATGAATGTAGGTACCAAAGACTTCAACAGACTTTTTCTTGTCCTGCTTCATCAATGGCGTGCCGGTAAAACCGATAAATAGCGCATTCGGCAGAATGCTCTTCATGGCTTCATGCAGAAGGCCCGACTGGGTACGGTGACATTCATCAACAAACACAAACAAGTCACCTTTGGGCGAGAAATCGGTAGGCAGGCTTTTCTTCATCTCACTAATAAAATCGTCGGCATTAACCGTTGATTCGTCATCGGCCTCGTTATGACGACCAAATTTATGCACCAGCGAGCAGACTAACCAAGGGTTTGGTTTATTCAGCTTATCGACTAAATCGGCACCGCTTTTACTGCGGTAAATTTGCTCATCGACGCCAGAGAACACCTTCTCAATTTGTTCATCAAGTTCGGTGCGGTCAGTCACCACCAACACGCGCGAATCGCGCACGTTTTCGCGGACCCACTTGGCCAGCCACACCATGGTCAAGCTTTTACCCGAGCCTTGGGTATGCCAAATAATGCCGCCTTCGCGACGTGCAATAAATTTCTTGGCTTCATTGATACCAAAATACTGGTTATGCCGGCAGGTCTTTTTACGGCCCGCATCAAACACCATAAAGTCGTGAATAATTTCCAAAAAGCGCTTCTTTTGGCAGATGCGACTGATGTGAAAATCCAGAATGTATTCATAAGGATTGATGCAGTCTTCTTTCCATTCCAGATAGTGCTTGGAAGATGTTTCAATGGTGCCGTAACGCAGGCCTTGGGTATCGTTGCCTGCCATCACCAACTGCATGGTGGTAAAGAAATTGCGGATAAAGTCTTTTTTCTGGTTATCAAGGTTCTGCGCAATACCTTCATACACCGACACCCGTGAGCTTTTCAGCTCAATGATACCAAGCGCAATACCGTTTACATAGAGCACCAAATCAGGGCGCTTTTTGTTTTCGCCTTTAACCGTTACTTCTTCGGCAATGGCAAAGTCGTTCGCTTCCGGGTTTTGCCAATCAATTAGCCAAATCGTTTGATTTTGCTCACCAGCACTTTCTTTATCCTTCACGCCATAGCGCAGCAACTGATATACGTCTTTATTGGCATAATACAGGTGTTTGCCTTCACCAAGGCTTGCGGCTTTATCCAGTTGACGCAGTGCGCGGGCAATCAGCGCAGCTGAAACATCACGCTCGCTCAACCATTTACTCAGAGTACTTTCTTCGATATTGCGGTTATTGGCACGGTCTTTCCAATCGCCCAAATAGCGGTAGCCCAGTTCTTGGGTAAAAAGCTTGATGACCCGTTGCTGGGTGAGTTTTTCTTTTTGGCCAACGTCAGTCATTCGGCAATCCTTTGAGAGTTTGGCAAATTTGCTGGATCAATGCTTTTACTGCAGAAGAAGTTGAACACCTCATCTCAAGTTGGTTTAACAAGTCACCGAAAACCTCGTCCTCAGAGAAACCAATTTCAGACAACTTTTTCCGAATATTCAATGATATTGCCGACTCCTGACTAAGGATCCTCATAAATATCAGTCTAAAAGAAGAATCTAAATAGCTGATATTAATTTGATAAAAGCAATCTGAATGCTTATAGGCAATGAGTTCTACATGAGGTGCTACCTCAGTTCCTCGCTGCGGCGCATATCCAATCCTTTGAAATGGAGCGACATCAATCAATTCATCTTGAAGTATTTTATGAAGATAAACAGTTCGGATTTCGCTCTGATAGTGATTTCGTTGCGATTTATGCATAAGGATTACTGTATTTTGCTCTAATGCCACAAATCCTTGTTCAGTAATTTCAAATAGAGAAGGTGTAGTAACAAGTAAATGCTGCCAATTATCTTCGTCGAAAACCCTTGCATTAACCGTCGACGAACATATAGCTTCTAAGCTCTGCACTACATTTGTAGGGTTAAACAATGGATCGTCAAAAACCTGCTGGACAAAACCTTGCTTTTGATTCCATTCATCACCTTGTATCAGCGATAAACGAAGTAACCGGTACCAAGAATAATCGCGTCGGGCGTTACTGACACGAGTCGAATGAAGCATGTTGTATTTGTTGTCTTTTTGGATGAAATATATTCCTTTACATAGAACTGCTCGTTCCCAAGCATAGTTGATAGACTTTGAGCCTTTAGCCAAAGCATCAAAAGTTTGTGCAGCGGATTGTGCATAAAACTTAAATCTATCTAGGAATGAATTTTCTAATGTAGCCCAAGCGACATTATTGTATTTAAGGAAATAGTCCACCACACCTGCAAACTTCAAAACAAAACCTATTTGGCCTTGCAACTCTGTATGTTGTTCCAAGTGTAAAATTTCGTTTCGCCAATCGCTCGATTTCATTAATAAATGGGCTTTTAGCTTTTCTTCAAACACTTGATGCTCAGCAAATGCTTTGATCTCAACATTGTCACGCAGTAATTCGAGAAT
>DLGN01000398.1:0-6158 GCA_002482715.1 Oxalobacteraceae bacterium UBA7693
GCCAGATGACAACGACGTCACGCTGAAGCTCGACAACAAAAAGATGACCGTGCAGTCGGGCAAGTCACGCTTCTCTTTGCAGACTTTGGCTGCGGAAGAGTTCCCAACAGTTGCCCAAGCTGAGCATTTCAATGCCAGCGTCAGCCTGCCGCAAAAAGCGTTGAAGCACTTGTTCAACATGGTGCATTTCTCCATGGCGCAGCAAGATATTCGTTACTACTTAAACGGCTTGTTATTAGTCGTTGATGGTAAAAACGTGATTGCGGTTGCGACAGACGGTCACCGTTTGGCCTATGCACAAGTCGAAGTCGAACAAGAATTCGCACGTCAAGAAGTCATCATTCCACGCAAAACGATTTTGGAATTGCAACGTCTGTTGGAAGACAAAGACGAACCAGTCCAAATCGACATCGCTAACAATCAAGTCAAATTGACGTTTGCGGATATCGAATTGATTTCCAAATTAGTCGAAGGCAAATTCCCTGACTTCAACCGCGTGATCCCTAAAGGTTACAAAAACAATTTCACCTTAAGCCGTGAAAAACTCCTGCGCTCTTTGCAACGCGTCGCGATTATGACATCCGACAAATTCAAAGGTGTACGTTGTGTGATCGAACCAGGTTTGATGCGCGTCTTGTCCACCAATGCGGATCAAGAAGAAGCGGTTGAAGAAATCGAAATCGATTACGGTGGAGACAGCGTCGATATCGGTTTCAACGTCACGTATTTGTTAGATGTATTGAACAACCTCAAAGTCGATCAGATTAATGTTGCGTTGGGTGATTCCAATTCATCAGCCTTGATCACGATTCCTGAGAATGGTGATTTCAAATACGTTGTGATGCCGATGCGGATTTGATGTCCTGCTCCCTTCTCCCGCAAGCAGCGGGGTTGAAGATAAGGGGTCGGGGATGAGGGGCGTTCAGCGCACGATAAAAGTCTTCGTAGTCAAAACTCTGACTTTGCTAAATTTTCAGCTTGATTCGTGATTTAACCACCCTCACCCCAACCCTCTCCCGCTTGCGGGAGAGGGAGTATAAAAATAAATGTAGGGCGGGTGCAACCCGCGCCGTCAACCCAATGGGCACCTGAGCAGCGCGGGTTGCACCCGCCCTACAAAAGAAGCAAACAAAGCACGAAAAATCGCAGCCAAAAGCTGCTCGTTAATTTCAGAAGGTAGCCATGTCCGAGAATACCCAAGACAACACAGCAACGCCAGCAAACGTACCAGCAACTGAGTCCGCCACATCCGCTGGGTATGGCGCATCGTCCATTCAGATTCTTGAAGGTCTCGAAGCCGTTCGTAAGCGTCCCGGCATGTATATCGGTGATACCTCTGACGGCACCGGTTTGCACCATTTGGTATTCGAAGTTTTGGATAACTCCATCGACGAATCCTTGGCTGGCCACTGTACCGAAATTAACGTCACCATCCACAATGATAATTCGATTTCGATTACCGATAATGGTCGCGGTATTCCGACGGGCATTAAGTGGGATGACAAACACGAACCTAAGCGTAGCGCGGCTGAGATCGTCATGACCGAATTGCACGCAGGTGGTAAGTTCGATCAAAACTCCTACAAAGTGTCCGGTGGTTTGCACGGTGTGGGTGTGTCTTGCGTGAATGGTCTCTCCAAATTATTGAAGCTGACGATTCGTCGCGATGGCAAAAAATACGCGATGGAATTTGTCCGTGGCGTACCGCAAAATCGTGAAATTGAAACCATCGATGGCGTCGTTTGCTCACCGATCAAAGTCTTAGGCGACACAGACAAACGCGGTACCGAAGTGCATTTCTGGGCCGATGAAGAAATCTTTACGCACGTTGAATTCCACTACGAAATTTTAGCGAAACGTATCCGCGAACTCTCCTTCCTGAACAACGGCGTACGCATTAAATTGAACGATCACCGCACAGGCAAAGAAGAATTGTTTGCGTTTGAAGGTGGTACGCGCGGTTTCGTGGAATACATCAACAAAAACAAATCTGTCTTGCATCCAACGATTTTCCAGGCGACTGGCGAAAAGATGTCAGATCAAGGCACCAACATCACGGTTGACGTTTCCATGCAATGGAACGACGCCTATAACGAACAAGTGCTTTGCTTCACCAATAATATTCCGCAACGCGACGGTGGTACGCATCTGACCGGTTTGCGTGCAGCGATGACACGCGTCATCAACAAATACATCGACGAACACGAATACGCCAAGAAGGCCAAAGTCGAAGTCACTGGCGACGATATGCGCGAAGGTTTGACTTGCGTGTTGTCCGTCAAAGTACCAGAACCAAAATTCAGCTCACAAACCAAAGACAAACTCGTCTCCAGCGAAGTGCGCGGCCCTGTCGAAGAAATCGTCACCAAGACCTTGACTGACTATTTAGCTGAACGCCCGAACGACGCCAAAATCATTTGCGGCAAAATCGTCGAAGCCTCACGCGCCCGTGAAGCCGCTCGCAAAGCGCGCGAACTCACACGTCGTAAAGGCGTAATGGACGGTTTGGGCTTGTCCTCTAAACTGGCCGACTGCCAAGAAAAAGACCCAGCGCTGTGCGAACTCTACATCGTCGAGGGTGATTCTGCGGGTGGATCTGCGAAGCAAGGCCGTGATCGTAAATTCCAAGCGATCTTGCCACTGCGCGGTAAAGTTTTGAACGTAGAAAAAGCCCGCTTTGAAAAAATGCTGTCTTCCGAGCAGATCACCACCTTGATCGCGACACTCGGCACCAGCATAGGCCCTGACGAATTCAACGCTGATAAATTGCGCTACCACCGCATCATCATCATGACCGATGCGGACGTCGACGGTGCTCATATTCGTACGCTGTTGTTGACCCTGTTCTATCGCCAAATGCCACAATTGGTAGAGCGCGGTCACATCTACATCGCGCAACCACCTTTGTACAAAGTCAAAGCCGGTCGCGACGAACGTTATTTGAAAGATGACGCCGAAGAAGCGATCTACATGACTACCGTTGCATTGAACGGCGCAGCGCTCACACCAAGCACAGGCGCAGAGCCTATCGTCGGTGAAGCACTGGGCGAATTAGTCCGCCAGTTCAACCTGGCCAACGCCATCATGACACGCTTAACCCGCGTCATCGACCGCGCTGCATTGACCGCGATCATGACCGGTGTCGCACTGAAAATGGACACGCCAGAAAACGCTGAATTATCCGCACAAGAGTTGACCAAAACCATGAACGACCCAGCCGTCAAAGCCGTCGTTCGCAGTGACGAACTCTCAGGCATGCTCAGCCTGCGCATAGAACGCATGTACCACGGCAATGTCAAAGTCAGCAGCATCGACGCCGACTTCGTCGAAAGCAGTGATTACAAAGTATTAGAAAACGCCGCACAAACCTTCAAAGGCTTATTAGGCGAAGGCGCATTCATCCGCCGTGGCGAAGGCGAACGCATGAAAGAAGTCGCAGTACAAGACTTCCACCACGCCATGCTCTGGCTACGCGAAGAAGCCGAACGCGGCGTCTCCAAACAGCGCTACAAAGGATTGGGCGAGATGAACCCAGACCAATTGTGGGAAACCACGATGGACCCAAAAGTACGCCGTTTGCTCAAAGTACAAATCGAAGACGCGATTGCTGCGGATCAGATCTTTACGACCTTAATGGGTGACGATGTGGAACCACGTCGTGCGTTTATTGAGTCTAATGCTTTGCGGGCTGGGAATATTGACGTTTGATTTTCGTTTGATTATTAAAAAGCCCAACAGTTTGTTGGGCTTTTTTATTGCCTAGAGAATTCTAAGATCAAAAAAATTTCGCCCCATACGTTCAATTAATGAAGGCATGAAAATGATTTCTGAAATGAATCACTAGAATGAATACTTCAAAGGTATTTTTTCGACCACAAGTATAGTTCAAGCAACGCGTAACTTAATGCCTGTACAGTGTAATTGCTAATCAGGTACTTCTCTTTTGGATCAGCGTGAATATATTTTCCCGAAGTCCAATAAATCGTGTTTGCGAGCTGAAAAATAGCTTGATTTTGAAACTCGACAGATACAGGGCTGCCGCCTGGCACTTGTGGATTCCCATTTAGATGCCTCATTAATTTATTGAAGTCTAACATCCCGTTAGACTTGAAGAAAGAATCTGGTACTACAGACTTGTTCTTTATATTTATGGATTTATAAATAGATTCCTGTAGTGCTCTTATGTCTCTTAAGATTCCTCCAAACTGTGCAAATTCCTTGAGGTCGGATCTTTGAAGTACATTTAGAAGTGTCTCTTCATCTTGTGTAGAATAAAGGCCACTTTGAAAGAGTGAAAAAACTTCATTGTACTTTTCACGTATCTGTATATCATTCGAATTCTCCAGAAAATAATTGAACCTTTGAAATGCTTGTTCTAGCCCCTCTGGAGTTTTCTGGAGAATTTCCTCTTCTCGATAAAATTTTCGTAGATTTTTAAAAGAGTCGTCATCGCCAGTGAGAATTACACGAGGAAACTCAGGGCAATTTCTATCGAGATATGTAATTGCTGAGCTAATAAATGCCTCATCCTCCATCGCCTGATCTGGGGTCATTAAACATTTCACATCAAGAACAACACATATTGCGTGGCGTTGAATTTTTGGAAGCAGCTCTTTTAGTCCCTCAAAGCTATTCCGATAAATAATGTTAAATGGTTTCGATTGTTGATTTGCCTTCAATAAGAACAGTTCTTTAAAGCTTTTGTCGTCATCGATAAGAATAATATTAGTCATTGTGTACCTGCTGTACTGGCAATTCAATTGTCATAAAGAATCCACGATCTTGGTGTTCTTTAATTTTCAAAATGCCTCTATGTGATTTAACGATACGATAAATGTAGTTGCCACCGATTCCAGATCCTGAGCTACTCTTACTCTTTGCGAAAAAGCTGACATATTCATTTTCCGAAATCCTCATTGGTTCGCCATTGTTGGTATATTCAATGGTCATTATTCCTCGAGCCTTATTTTCGCGTACTGAAAAACTCATTTTGTTATTTGGCGAAGTCGTCTTGAATCCATGCTCTTCTGCGTTCTTGATTAACTGATCCAATAGGTATTTCAATGATTGGGAATGAACATGTGCAAAAACAGGCTGAAGAGAAACATCCCATTTAAACTTCAGGAGAGTTGTTGAATTTCTTTCTTCAAGATGATTGCGTATTAACGCAGTGACATCAGTTCTTGCGAAGTCTTCGAGTTGTAAGTGAAATCCCATAACATCTTTAACTAAACTAAGCACATCGTTCAACTTTCTCGCGTCATGCACCATTTTTTCAGCAATTTCTTTAATACTGTATTCTGGTACATCTTCGATTAAACCTACTAAATCAGGCGGCAATATTTGCTTATCATTAACTGGAACGGCTATGTCAACAATTTGTACGTTTTCTAATTTCGCAAGTAGGGATTCGGCAAAAGTGTGGAAGCTCAAAAGTTTCGGACGCAATTCATGCACTAAAGTACTGACCACTTCACTTTCAGTTTGAATTTCTTGTTCTTCAAGCCCAACCAACCGCAATCGTTGCGAGACACGTTCTCTTTCGGAGGCAATAATACTTGCCTTCTGTGTAGCGACAAATTCCAATTGATGCGCAACCGACACAAACGGTATTATTAAATTTCGAAGCGCCGTCAGTGTTATTGACGGCATTACAGTCCCCGTTCGATTTTGTTCCACTTGCTTCTGAACGAATGGGGAATAGAGTTGATAATATAGATATTCTAAATTTAGTGCCTCTTGTTTTAATGGACGAAGCGAGATTACATTCGAATGGATAATAATCTGGGGCATGCCATCATTTGGTTGAAAATAAGTCGGCTTAAGATGATCGCCAACCCTTGCAACAATTAAAGCTTCACCATTGATAAGTGCGCCACGATATTCAGCAGTATCAATGAAGTGATGAACCAACCCATCAGAGGAAAGCTTCATGTCGAGAATGTCTTTCTCTAGATTCTCGATTCGTACATATGGAATGCCATCACTAAAGTTTGCGTGTTCTTTTTTTACAAGCGCAGTCCCAGCCCTTATTTCCACTAGATCGCCAAGCCGCATAGCATTTTCGTTTCGGAGATTATCTTCGATCTTATGATTTCTCTCGGTATAGAAGCTCGCTAATAGTGTGTGATTTCGGATAACATCAGATGATTCTACTA
>DLGN01000398.1:6213-17340 GCA_002482715.1 Oxalobacteraceae bacterium UBA7693
TACTATCTCGATAATTTCACTGATGCTCTCATGTTTATGATAACAATCGATCACTTCTTGAGAATCAAATGCAGAAGATTTGACTTCTGTAGAATGTCTCGCCGCATTAATGAATTTAATGCGTCCTCGCAACTGTAGTGGTTTCTCTCGGTTTAGAATAAGTACTGACGTCTTGCCGTTGGTATACGGTTTTAAACTATTGACGGGCAAGTTAATAATTGCCTCAATAAGATCTTCGTTAATCAAGAGACGGCGGACCTTTTCATCTGCCCCCCCTGCGGTCAGAAAGCTATTAGAAACAGTAAGTACAGCCTTACCTAGATCATTCAATTTTGCGAGCGCAAATATAACGATCGAACTAAAACCTTTACCGTTTTGCGGAAGTTTTATATTCGAAAAATTAGAAAGTTCCGTGACGTGAGAATTATTTTGAATACCAAGAAATGGAAGATCACCAACAATATAATCGAACTTTTGCGAACTACTAAGTTCATCAAAACAATTCGACGCCTGAATTTCAGGTAGCTTCCCCCCTTGCATCAAGAGATTCATAAATGCAAGCTGTGCGACACCGATTGCAACTTCGTTGCCCTTTAGTCGAAAGCCATCGCCTTTTCGTCGTTTTACTTCAGCGAAAAAACCTCCTACTCCGCACACAGGATCGTAAATAGATCCCTCACGGGGATCTAATAATCTGACCATCAGTTCAATTATTTGCGGCGGTGTACGTATAAGTCCAGATTTATAGTTATCTGTAATGTTAATTTCGATCAAGTGTTCGAAAGCAATTCCAAATTCAGCTAAATCAAAAGAGCGAGTGTCAACAGACCTCATAAATGAAAGCAATTCGCTCGCCTTGGCTTTTCCAATTTTTCCGATAAGTGACTGAAATTCAGAAAAAATTGGGTATGAGTGATTATTTAGTTGGTCGAGTTCAGGTAATTTTCCTAGCCAATCTTCAAAGTCTATTTCCTTAGAATTAAACTTTATGTCGTAGAAGTTGTGCGACTCAGGAATCAAGAATGAATATACAGCCGAATTCCCACAATCAACAATCCGCTTGCTGAAAAATAAAACGGCAATTATTAGTTGTAATTCCGAATTGCTATAGAACCCTCTTAACGTATTTTGTAAGTAGGAAAATGACTCCAAAAAAATCTTCCATTTCTTATCATTCGTTAAAATTATCCTGCCATCTATTTCTTCAAAAGAAGAAGGGTAATTAATTACGCAGAATCGCACCTCCAAATTTGAAGTGCGGGAACGATTCGTTTCTCGGTACCTCGCGTTACGATTTATTTCGTCTGCAATTTCTAAAGCAGTAAGGGGCTTACCGATGCTTTCTAGAACCTGATAAATTTGTTCTGCGAGTTTCATATGCAATCATGGTGTATAGGTGACTAAACGGGTCAGCATCAATTAATTTTTAGGATCAATTAGTTCAGCGCTAACCTTGAAATTGGATTTTGTACACTCATCAACTAAGTAACTGATTAAGCTCCGCTTCGAGTTCTCCAGATTCTCTTAGTGCGATAAATGATGCTTCGATAATTTCAAAAGTATTTTCAACGCCAGAACAAAAATTCCAAAACTGATTACCTACCCATGCCTCAGTATCTTTTTCAAGTGGCTTGCCCCCGCCTATGACGACGTTCCAAAAAGATTTCTCTGGGTCCGGGTTATATGGAAAAACAATTCTAGCTTGAGCAGTTCCGGTTGGATTTCGAGCATAAAAGTATGCATACCATGTTAGAACCTGCTTAAGACAGCTCTTCAAACTAGATAAATTTGGCTGAACCGTTTTCACATCAAAAAAATAGTTTATTCCATCCTTAACCAACCAGATATCCACGCCACTACCGTTAGGTGCCTTTCCGAATGCTGTAAGCGGCGATTTTATGAAAGATTGGCAGACCTTTTGAATTGCCTCATGACTTTCGGTAGCTGAATATAAAATACCACCATCATTTCGATCAGCGATTATCGTTTGAAGGACACTACTTAAATTCGCTGGTATGTTTGCGGGCGCTTCAAGATCGGCATCAATAACTTGAAATCCATTTCCAGCTGCCAAAACTTTGGCGAGTGGTTCCCATAAAGTTGTACCTAAGGATCCTTCCAGTCCACCTACGATTGAACGTATTTTTCGCTCTTTAGGAATCAACAAATCCAAAATCTGAAATTTTGCTTTTTTCTTGAGTGATTTTTTTGCGAAATTGGCAATGCTTTGTTTTACAGCGATTTTTATTAACGCACTAACTTCATCATTGGTCGGCATATTAATTTTCTCAATAGTCTTTGACATCAAATCATAACCCAGTGGTTACGAGGCAATGAGATTTTTCGGATACTTATCAAAATTTCCTATTATTGTAGTAGCTGCTTTACTAAACAAAATGACGACAAGAAGTTTTCCTAAAAATAGGTTGACAGATTTACTGAATAAAAATACAGTAGTAACCATGTATAAGGTTTGAGTAAAAAGGATGAAACATGGAAGATCGTGCTGAGTATTATTCTATCGCCCAGGCGGCGGATATTTTGGGCGTAACGAAAGAGACTTTGCGCCGTTGGGATGAGAATGGCACGATGGTGGCGCAACGCGTCGAGTCGAATAACTACCGCGTTTATCACAAGTCGCAATTGGAGTTTTTTGAGAATACGCAGCACATGTTCAAAAACGCTTGGGATGCTGAATTCGTGACCAAGCCAAATCGTGAATATAAATTGCTGGAGTTATTCGCGGGTGCGGGTGGTTTGGCGATTGGTATGGAGCGTGCTGGGTTTGAATCTGTTTTGCTGAACGAGCTCGATAAGCATGCGTGCAACACACTTCGACAAAATCGTCCTGATTGGAATGTAGTTGAGGGCGATATTTCTAAAATCAGTTTCACCCAATATCGCGATCAAATCGATATTCTCTCTGGCGGATTTCCTTGCCAATCATTTTCTTATGCAGGTAAGCAATTAGGTTTTGAAGACACACGCGGCACTTTGTTTTATGAGTTTGCCCGTGCTGTGCGTGAGACAAATCCAAAGGTGCTGTTGGGTGAAAATGTGCGTGGTTTGCTCAATCATGATAATGGCGAGACTTTAAAAACCATCAGCAATATTATTCGCGATTTGGGCTATACCTTGGTCGAGCCGCATGTACTCAAAGCCATGTTTTATCAAGTACCACAAAAGCGTGAGCGTCTATTTTTGGTCGGCATCCGCAATGATCTGGCAGACAAAGTGAAATTCGCTTGGCCTTCGTCCTACAAACGTATTTTGACGATGCGTGATGCACTCAAAAAAGGTGAACTGTACCCGTGTGATGTACCAAAATCAGAAGGACAAGCTTACCCCAAACGCAAAGCAGAAATTTTAAAGATGGTGCCGCCAGGCGGCTACTGGCGCGATCTACCGGACACGATACAACGCGAATATATGATGAAGAGCTACTACCTCGGTGGTGGCAAAACAGGCATGGCGCGCCGCTTATCGTGGGATGAGCCAAGTTTGACTTTGACCTGTGCACCAGCGCAAAAACAAACTGAGCGCTGCCATCCTGAAGAGACACGTCCGCTTACAGTACGCGAGTATGCCCGTATTCAAACCTTCCCTGATGATTGGCAATTTGCTGGTCCGGTGTCTGCGCAGTACAAGCAGATTGGTAATGCGGTACCAGTGAATTTGGCACACGCCATGGGTCGCGCTTTAATACGTTTGTTGAATCAAATTGATGATCAGCAGAGCGTATCAGCAGGTTCGAAAAAGAAAAAATCCTCTGCAAAGAATCTAGACGAAGTCACCGCCTAAAACTTTCTAACAAGTGCAACAAGTCGTTGCACTTGTTATGTTTGATGTGGCTTAAGGGCGAACAGCAAGCGAGTTAGCGTATTTGTTCGCAGCTTTCTCAGCGAAACGACGAGATACCTCCAGTCCACATCCCAGCTCCTGATCTCCCAAACTCACAGACCACGCAAAACCGCCACGCCAAGTATCCGCGTTAGGCTCAATCGATATTTCGTAGATGGCTAAATCACTCTCGCTCACTCGATTTCCATCATTTACTTGAACAAGTTTCATTCCTCACCTCCTATCAATAGACGTAAGACATGGTGCTTCACCAACACGCTATTGTCTACGGACTATAAGTCACATTTTCGCTATCATCAGATTACTTAAGTATCGTTGAAAGTTTGTTGATCGAAGTAAAATCGACCAAATTTAAATAAAGAGGCAACAATTGATTTCCCACGTCTTCCTAGGAATTACCGAACACGCGCGTGCCCATGATTTTTATTCTTCGATCATGGATGAGCTGGGCTATGTTTTGAAATTTTGTTATCCTGAAAAATCCTGGTCGGGCTGGGTTGAGAAAGGCACGGCTAGACCGATTGTGGGCATTGGGAAACCTTATAACTGCGAGCCCATGAGTGTTGGTAATGGTCAGATGCTGGCGTTGTTGGCGAAGAGTCGTGCAATGGTGGATGCAACTTATGCTAAAGCGATCGCATTCGGTGCGACTTGCGAAGGACCTCCTGGCCTACGCCCACATTACCATCCCAATTATTACGGCGCCTATTTCCGCGATCTGGATGGAAACAAGATTTGTATCTGCTGCCACGAGTTTGAAGGCTAGAACCGCAGACATAAGCAGTTTGAGCAAAACAAGCTGCCAATAGTAAGATGGAAGAAAGGCTGCAATTGCAGCCTTTCTTGCCTTTTTACTCATGTAAATATGAATACCTTTTGAAAAGCGCAGTCTCGCAAGCGATAAACCGCACAGAAAACATGAAACAACTAGACGGCAAGTGCTCCAAAGGAATATTCTTTCACTATTCCCTGAGGTAACAGTTCTTGTACTGCGTGTTAATTGCTTAATGAATAAGCCAATGTGCATTGACCGAGTATTGACTGAGGATTTCGTGGGCAAATGATTAATTCAGTAACCATGGTTATGGTGCCGATCATCTATCAAGAATAATTCAGGCCATAGCTGGCGTTGAAGCGTATTATTTTTTAAAGAATTTTTAGGAGTTGGTTATGGGTAAGGACGAAAACGGTGTCGTGTACGGAACCGAAGATCTGTTGACGAGTTTATGTAACTCCGTCACGCGCGTGCTGACTGTAGCGACGCAAACAAAGGTCCATTACTCGGCGATGGTGCAACGTATTACCAAGATCGGCCTCAAACCGGATATCGGTTGCTTCGTTTTGTTTGATGGTGGTTTCTCTGGCTTGGTCGTGTTGAATTTCTCTGGCTCTGCGGCTTTGGAGATCTACGAGAAATACATGCTGAGCATGGGTATGCCTAAATCCGAACTGGCGACGGCGTTTACTTCGGATGAAGTTTCGAATATTTTGGGTGAATTGATGAATCAGATCGTTGGTGATTTCACGGGCAAAATCCGCCGTGAGTTGCAAACCAATATCACGCAGAATCAACCAAAAATGCTGGTGCTCAATAAGCAAGTCATGCTCAGCGTCGATACGCCGCTTGATCGTCCAGAAATCCGCCGAGTTTCTTTCTTCACAGAGAACAACAACATTTTCTATCTGGAACTGGCAATCGACCGCACAGAGTTCATCAAGCTGCACGACTTTGATTCTAGCGAAGTGTTAGACCCAGATGCTTTGCTCGATAGTGAACAAGCAGATCGCGCAAAAGCTGCGCCAGCACCAGCTGCAGCGCCTGCTGCAGATGATGATAGCGATGAGCTGTTGCGGTCTTTGGGGATGTAATTTCAAGCTAATTTGATGGGTAAACAATTTGTGTCGGTTTCTATTTAATCGACACAAATTCCCTCCAAACTCGCTGTATTTTTGATCGCCCATCACGAAGATTTTTTAAATCGCTAGGCCATCCATAGCGCATTGAAGAAATCAACGTCTCAACTTAAAATCAAACCCTGCAATCACCTGCAAAAAAATCTGTAGAGCCGGATTCGCATCATCCTCACGCCACAGCGCGAGTAAGTCAGATGTTGGAGGGATTTTGATGAAATGTACTTCATTCTTTAAATGATGTGAGTACGAGATTGGCATGATCGATATGCCAAGTCCCTTCGCAACTAAACCCAATAGCGTTACGCCAAAATCAGATTCGACGTGAATAATCGGATCGAATCCTGCGCCTTGAAAAATGGCACGCAGTTGTGAAGCGTGTTCGCTTTTTCCATTGAGTGCGGGTAGTACAAATTCTTCGTCTTTCAGCTTATACAAATCCTGTAATTTCAGCTCACGCTTGCCAGCAAAGCGATGATGCGCGGGCACCACTAACGCAAAATTTTCTGTCATTAAATGACTAGAAACCAACTCTTTCGATTTGGCTGTTTCACGATTAAAGGCGATGTCGATTCGATGCGATTGCAAGAAAGGATCGACGTCAGCTGCATCAACTTCGATCATTTGCGCGACGATATGAGGATGCTTTTGATGCAGGGCGAGCAGCAGATCTGGTAATACAGAAAACGTAATTGAGGCAGGATGCCCAATCCGTATCGCACCAATTTCACCAGACGCGATCAAGCCGGCTCGGCGCGTGACGCTTTCGTAATCGGCCAATAATTTCGTGTATTGGTCACGCAAAAATTCACCCGCTGGTGTGAGTTTTACATTGCGCTTGTTGCGTTCAAATAAGGCAAAGCCCAATTCCTGTTCCATGCTTTGAATATGTCGGCTGAGTGCAGACTGGGTGATAAAAACTTTTTCAGAAGTTTTCCAGAAATGCAGCTCATCTGCGAGCGTGAGGAAGTATTGGATCTGCTGCAAATTCATCTTCGGCTGCTTTCTAAACGATTTACATTAACGCGATTTTCACATTAATTAAGTCGAATTTAGCATTTTTATGCATTAAACAGAAGAGTAAATTGTGGCTTGATGTATTTCGTCAATCAATGCTGCTTTACAAAAGGAATGGGTATGGCAATTCACCAGATAAAACAAGACAGATTTCTCAATAGCTTAGGCTGGGGCGGCGGGATTATTTGCTTAATTGCTTATGGCCTAAATACGCAGGAAATGTTAGCCAGCACCTCACTGAGCTTTTTGTTAATGAACGTCTTCGGTTGCTGCTGCCTGATTTACTATACTTATCGAAAAGAAGCATTCGCCAATACGTTTTTAAACGGCGTTTATCTGTTCATGACTTTGCTGGCGCTGATCAAACAAATTTGATCACACAAATTTAATCACAGGCATGCCAGCTCACACATGCGCACTGCAATTCAAGACAAAACATATTCAACACGAAATTTGAGGAGAACTCGATGATTCGCTTGCAACGTACCGATTCCAACAATAGCGATTTCCAAAGCATGGTGGTGGAACTTGATCGCTATCTGGCAATGACCGATGGTGACGAACATGCGTTCTATGCGCAATACAATAAATCAGATGGTTTGAAATATGTCGTCGTCGCTTACGATGGCGATCGAGCACTGGGCTGTGGCGCGATCAAGCATTATGCGGATGGTGTGATGGAGGTCAAACGTATGTACGTTGTGCCTGCAGCGCGCGGTCAAGGGATTGCCGCTACCGTGTTAGAAGAATTAGAAAAATGGACGCTAGAATTGAAGTATCAAAAGTGCTTACTTGAAACCGGCGTTAAGCAACTAGAAGCGATACGTCTATATCAAAAATGTGGCTATGATGTGGTGGCGAATTATGGTCAATATCAAGGTATGGAAAATAGTATTTGCTTTGAAAAAAATTTGCAGAATTCAGGTAGCAAAATAGTCTCTGACATACAGATTCGGTTCGCAAATCATGCGGATGCCGAGTTGCTCTCGCAACTAGGAAAAGAAACCTTTCATGATGCATTCTCTGTCTATCCACAAATGCCAGCGACTGACCTAGCCACGTATGTCAACGAAGAATTTACCGTCGCCAAGCTAGCCGCACAATTAGCAGATGAGACGTCATTTTTCTTAGTAGCGGAGTTGGCAGGTGAGGCGGTCGGTTATGCAAAGATGGAAGTGAGCCAAGGTATGCCGGGTGTTCACTTACAAAACCCAATCAAACTCAGACGCTTGTATTGTAAGCAAAGGGTTTTAGGTTATGGTGTCGGTGCCCGATTAATGGAGCGTTGCGTGGTTGAGGCCACGCATCGGCAACACGATGGTATTTATCTGACAGTTTGGGAACATAACCATCAGGCGCAAGATTTCTATAAAAAATGGTCATATCAGCCCTGCGCAGAAATTGATATTTCGCTCGGTAAAGCGAGGTTACGCGATCTAGTGATGCAAAAAAAATTGGTCCCATCGCCGAGTTTGAAATCAGCTTAAGGTGAATCTGCATTCCTCTTGGATTACAATCATTCATCGTCAATAGTTGAGCATAGAGTAGATTCGCAAGAAGGAGATTCGCATGGACATGAAACGTATCAATGCTGGCAAGCTGCGTGCTATCGGTTATGACGCACGCGAAAAACGATTAAGAGTCGAAATGGATGATGGTACTGCGATCGATTATGCTGGCGTTGGACAAGAAGTCTGGCGTCGTTTGTCGAGTGCGTCTTCAAGCACGGCTTGGAGTTTTTATCGCGACAATATTGAGGAAGAATTTCACGGCACGCTTGGTCGTGCAAGCACTACTAGCAATACGAATCGTGCTGCGTTGGAAAATCTATTTGGAGCGAAAAGTGACAATACCAAAGACTAGTTTTTCAAAACGTTCTAAATGGCCTCGCATTGTAAACAATCTGAACGCCCTACTTCCCTCAGCTTAAAAATAATTCTTCTGATCGATTCAAACTGTCAAACTCAATAGCCTTCATCCGCACGCCGGCAAAGGCTTGATAAGGAATGGCACGATTAACGCCTGTCTTCCCCCTCTATTAAAGTTTAGTTCACGCTTCATGTCTTCCATCCGGTTCTAAAACCCCGACTGCATTCGTTCGTACGCCAGCGAACAAACTAAATGCCACATTTGGCCCATGCTGTCTTCTTACTATTCACCAGGCATCGAGGAGCCCAACATGGAAATTGATCAAAAGAGCGGTGTACTAATACAGATACGTCAAGTCACCGATACCCAATGGGAAGTCAACGAAACTGGCACACAGGCACCATTGGGGACGTTTGAAACTCGAGATAAAGCATTCGACTACGCTACGGACATCTCTAAATCAAAACCTGGTTCGCGCATCGAGTTAGCGGTCGAACCAAGTGAAAAGAAAGCCAAAGAGAACGCAAAAGAAACCCTGCTCGATGATGCATTGGAAATGAGCTTTCCTTCCAGCGATCCGATTTCGGTGAACTCTGGCATCACGCGAATTGAAGTCGCACCGGAAATGGTTGATGCCGGTGCAGATCATCAAAATAGTCAGAGCATAGAACCGGCGAAAAAAGAAAAGTAAGTCTATCGCCTTTCAGTGACGGATTAGGATAGTTTGGTACGCCCTACCTGACTATCCATTCCAACTACCAGTGCCAAAGTGATTAAACCCGTCGCTACGGCAAAAGTGACGCGTAATCCACCGAAGACATCCGGCATTGTATTGTGATGCAAACTACTGACGGCAAATAGACTCCCCATCAAAGAAGCGCCAGTGATTAAACCAAGATTGCGCGCTAAGCTCAGCAAGCCAGCGATCAAGCCGCGCTGTTCGTGTGCGATATTTTGCATCACTGCGGTATTGTTTGCTGCTTGAAAAAGTGCATAGCCAGCCGTCATTATCACTAGTGGCACGATGTATGCAGCAAGGCCGAAATGGCCAGACAACATCGCCATTGCGCCACTGCCAACGAGCATCACGACAAGCGCCGCACGATACATGTTTGTTGCGCCACAACGATCCGTTAAACGCCCAGCAGGCAAACCTGTCAATGCGGCGACGATAGGCCCCAACGACATCACTACACCGATCTGTGTCGTAGTTAGTTTAAATGCGACAGCAAGATAAAAAGGTCCAACTACCAAGGTTGCCATGACTACCGTGGTGACCAAAGCGCTCATCACAAAGCCATTGCGAAGTTCCGGCTGGCGAAATAGCGTCAGATGAATAAGCGGTCTGGTAATCCGTTTTTGCGAGAAGACGAACAGCACAATACCGATGAATGCCAATAGCAATAAAATCGCGTTCAAGCGCTTAAAACTACCGCGCCCCATGGTCATCGCCAATGCATATGTTGCCAAACTGAACGCCAGCAAAAAACTCCCCACAAAATCAAATGCGACACGCGTTTGGTTTGCTGAAAAATTATCTGGCGGCAAATAGCGATACACGAGTAAGCAAGTCAGCAAAGCACACGGAATCATCATAGAGAAAATAGCTTGCCACCCAAAACTACTCATTAAGAGACCACCCAGCGCTGGACCTAGCGCGGTGCCGATCGCCGACATACTGCCCAACAAACCCATCGCGCTTCCGGTCTTCTCTTTAGGCAGCGCTTCTGTCACCATTGCCATCGCAAGCGCCATCAAGGTCGCAGCACTCGCGCCTTGCAAAGCACGCGCGGCAATGAGAAACCACAAATTGGAGGCAATAGCGCACAGTCCAGAGGCAAATGCGAAAACGATCAAACCAGATAACAGCAAACGCCGTCTCCCGATTAAATCGCCCATTCTCCCGACACTAACAATCAATGTTGTCATCGCCAGTAAGTAAGCGAGCACCACCCACTGCACTTCTTGCATACTCACCTGAAAATGCTGCGCCAAATTAGGCAAGGCGACATTAACAATACTGGTGCTGAGGGACGAGAGCAAGATGCTAAGACTGAGTGCCGCTAAGCGTGCGTAGATTTTGAAATTTTCTGAGGTCATTTTTGTTGACGAGTTATAGGTCTTTTGTTACGTAAGGAGCTAGTGTAAAACTGCCTCGCTATAAACTGAATACCGCTAGCTTACGCCGCTCAGACATACGGCGGAAGACGCATCATTTGCACTTTATTCGTGCACAAAACGCCATCTCTCGTTTAATCGGTATTACAATCACCGCATGAGTACACCTGATTTCAATTTACTGATTACGCTCGATGCTGTGTTATCTGAAGGCAGCGTAGCAAAGGCTGCGCGACGTTTGCGGCTGAGCCCTTCAGCAATGAGTCGGGCTTTGGCGCGCTTACGTGAGACGACTGGCGACCCTTTGCTGGTGCGTGCTGGTCGGGGTTTGGTCGCAACGCCACGCGCCTT
>DLGN01000398.1:17374-22712 GCA_002482715.1 Oxalobacteraceae bacterium UBA7693
AGGCCGTAGAAACTGTATTGCGCCCAACGACCGCGCCCGATCTGTCACGTTTACAACGCACTTTTGTCTTACGCTGTAGTGAGGGATTTGTAGAAAATTTTGGTGCTAAGCTAATTCAGCAAACGCTGCATCAAGCGCCCGGTGTGCGCTTATGTTTTATGGCCAAAGCAGACAAAAACAGTCAATTACTACGCGATGGAAAAGTGGATTTAGAAACTGGCGTCATCAGCGCTGATATGAGTCCAGAATTGCGAACGCAAGCTTTGTTCGAAGATCGGTTTGTAGGTGTCATGCGCGCAGATCACCCACTGCGCATCAAGAGCACCAACATCACACTGAGACGTTATCTGGCTAGCCAACATATCGGCATTTCACGACAAGGCATGATCTCCGGTCCGGTTGATTTTGCTTTGCAAGAACTTGGGCTGGAAAGAAATATCACTACGATTGTTGCCGGATTTTCTACCGCGTTAGCGCTGGCACGTACTTCCGATATGATTGCCAGCGTGCCCGAACGGCATACTGGCAATTTACGTGATGGTATGCATAGCTTTGCCTTACCATTTTCTATGCCTGAAATTGCTGTCGCCTTAATCTGGCATCCGCGGATGCAAGCTGACCCGGCACATCGCTGGTTACGTGACATTGTGTTAGCGACTTGCCGTGTTTCTTAGATCATGAGCTTAATTAACGTACTTAATCGGAAGTGAGCAGTACATGATTCAGTAAAACGACGTAGTGATCCACTGAAAGAGCACTCTTCAGTTCCTCCATGCCGCGTGGCTGTTTGCATGCGGCATTTTTTCGTCTTCAGTCGAAAACAGGCGGTCTTGTGAAAAGAAAAGTGATGCGTGATATGATCTTTTTCGCTTTTTGAATAAGCAAATTTGCTGTGCTTATTTCCTTTCACTCCACATATTTCAGGAAACTACGATGCCAAAACTTAAAATTACTTATTTCGATATGCACGGTGGTCGTGCTGAGCCAGTTCGTCTGGCATTGGCAATTGGTGGTATCGATTTTGAAGATCATCGATTTGCCTATCCAGAATTTGCTACCGTACGTCAGGCAACTCCGTTTGGCCAAGTGCCAACCTTAGAAGTTGATGGCGTGCAAATTACGCAATGCGATTCTATGTTGCGTTATGCTGGCAAACTCGCTGGCCTATATCCGAATGACGCGTATCAGGCTTTATTGTGCGATGAAGTGATGTACGTAGTGGAAGAGGCTGGCGTCAAAATGGGGCCAACTTATCGTATGACCGGCGAAGAACAAAAAGCCGCGCGTCTGGCCTTGGTAAATGGTTCTATGCCTGTGTATCTGGCTTGGTTAGAAAAGAAATTACTCGCTAATGGTGGCAACTATTTCGCCGACAATCGTTTAACGGTTGCTGATTTGAAAGTGTTTATCGATGTTCGTACATTAAACTCTGGTCGTCTGGATCACGTACCAACGGATTTGGTTGAACAAGTTGCGCCAGCACTCAACGCGCATGCAAAACGTATCGCAGAACATCCAGCCATCGTCGCTTACTACGCTAAATTTGCTAAGTAATCTCAGGTAAGCTATTTTGTTTTAAGCAAACAGCAAGACAGAACTACACAGTACAGCACATCAGCCAGAGGTCGATGCAACACGCATTAGCCTCTGGCGATTTTAATTTACGAATCGTCACGATGATTATCAACCATAGGAATAGTGAACCAAAATTGGCTCCCTACGTCGACCACCGATGAGAAACCAATTTCTCCGCCCATCGCTTCGACAATTTTTTGGGTGATATTTAAGCCCAAACCAGTGCCACCCTGCTTTCTGGTGCTAGCGCTGTCGGCTTGCGAGAATGCCTCAAAAACACGCGCTTGAAACGCACTAGGCATGCCACAACCATAATCCTGCACCTCAATCCGCATCATCTTTTCCACTTGCTGAACGCGAATATCGACTGGTTTTTCTGGCACAGAAAATTTCGCTGCATTCGACATTAAATTCGCCATTACTTGCATTAATCGTTGATAGTCGCCAAGGATTTGCGGCAAATGATCACTAGGCATGTAATGATATTGCACTTTGTAATTTGTCGCATATGGTGCATTCACGGAAATCGCATCTTGAATTAGCGCATTAAGATCAATGGTATCGAGATGCAAAGTCATTTTCCCAGACAATAACTTATCCATATCGAGAATGTCATTCACCAAGCTCAACAGGCGTTGACTATTGCGATGTGCGACTTTAACGAAGTCCATCGCCTTGACTGGTAACTCGCCTAGCACGCCAGCTTCCAGCAAACCCAATGCTCCGCGTATCGATGTTACCGGCGTACGCAACTCATGACTGACGGTGGAAATCAATTCGGCCTTGATTCTCTCCAACTCTTTATGTTGCGAGATATCGGTATGCGTGCCGATCATGCGCAGCGCATTACCATCCGCATCACGCGTCACCACTTTGCCGCGATCTAATATCCACAAGTAACTGCCATCTTTACAGCGAATTCTGTGTTCATTAAAAAACGATTCGGTTTTCCCTTCAATATTCGCCTGTACCTCCAACATGACCTTCGGCATATCCTCAGGATGCACGCGGCTTGACCATTCGGTTAATTCTGACCCAATTTCATGCTCTTCAAAACCCAACATGGATTTCCAACGTTTCGACATCAGGACTTTATTGGTTTGCAGATCCCAATCCCACACGCCATCTCCACTACCGTCAAAAGCAAATGCTAGGCGCTCTTCAGCAATTCGCATTTCTTCGAGTGCAACGCTGGTGATTTTGTTAGAAGCTTGCATGGCCAGGGCATTATTTTTACTGACAGTGATATCAACGCGAATAGAAATATATTTTTCAATGTCGCCTTTATCATTGGTGAATGGCGCGATGAAGGTATCAACCCAATAAATCGTTCCATCTTTCGCGCGATTACATAACTCGCCACGCCAAGGTTTTCCGCTGGATATGGTGCGCCACATTTCAGCCCAAAATTCGCGGTCTTGGGTACGGGAGCTGACTATTCGATGATTTTTGCCTAGCAATTCACTGCGCGAATAACCACTTCGCTTACAAAATGCTTCATTCACATCCAAGATATTGCCGTCCCTATCCGATACAGAAACGATGGCGTGCAAATTTAAGGCATTGAGCAAGGCATCTTTATCACGCACAGCGCTGCCCAATTTGCTCGCCATCTCATCAAAGGTTTCTGCCAATTGTTCGATCTCTCGATAAGTCGGATCTGCCATCGGCATTACTTGATGCGTATTGTCAGAATCGAGATTGAAGTTGGCGATGTTGCGGGTAATGTTTTCAATGGGCTTTGCGATTTTATTCGACAAGGCAACAGCGAAAATCGCCCCTAATGCGCTTAATAAAATCAACATCAAGAAAGCAATTCCACTCAATGCTTGTGCTGGCAAAAAGGCTTCCGTCTGATCAACGTGCGCCATAATGCAGCCACCACCGATTTCTTTAACATATCGAAAGCCGTGAATGATAGGAACATCGCGGTAATCAAGATCAAGCGATTCGCCACTATCTTCCGATAAACAACGTTGCATAGGATTGGTTGATATAGGCTCAACACCATGTCCTTGCAAAGATTGATAGCGTGCGCTGGTAATAAAAAAACCTTTGGCATCGGCTAGAAACGTCTCGCCAGAAATGCCCAACTCTTTTGGTTTTACAAAAATAAACTGCAAAGTGCTGGATGAATAACTGACCAGTAACTTCATTTGACTATTTGGCGCGACTGCCTTCATCAAAAAACTGGGAATTCGTCCTGGTTCGCGGGGGAGGAAATAAGCTAACTGGTCGGCGGAAAATTGGATATCTGCATGGCCACTAGCACGTAGCTCACCAACTTGTACTGCTGGAAGATCTGGGGCAAAAAGTAAGGCTGCTTCCGCATGTTCACGATGAATTAAACTCGTCAACCCAGCTTCCAAACATGGGCGTTTTTTTGTGAGTGCAGAACAACGTTGGTCTAACTCCAACAGCGCGATATTGATACGGTTCTGATTTTGCTCTAACAGACCGCTCAAATGCTCATAGCGATTTTGTGCAGACGTACCTACCACCTCAATGGCATGACGACTGGTCAAATTGTGTACAGCAATATAGGCGAGGCCAACTATCGCGCTACCAGGTATCAGTAGACATAGAAAGATAATCAACGCCAGACGCCATCGCAATGACGCTCTCGTTTTTTTAAGCACTTAGGTCTCCAAAAGTACGAATAGATAGTAAACCAGATACGTATTGAATTAGCTATTTTTTCCATTGAATCCACTTATTCAATTCAAAAAATTGCGATATTGGTTGATATAGACAACATAGTAAAAATGCACGATGGGTCAGAATTCATTTGGCCTTGAATGAAACGACGATATAGTGCTCGCCACTATTGGTCTAAAATGCTGAACTTTTCTTCATTAGCATTAATGTGTATAGAGCAGCTACCGTAAAGTGATTCATTGCGATTCCATGCTGTTCATTGCTATTTGCGCCTGCAAGCGATTGAGCCGACATGACCCAACTATATTCACCCCACGCCGTTTCCCGTCTACGCTCTGCGCGCTTAGAGCGCAGCACACGTCCTTTTCTTGCACGTGGCGGCCCAAGCGGTGAGCGCTGTGCTGGGTGTCGTTTAATTCTCAGTCATTGTATTTGTGCGCTACGCACCATTGTGCCGACACGTGCTGGTGTGTGCTTGTTAATGGCAGAACATGAAACGCTCAAACCAAGCAATACAGGTTGGTTGATTGCGGATGTGGTCCCAGATACCACAGCCTTTGGCTGGGCGCGCACCACCGTCAACCCCGACTTGCTCGCATTGTTGGCAGATCCACAATGGCAAGCTTATGTCGTTTTCCCTGGTGAATTTGTTGAACCCGAACGGGTAGTGTCGCAATTGCTGACCAATGAAGAAAGCATGCCAGAAGCGAATCGGGGAAAACGTCCGCTATTCATTTTGCTGGATGCGACTTGGCCTGAAGCGCGTAAGATTTTTAAGAAAAGTCCGTATCTCAATACGCTGCCTGTTTTGAGTTTGGCACCAGATCAGTTGTCGCGCTATCGGCTACGTCGTTCACGTCGTGACAATCATTTATGTACTTCTGAAGTCGCTGCATTGTGTCTGGAACTAGCGGGTGAGCACTTAGCGGCACAAACTTTGGCGGCTTATTTGGACGTATTTACGGAACACTATTTAAGTGCAAAACAGCAACGCCATATCAACCATGAAGATGAAATTCATCAACATTTACGAAGCCTGCGCGCGCAGATCAAGTCAGATAATCCGAGTTTCAAGCCCGATCTAGCGTGATGGATGCCGCTCAAA
>DLGN01000398.1:22769-23822 GCA_002482715.1 Oxalobacteraceae bacterium UBA7693
ACGCCTTTCGTATCTGCATTGGTATCAGCACTAGCGCCAGATACTTTGTTATCCCTTTTTTGAAGACAGCATTTTATGACCGATTCCACCAAACCAGCATTCCCTGATCGCCTTTCAGTTGACCCGCGCAGCAAATTTTATGTTGCTGAAATTTTTGATCATGAAGTCGGCATTTTATTGAATGGCAAAGAACGTCTCGGCGTTGAAGAATACTGCATCAGCGAAGGCTGGATCACGGTACCTGCTGGCAAGACCTTGGATCGCAAGGGAATGCCGATGATGATCAAGGTAAAAGGCGTCGTCGAGCCTTTCTACCGTTAATTTTTAACATGTATTCAATCATTTTCCATGTCAACACTTGCCACTGCGATTGAATTTGCCACTCGCGCCCATGCTGGCCGGATTGGCGAAGATGGTGATCCGGAGATTTTCCACTCTATGCGTGTGATGTTGCGTTTGCAGGATGAGCTAGAACGCCAAACCGCGATCTTGCACGATGTGATCGAAGATGCGGGTAAAACAGCGGATGAGTTACGCGGTGCTGGATTTGCGGAGGAAGTTGTGTTGGCAGTCGAGACCCTAACCGGACGCCCGGGCGAAACGTATGATGCGTATATCCAACGCGTGATTCAGGACCCCTTAGCGACGCGCGTCAAACAGGCTGATGTGGCGGAACACGCATCAGTCGTCAGCAAAATGCCTGTGAACGATGAGCAGATCGCTCGCATGGGAAATTATCAAAGAGCGCGTGCCACATTAGCTGCGGCAATGCGCTCATTGTGATGTGGTGTATGCAAAACCTATCGATCTAACTTAGCACTAGTTCTTACGCCACGCAGTCACATTCGCTGGCACACCTTCGATAAACATCATCCCTGACCAGATCTTGCTAAAGCCCGCAGGAGCCTGGTCGGTACTCAGGCTTAGTTTGAGCGCGTTTGGCTGGGCTAAATCGAGTTCTTCAAAGTTCATATGATTCACATTTTTTGCTGGTGTACTTACCATCTCTGCGTTGAGAAATTCGGCAAAGCGCAATTCAAAATTCGTAATTGA
>DLGN01000398.1:23853-34533 GCA_002482715.1 Oxalobacteraceae bacterium UBA7693
AAGATAAATTGCCGTCACTTTGGGCTTGCGTCGTAGGCATTTCGATTCCTTTCATCACTATCGATTGAATTATTTCGTGCTGTCGTTTGTGGTCGCAACCGTTACACCTGCGCTGCTGAGCGCGGCACGCCACACACTGTCTTTGCTCGCGCCAGACTTTCGAAACTCGGTAGATATCGCTGTTTTGGCTTTGGCAAAATCGGTGTAGCTTGCTGGCGTTCCGGTGACTTTGCTCAACACCGCATTGATCTTTTGCAGGTTTTCTGGTGTATCAAGCGCTAGCGTTTTTAAGGCATCAGCGAGATTTTTTGTTTCGGCTAATTCCGCTTCTGTTGGCACAGTCAGTTCACGAATGTCTTGTGCTGCTTGTTTATCTTTGTTGGAAGAATCCACATGGATCGCATCAATTGCTCCGATCAAAGTGCCTGCCATTTCATAGGCGTTCAAATCATCCAAAGCTCTGGTCAGTGGATAATCTTCGATGGTTTTTGACGATCCTTTTAAGATCTCAATCAAGACTAGCTTTCTCTGCGCATTCATCGTCGCAACCAAGGCAGGAATCGTTTTATCGAAATAAAAATACTTGTCGATGGTAGCTTTACCACCTGTGATACCTGCAGCAGCCAAGGCGATATTTGTTTTCGCCCGCATAGCACCCGTCGCTGCACTCGCCAGATTCAAACCAATTAACAAGCCATCGGTGCCAGCATCTAAATGCTGCTTATCGACGCCCAAATCACGGACAAAACGTTGGTAACGAATATTGTACAAAGCCAGCCGGCCATTGATGAAATCATTGCGCTGATTGGCGGTGGGATTGGTGCCGTAAGTCGATAACTTGGCTGCCGTTTGATACATACTCTCTAAGGCTTTAAGATCGTCTTCGTAACTAAACGATGGCGCTGGTGCTCCACCATTTTGCATGGTGCTGCAGGCGCTCAGCGTCAAAGATAAGATCGCTAGCATTCCCCATCGGACCACGGCAGCGCTTGTTCGAGATAGAGCGCCTTCAAGATCGGCGTGGACTTCTTGATTAAACATAATGAATTCCCTTCATAAAAAGAAATAGCTCTCGCCTAGATTTTGGCCACAGATGCTGACCACCTAAGTCGATCACCTAAGCTGACTGCCTAAGTTGGCTACATATGCCGATTGCACATAAAGAAAACAACAATAACAACAAACCTTGATAAAAACGAGTGTCAATTTAATCAATAAGTGTTTTTTTCTTAGCCCGCACACTTTTTGATGTTCGCAAACGACAGATGCATAAGTTGTGCCAGATGCTTGTCATGGAACTAAGCTGGCGCCTGATAGCCTAAGCTCCACGTTAACAAACATGTTCTAGTTACATAAATCAGCACAATGTTCGCTTGCGATAAACATCGGTGTAAGGAATACTTTCACCTGTTGCCAATATTAAAATTCACGAACACAACGCGGACACGATGATGAATTGAATTTGTTTGCATTAGAAGTAAGCTGGTGATTAGCGAAGAGCGCATTACCAGGTATCGAACGTTCGGGCGGTTCAATCGAAAAAATTAAGATCATCAATCTGCCATGACAAAAGATAAAACGGCCAAATTGATGCAACCCTATACAAGTTACTCCCCCCTTTTTTAAGGATAGATGAATGAAACCTTTAAGCCTCTCAATACTGATCGCAGCAAGCTTAGGCACAGCGATCACGCTACCAACATTGGCGCAAAATTCAACAGAAAGCGCAGTACAGAAATCCGCCACAAAAAATACCAGTAAGAAGGCAAAAGCCAGCTTGAAAGTGGATTATCAGAAATTCACTTTAGCCAATGGTTTGGACGTGATCTTGCATGTGGATCGTTCTGATCCGGTAGTAGCGGTTAACCTTACCGCCCATGTTGGTTCGGCACGCGAAAAAGCAGGCCGTACCGGCTTTGCTCATTTGTTTGAACACTTGCTGTTTTTAGAATCAGAAAATCTGGGCAAAGGTGGCTTGGATAAAATGTCCGCGCGCATCGGTGGCTCAGGCGCGAATGGCTCGACTTCACGCGACCGCACTAATTATTTGCAAACCGTACCACAAGACGCCCTAGAGAAAATGATTTGGGCAGAGGCGGATAAGCTCGGTTGGTTTATCAACACCGTCACCGATCAAGTGTTGGCAAAAGAAAAGCAAGTCGTTAAAAATGAGAAACGCCAAAGCGTTGATAACAACCCGTATGGCCACACTTCCTACGTGATCGATAAAGCGCTGTACCCCGCCGATCATCCGTACAACTGGCAAGTCATCGGTTCACTCGAAGACTTACAAAATGCGACCGTCGATGATGTTAAAGAATTTTTCCGTCGCTGGTATGTGCCAAACAATGTGACCCTCGTGATCGCGGGTGACTTCGATGCAGCCCAGGCAAAAAAATGGGTAGAGAAGTATTTCGGTGAAATTCAACGTGGCGAAGAAGTGAAAGCACTGCCAAAACGTGCCGGCGTGGTGAAAGAAACTGTGAAGCTGTATCACGAAGACAATTTCGCGCGCGTGCCTGCTTTGACTATGGTGTGGCCAGCGGTGGAACAATTTCATGCTGATTCCTATGCATTGGATGTGCTCAGCGAATATTTGTCCCGCGGTAAAAAAGCCCCTTTTTATCAAGTCTTAGTCGAAGATAAAAAACTCACTGCCAACGTCAGCATCGGCAATCGCACTTCAGAATTAGCCGGACAATTCATGCTCAGCGTGCGTGCGTTTGATGGCAAATCATTGGATGAAGTCGCCAACGCGGTCAATCAGGCTTTCGCTAAATTCGAAAAAGAAGGCATCTCAGAAAAAGATTTGAACCGCATCAAGACTGGACAAGAGACACAGTTCTATAACTCGCTTTCCAGCGTACTCGGCAAATCCGCACAACTAGCTGAATACAACTACTTGACGGGTAACCCAGGCTTTGTTGAGCAAGACATCAAGAATATTTTGGCAGTCACACCTGCCGATGTGATGCGTGTGTATGACAAATACATCAAAGGTAAAAACTATGTCGCCACCAGCTTTGTTCCAAAGGGCAAAGCAACACTGGCGTTGAGTGGATCTGGCAAAGCTGAAGTCGCTGAAGAAAAAATTGTACAAGGTGCAGAAGCGGCAGTAGATCCAAACATTAACGCTACTTATACCAAAACACCATCCAAGATCAAACGCGATCAAGAACCGGCGTATGGTGCAGCTGCCGAAGTAAAAACACCGAAGGTATGGGAAGGCAAACTCAACAACGGTTTACGCGTGTACGGCATACAAAACGATGAAGTGCCGCTGGTGCAATTTGAAATCGTCATGGATGGTGGTTTGCAATTAGAAGACATCAACAAAGTTGGCGTTGCTAATCTGATGGCACGCATGATGACGCAAGGTACTGCCAAAAAGACGCCACAAGAGTTGGAAGAGGCGATACAACAACTTGGTGCCTCAATTGCAGTGACTGCGCGTACCGAAGACATTCGCATCACGGTCAATACTTTGGCGCGTAACTATCAAGCGACCTTAGCCTTGGTCGAAGAAATTTTGTTAGAGCCACGCTGGGATGAAAAAGAGTTTGCCCTGTTAAAGCAAAACATGCTCAGCCAAATTCGTCAGCAAGAGGCCAATCCGAATGTCGTTGCTGCGAATGCGTACAGCAAGCTAATTTACGGTGAGAAGAACATCCGCTCCCGCAATATTTTGGGTACAGAGGACAGCGTGAAAGCCATCACGGTGGATGATTTGAAAGTCTATTATCAAAAGAATCTGTCACCATCGATCGCACGAATGCATATTGTCGGAGCGCTTCCAAAAGCATCCATCGACAGCTCATTAGCGCCATTGGCAAAAAAATGGCAGGCAAAGAAAGTTGAATTATCAGCTACCAACCCAGTAGTTGCAGACGCGAAGCAAGCACAAGGTAAAGTGTTCTTTGTCGATATTCCTGATGCCAAACAATCGGTTTTACAAATCGGCTATCCAGCACTTGCAGCAACTGACAAAGACTACTACCCAGCTAATGCCATGAACTATATTTTGGGCGGCGGTGGTTTTGCATCTCGCTTAACGCAAGAGCTGCGTGAAGGCAAAGGCTACACCTACGGCATACGTTCGGGCTTTAGCGGAACCAAGAGCGTCGGCGACTTCAGCATCAGCAGCGGTGTGCGTACCAACGTCACTTTGGAATCAACGCAATTGATCAAAAAAATCTTGCAAGACTTCGCAGTGACTTACTCGGATGCAGATTTAGAAACCACCAAGAGCTTCCTAATCAAGAGCAATGCGCGTGCATTCGAAACGGCAGGAGCCAAGCTTGGCATGTTGGAAAACATCAGCAAATACGGCTGGACACCGAACTATGTGAAAGAGCGCGAGCAAATTGTGAAGACCATGACAGTCGAGCAAATCAAAGCACTCTCACAAAAATACCTCGATCCAAACAAGATGATCTGGTTGGTGGTCGGCGATGCAAAAACGCAATTGCCTCGCATGAAGGAATTGGGATTTGGTGAGCCTGTGTTGTTGAGTAAATAGGGATGATGCTTGGGCACGGCGAGCACGTGCCCGAGGATTTACTGTGGCGATTAAGACCAGACAAAACAAATGCGAATCGTGATTGTCAAAAAGATCGCGATTCGTGTTGGTGGCGGAATTTTGTAAGTTGGCGCTGAGCTTGCGAAGCCCAACTTCTTCACGGCTTCATCCTCGAACGTCAAGTTACACTGTGTCCCCGTCCTGCCAAGCTGCTAAAGCCAGGCCGCCGAATAAGCAAATCTCTGCAATGCGTTGGATCAGCCCACGAACAGGATGTGGAAAGGACAATGCGATGGCGACGCCAATTACAATATATCCCGCAATTTCAAAAGGCTCACCCAAGCTTTCAGCCAGCGTCATCAGTGCGAAGGCGCCACCAATGTATTCAACAGCACCAGCAAAAAAGTGAAGCGTATGGCTGACAGTACCATATAAAGGCGCACCCGCATCACAAGGGAACACAGCAGCACCAATGTAACCAACTGCGATACAGAGCGCGAGCCTTGCAGCAGCTGGCGAGGCGGTGTTAATAAGGTAGGCAACGATCAGGAGGGAAATGCCTATGGGTAGGAAAAGACCGAAGGCAACAAAACGCTGATTGTGCGCGCCAATCTCACCGATCTCGCTGATCGTGTGTTTGATGTGACTGTAACCAAGCTTCCTGGGCGCCAGCACGATAAGACTGACGAAAAGGTAGATAGCAGCGATCACTGTTACTAATGTTGGCATCATGGCTTTCTCCGCGATTGAAAGCGATTTAATTTTCAAAATGCAAAGATACTCGAACACTAAAAGAAAGACAATTTGTTTCAACTCTTTTGAAACCCGCATGGCAGCTACTTGATTTTGCTGATGCTCTTTGACATCAGACTAAACCGAGTTGGGAAGAAACGCAGTTAATTCACAAGCAAAAAAACTTTAAAAATTTATGTAAAGGACGCTTGACAAAGATTTTTTTTGGTTTAATATGTCAAACATGCTTTACACATTAAGCGAGTCGCAAGTGATTCGAGATGTCAGAAGCAAGCAATACTGAAGTAAAAGTAAACCAGCAGCTAACAACGGAATTTCCGCAAGCTGCTTATTTTTTAAATTCGCATGTCAAGCGTGCTTTACATGCAGTAACTATTAGAAAATCTGTCGTCATTAGCAGTAGCAAGGCATCCCAGGATTCCCTGCTTTTTTTATCGCCTGACGTGTCAACTTTACTTTACATAAGCAGCAAAAATTTTATTCCAATTAATTTTAGGAGAACACCATGAACAAGCTCACCATCAATACACAATCCCGCAACGAACTCAATGCCTCTATCATTTTGGCAGCGATCACTTGGTCTTTGACGATGATTTTTGCCGATGAAATTATTGCTGCCAATGGTCGCGATGTATTCAACTTATTTCCTTTGCTGCCAGTTGTGATCTTTAGTTCTGCGGTGTTTCGTCATCTGAAACGTGTTGGTAGTAGCGCAGCACATGAGGTTGCGCAAAACATGGCGGTCGCTGGTTTAATCGCTAGCGCTTTTGCCGCCATTTACAGCCAAGCCGATGGCGCCGGTTTTGCCCAATTGAGCGCGATGGCAATTTACACCTGCTTCGCAGTGAGCTTGGCGACGATTTCCTTCATACGCAATTGCATCAAACGCTAATTTTTAACCATCAACGACTTGCCCAATTCATTATTCGACAATCATTTAAAAGAGAAACCATCATGAACTTTACTAAAGCTATCCAATTCAGTTTTTCCACACTCGCTTTCTGCGCGTGTGCCTCTGCGGCGACGTATCAAATGGCAGTCGCAGCGCCAGTCACATCGCTTGAAGCTAGCGCCGCTGTCGCCAAAGCTGAGCAATTCCAAATCGGCAGCATGTATGTAGAAAAATATGCGAACGCGACTGCCAAAGGTGTACCTGTCATCTTGATCCCTGGTTTATCTAGCGGCGGATATGTGTGGGATGACACTGTGAAGCATCTGCAAAAAAATCATGAGCTGTATGTGATCACCTTAGCCGGATTTAATGGCAAACCCGCCATCGGTGGTCCTAAATTAGCGAAGGCAAAAGACTCACTATTCGAATTAATTCAAACCCAAAAAATCCATAAACCCGTCTTGGTTGGACATAGCATGGGCTCGGCTTTATCGATCTGGTTTGCACAGACGCATTCGAATTTAATCAGTGGTGTGTTTGGGGTCGATGGCTTGCCCGTATTTCCGCGCTCTGAAAATATGAGCTTGGAACAACGCAACACCATGGCAAGCAATTTGCAGGCACAAATGGGTAGCGCAGATCAAAAGAGTTACGCCGCACAACAAGTGCAATACATGCGCACCATGGGCGTGGTCGATTTGCAATTGGCCGATAAAATCGGCGCTTTGAGTGCGCAAAGTGATCCGGTTGCTACTGCCGAATACATGGCCGATTTATTCCGACTCGATCTGCGTAAAGATTTACCAGCGATCAGTGTTCCCCTTGCTTTGGTTTCACCTTACTACGCACCGGATTTTGTCGCGATCAATGTCTCGGCAGAAGCGAAACATGCTTACTACGAAAGCTTGATGAAAGGCACACCAAAATTACGCATGGTACCGATAGCTGGCGCTCGTCACTTCCCTATGTATGATCAGCCGCAAATGTTTCAGGAGAAGTTGGCTGAGTTTATTAATTCCCTATAAAACAGCGAAGGCTGCGCCAAACTCAGACTCAAACTACGCTATTAGCATCACCATCGGTTAATCACAATGCCGCGAGATTTCAAACGCGGCATTGTCATTTTGGCAGAAGATATTTTTTTACTACCGAAATACCCATGTTTTCAAGCTAATTGCATGATTTTTAAGCGAAAAATAGCGAAGCCATTAGGAAGAAACTGCATCTAAGAGTAAACTACTGCCTTATGCTTTTTTGCATCCTGCAAAAAACGCGCCTCTTGTACCCGATGTTCCTCTAGTGAGCCCGCCCCATGTCTGAAGCCCAATTATCCCCGTCTATCACCTTTGCTGACCTGCAATTGAGTGAAGCCATCCAACGCGCACTGAGCGACGTTGGCTACGAATCGCCATCGCCGATTCAAGCAGCAACCATCCCAACTTTGTTAGAAGGCCGTGACGTCTTAGGTCAGGCGCAAACGGGTACTGGTAAAACTGCCGCATTCGCATTGCCGATTTTGTCGCAGATCGATATTCGTCAAACTGCACCGCAAGCACTGGTATTAGCACCAACGCGCGAATTGGCGATTCAGGTGGCAGAGGCGTTTCAGACTTACGCGCGTTATATCCCGGGCTTTCATGTCTTGCCGATTTACGGTGGTCAAAGTTATGGTCCGCAATTATCTGCGCTGCGCCGTGGTGTGCACGTGGTGGTCGGTACACCGGGTCGCGTGATCGACCATTTGGATAAAGGCTCACTCGATTTATCTCAGCTCAAAACTTTGGTGCTGGATGAAGCCGATGAAATGCTGCGCATGGGCTTTATCGATGACGTAGAGCGCATTTTGCAAGAGACACCAGAAGGCCATCAGACCGCGTTGTTCTCCGCGACCATGCCTTCCGTGATCAAGCGCATTGCCCAAACTTATTTGAACAAACCTGCTGAGATTACCGTCGCAGCAAAAACCGGCACTGCCGACAATATTCGCCAACGCTATTGGTTGGTCAGCGGCATGCACAAGCTCGACGCTTTGACGCGTATCCTCGAAGCAGAAACCTTTGACGGCATGATTATTTTTGCCCGTACCAAACTCGGTACGGAAGAGCTGGCCTCCAAATTGGCAGCACGTGGTTTCTCCGTCGCAGCGATCAATGGCGATATT
This sequence comes from Oxalobacteraceae bacterium UBA7693, assembly GCA_002482715.1. GTDB lineage: Bacteria > Pseudomonadota > Gammaproteobacteria > Burkholderiales > Burkholderiaceae_D > Undibacterium. The sequence goes on from DLGN01000398.1 coordinate 32,179, forward strand.
CAGCAGCAACAACGTGAACGCACAATCCAACAACTCAAAGACGGCAAGATTGATATCTTGGTCGCAACCGACGTTGCTGCCCGTGGTCTGGACGTAGAACGTATCAGCCACGTGGTCAACTATGACGTCCCGCACGATCCAGAAAGCTATACGCATCGCATCGGTCGTACTGGCCGTGCAGGCCGTAGTGGCGAAGCAATTTTGTTCATCACTCCACGTGAGAAAAATCTCTTAACAGCAATCGAACGTGCAACTCGCCAAAAGGTAACACCTTTAGAATTGCCGACCATTCAAGCTGTTAATGATGTGCGTATTTCACGCTTTAAAGATCAGATCACGGAGACTTTGGCGCAGGGCGAACTCGAACAATTCTTGAACGTGATCGCGGAATACGAAAGCGAACATAATGTTCCAGCATTTGAAATCGCGGCGGCATTAGCCAAAATGGCACGTGGTGATGAACCATTGCTGCTCGACAAAAATAAACGCGAAGTCAAAACCGATGACAGCTGGCGCGATGAAGCGCCTTCACGCGGTAGCCGTACTGAACGCGGTGATCGTCCCGTACGTGGTGATCGTGGCGACAGCAATGAGCGTGGCAGCCGATTTGGTGACCGCAGTGATCGCGAAAGCCGCGGTCCACGTCGTGAGCATAGCCCACGCACCGCCGAACCTGGCATGCGTACTTTCCGTATCGCGGTCGGTCATGAGCACGGCGTCAAGCCAGGCAATATCGTCGGCGCGATTGCAAACGAAGCGAACATCGATTCCAAACACATCGGCCGCATCGACATCTATGACGATTACACGGTCTTGGATTTGCCAGAAGATTTGCCAAAAGATATGCTGTCGCATTTGAAGAGCGTGCGCGTTGCAGGTCAAGCACTCAACATTCGCGCCGATGGTGAAGCTGCTAGCAGCAATGACGAAGCGCCACGCGAACGTGCTCCACGCACTGAGCGCGCACCTCGTGTTGAACGTGCCGAGCGCGCAGAGCGCAGTGATAGTTTTGAAAAGAAAACCGATCGTAGCAAACTCGACAAAGTCGTCGAACGCGCAGCCACTTTCCCAACCGATGAAGCACCAGTCAAAGCGGATAAAAAACGCGCTGACAGCAAAGGCAAAGTCGCGATTCCTATGCAAACCTTCCGCATCGAAGTCGGCAAACAACACGCGGTCACACCAGGTAACATCGTCGGCGCGATTGCAAATGAAGCTGGTTTGGATGCAAAGTTGATCGGACACATCGGTCTGTTTGATGAGTATTCGACAGTCGACTTACCAGTCGGTATGCCAAAAGACATCCTCACGCATTTAAAAGGCGTGTGGGTCGCTGGCAAAAAATTGGATATCAAAGAAATCGGTAGTAGCACGATGTTGGTCAACGCGAAACCAGTGCCCTTGAAAGAACGTATCACAGGCGGCAATCGCCGTGTTGCTGAAAAAGACGCAGCGCCACGTGCAAAGAAACCAGCAACCGCACGCGGTGGTAGTGGTAATCGTTTTGAAACGGTTAAAGGCGTGTCTAAGGCGAAGAAGTATTGAGATCAACGCTGATTTTTTATAAATAGCATCCATAAAAAAAACCGCCACGAAGGCGGTTTTTTTTATGCAATAAAACTAGTTCCAAATTACTTGCTAGCTGCTGGTGCTGCTGCCGCTGGAGCGGATGCAGCTGCACTTGCTGATGCTGATGCAGAAGCTGCTTTTTCGCCGATGATTTCAATCTTCGCTTTTTCTTTCAAACCATCCAAAAATTTCTTCAAGTTCTGCTGTTGAATTTGTTGCGTCAAACGTGGTTTAACTTGTTCCAATGTTGGCGCTTCTTTTGTGCGGCTGTCGTCAACGATGATGACGTGGTAGCCGTATTGTGATTTAACTGGCTCTTCAGTGAACTTGCCTTTTTCCAGTTTTGTCACCGCTGTGCCAAATTCTGGAACCATGCTGCGTGGATCAAACCAACCCAATTCACCGCCCTTGTCTTTGGAGCCTGGATCTTTAGATTGTGCTTTCGCCAAAGCTGCAAATTGTTTAACGTCTTTTTTCAATTTAGCGATGATGGCTTTTGCGTCTTCTTCTTTGTCGACCAAGATGTGGCGCGCAGAAAATTCACTACCAGCAGTTGCTTCTTTGATCTTCGCGTATTCCGCTGCGTATTCTGCATCTGTCACTGGACTATTTTTGAGGTAATCATCCACATAGCCTTGCGCTAAGACATTGGTTTTCATCATTTCAAGTTGGTCAGCTACATCGCCAGATTTGTCCAAACCTTTTTTGACGGCTTCTTGCGCAACCAAGGAAGCCATCGCCAAATTATCGATGACCATTTTGCGCATTTCTGGATTGTCAGGCATA
>DLGN01000398.1:34583-35069 GCA_002482715.1 Oxalobacteraceae bacterium UBA7693
CCGTTGACGGTAGCAGCGATCACACTTTTTGCGCCGTCTGCTGGAGCGTCTGTGCCTTTAGAGCATGCAGACAATGCCAATACAGCCATTGCACTTCCGATCATGAAACGAGATTTAATCAACATCGTGGTCTTCCTTTATGATTTTCTATAGGGTGTTAAAGCAGCATATGCTGCAATGATTTTTAGGTAAAACAATAATCTAAGCAATTTGAATCGTGAAGATTCAAGCATCGAATCTGAAAAAAGCGATTGCGAATTTTACCTGTGATTTGCGAATTACACTTAAAATTCGCACGGATTCTGGTGTTTACAGCGTTTTCAGACGTAATTATTGACTGCTGGAAAATGTTGGGTAGCGTCTTTGCAGATTTTAGAGGATACAGGGAATGATAGATTTTTCAGAAATGCTGCCAGTTGGCATGGTCGCGCATGGCGGTCAAGTTGCCAAAATTATGGCGGAGATCGCTCAACGTCAACGTGGCTT
>DLGN01000398.1:35118-37693 GCA_002482715.1 Oxalobacteraceae bacterium UBA7693
CTTGGCAGGTTGGGAAGCCTTTCATTACGAGAAAATTTCTGATTCTGCCGTTGAATTAACGGGCGGAATTGTAAGCACAGCGAGCGGTTCAAAGCGCTGGTTAGAGCCGCACGATTGCATCACGATTCCGTTCGCTGCAGTCATCGCAGAAATGCAAAAACAAGGTTTGTTAGAAACCGCAGCGCCAACAGAACAAACTGCGACCGCATTAATGCCCTCAGAAGCCAAGAGTGCGGAAAAGAGTTCTTCACAAGACTATCGTTATTTGAATCTGAAACTCGCGCTGCCGCAGGATCCATTACAACGCCTAAAGATTTTGCAAGCGCTGCATTTGCAAGCTGATTTAATGGGCGCCAGTGTCGTTGCTTGTCAGCTTGAATAGCATTCAAAAAATAGCACTCAAAATCACTCTTAGCACTATTCATTTTCACTCAGCAAACCTCGCCAACTCTTCAGAGAATCCGCCTCGACTGTCATAGACCAGTCACATAAGTTGCGTACATTGGAATCTATATTTATTTCCCATTGCCAATTTTTTCGCGGAGACTGTATGCAAGCCTTTTTATCACCAGCCGTGGCACTGATGCGAGGTCTGCGACTCTTGCCTAAGTTCTTGATTGTGGCTTGCTTGTTTGCGATTCCCGCGCTTCTGGTATCAGGCCTGTTCATTCAAGAACTGAACAAGGCAATCAGCCTGACCGAGACCGAAAAGTTAGGTTTGCAAAACCTGCGTCAAGTACAGGCCATCAGTCAGCAAACTCAGGAACTTCGTGGGGTACGCCATCTGGCGCTAGCTGGCAATGCAGGAGCAAAACAAGCTACACAAAAATTAGTGGAAGAGCTTGATCTTCAGTATCAACAGCTACAAAAAACCCTGCAACAAAGTAGTGATGCAAATTCAGCAAAAGCAAATCAAGAGATTCAAGACGCTTGGTCAGCGCTCAAAAAACTGCCAGAAAATAGTAAGTCACGCGATAGTTATCTCGCTCACAATGCCTTATTGTTGCAGTTACAAAAACTCGCTATCGACATCGCTGATCACAGCAATTTGAATCTTGACCCGCAAGTAGATACCTATTATTTGATTGGTTTATATGCCAAATCGCTGCCAGAATTAAGCAGCATATTGGCGGATACAGCAGCGCGCGGTGCGCCCTACATTGATACGGGTTTATTAGAAGCGAATGAAGATGTCTTAATCAATGCCAACGTGATGTTGAGCCAACGCGATCTGCCAAAAGTGCAAGCCCAGTTAGATGCGGTCGTACAAGCCAATCCCGGTTTACAAAATCTGCGCGAGCAACAGCAAGCCGCTAGTGTTGCGCACCTAGCCTTTCTGGATCGCACTAAGAACGAAATTCTCAGTACACTAAACCAGACCAGCGGCAGCGAATATCTTAAAGCTGGTCAACAGACCATCAATCAATGGCGTGATTTAGGTGTAACGATTGCCAGTTTAATTGAGACCAAACTTGATCAACGCCTACAGAATCATCTCTGGAATCGCAATGCAATATTGTTGGCGATTGCTGCTGTGATTTTTATTGCCGCTTATTTATTGGCAGGATTTTATGTGGCCTTTGCACGTGAACTCAAACAATTGACAAGCGCCGTACACCGTATCAGTGATGGCAATTTGAGCGTCGCTAGTCAATCGCAGGGAATGGATGAAGTGGCGCAATTGATTCGTGAATTTGAATCGATGCGCTTGGTCTTAATTGGCTTGGTAAAAAATATCCGCAACAGTACCGAACAAATCGCCAGCTCATCAGAAGAGATCGCCAGCGGCAATGCCGATCTGTCGACACGCACCGAACAGCAAGCCAGTTCTTTGGAAGAGACGTCTGCTTCGATGGAAGAATTAACGATTGCGGTCAAACAAAATATTCAAAGCGCGCAACAAGCAAATCAAATGGCAATGACTGCTTCTGATGTTGCCAAAGATGGTGGAGCCGCAGTCAAACAAATGACGACCATGATGGAAGGGATAGCCCAGTCTTCAAAACAAATTAATGACATCATCGCGGTAATTGATGGCATTGCTTTTCAAACCAATATTTTGGCATTAAACGCCGCCGTAGAAGCTGCACGTGCGGGTGAGCAAGGGCGTGGCTTCGCTGTAGTTGCAACCGAGGTGCGCAATCTGGCGCAACGTTCAGCGGCAGCGGCTAAAGAAATTAAGCAGCTGATCGGGAACTCGGTCAATCAAGTTGAAGCCGGCAATCGTCAAGTACAACAAGCGGGTAGCACGATGCAACAAGTGGTGGAATCAATCGTCAACTTAAATGCCAATATGCACGCGATCACCGATGCCAGTGTAGAGCAAGGTGATGGCATCCAAATGGTGAATGCAACACTAAGTCAGCTTGACCATATCACCCAACAAAACGCCGCCTTGGTAGAACATGCTGCTGCGGCTGCAGAAAGCATGCGCGCGCAAGCAAGTAAGCTGACCGATGCTGTGGCTGCGTTCACGATCGATATCGATCAGCATCATGAAACCTGCGAGCAACCGCCAAGAGCCAAGCGTCTGCCTCCAGTCAAACGCACGTCTAAACTGAAAACGCCCTCCATA
>DLGN01000398.1:37707-41568 GCA_002482715.1 Oxalobacteraceae bacterium UBA7693
ATGGATTAAGCTTAGCGAAACAGCTAGCTAGTAATTGACTTTCTATTTGGCGAAATACCATCTTGATTCGCTACCTCTGATTCGATGTGTGCATTTCACGTGGCAATTTAATCAACTTGGTGTAGTTTCAGTTGAGTTTTCATTNNATTAGGTAGATAATGAAGAAAATGCTCTAAAGCAACGCTAACTAATTGTCATAAACTGTTAGAAACGCTGATTTGGAGCAAACACTTCCTTTGAAAAATTAACTTTTTCAATAAACTGTCGTAACATGATTATCGCGAATCACAATTGCTTCGCAAATGAATTTGGAGAACATGATGAAAAAAATTACTAAACAACAAGCCGGTTTCACTTTGATTGAATTGATCGTGGTGATCGTGATTTTGGGTATTTTGGCGGCAACGGCAATACCACGTTTTGCAAATTTGGGCCTTGATGCTCGCGTTGCTAGCGTTAATGCTGTCCGTGGCTCTTTGTCCGCAACTTCTGCCATGGTTCATGGTACCTTTTTAGTCAGAAATCCAGCGCCAGCTACTGTTGTGCTTGAAAACGTTACGGTGGGTGTCGTGAATGGCTACCCAAGTGCTGCGACGGTTGCTGATGGGGCAGGTGTTTCAACTTTAGACTATGACATTACTACCGCAGGAACCTCAGTAAGAATTTCACCAAGAAGTGCTAGTGCAGCAGCAATATTAGCGGGTACGTGCTCTGCTATATACACTGAAGCAACAGCTACGGCACCTCCGGATATCACTACTAACATTGGTGCTTGTTAAAAATTCGTAATAATTAAAAAGCGTAGATCATCAGATCTACGCTTTTTTTTCATAACCACGAAAGTGGTTCAATTAATCTGAACATCATTTCATGCGATCAATTTGAACTCAACCCGCACGCAAAGTCAGGTAAATATCCGTACGCAAATCAAGTGGTGAGGTTTCGCGCGGATCGTTCAAATACTCCTCATACACCGCCACATCAGCCGCTTCAAAACCCGATGCTGGTAGCCACACGCCGAACAACCACTCATACGCTGCATGCATGTCCGAATAAGGGCCTTGGTATTGCAAGACTGCACATTTAGCAGCAGCGATGTCATAGGCTTGTAGTGGTGCTTTAGCTTGATTCGCTTGTTGCTCTGCGCTGACCACCAAACAAGCGCAAGAACGCAGCTGCGCTTCCTCTACCGAGGATGGATCATCCCAATAAATCCCTATCGATCTACTGTTCGGGCCAAACAACTGACGACTAGCGGCGACTCCTTGTAACTGATCGAATGCTTGTCCAATTCCCATGTAATCGCCTTGGTGAGGCAGGCCCAATAAATGCATGGCATCGGTATCTTTTATAACTACAGTAAACATCGTATGACTCCTTAAGCTTGGTGGAGAAGAAAATTGTGTGTGACTGCCCTGCTTGCGGTACTTTGCGGGTGGCATGCCATACACATTGGAAAAAATCCGCGTGAACGATTGCAGATTAGGATAGCCGCAAGCGCGGGCAATGAGATCTATTGATTGCTCTGTCTTAGCAAGCAAACCAGCGGCACGTTGCAAACGTAAACGCTTCACAGTTGCCGCTAAACTTTCACCGTAAAACGATTGATAAATGCGGTGCCAGTGATACGGCGACATGCAGGCAATTTCCGCCAATTGCATTAGATCTAATTCGCGCTCCAAATTTTCGTGCACGTAATCAATCACACGTTGGAAGCGGCGTTCATAACTGGCGCGATGGGCGCTGATGGTGGAGAGTTCTGCTGTCATTTTGTTCCCGTCAATGAATCTTCGATGAAGAGAACAATAGCACGGAGTGATTTGACAAATCTTGCGGTAAATGTGCCGAGGCTATTAGCGCTTATTGACCTAGCTAAAGTGGGTATTCTTTAGATTTCTGTGAGCCCTAAGAATTATTCTTTTGGACGACTGAGTAAAGCCTTGAGATTTGCCAAGCGGTTTTGTGGCGTGATGATTTCATCGTCAGTCGGCACAGCATCACCTTCATCCAATTTCATTTCTTTGATAAAGCGCGACGGGTCACAATGCACGGATTCTCCTGCGCGTTTACGTTTCTTACACCAAGTAATATGCAAGCTGCGTTGCGCACGCGTGATGCCCACATACATCAGACGGCGCTCTTCTTCGATACGCGCAGCAATCGTTTCAACTGGTGCATCCGGGTCACCTTTGTGCGGCAAAATACCCTCTTCCACGCCGACCAAAAAGACATGCGGATATTCCAATCCTTTAGATGCGTGCAAGGTGGACATACGCACTGCATCTGGGTCTTCATCTTTGCCTTCCATCATGCTCATCAAGGCGACCATCTGCGTCAAATCGAGTAAGCTGCGATGATCATCGGTACCATCTTTGCCGCCGTTACCTTTTTGTTTGAGCCACTGCGTGAAGTCGAGTACGTTTTGCCATTTTGATTGTGCTGCACGATCCTCGAAATTGTCATACAAATAGTATTCGTAATTAATTTCTTTCATCAAATCATCGAGTAATTGCTCGGCATGTCCTTCTCGATGCGCATGCGCTTCAACATTATTGATGAAGGTGCAAAAGTCACGGAGAGGTCTTAATTGACGCTCAGTCAGCAATGCTTCGATGCCACCTTTAAACACGGCTTCAAACAATGAGCATTGCCATTGACCAGCAAATGAGCCTAAAGCTTCTAAAGTTGCTTGACCGACGCCACGACGTGGCGTGGTAATCGCCCGAATAAACGCTGGATCATCTTCTTCATTTGCAATCAAACGCAAATACGCGATGATGTCTTTGATTTCTGCTTTATCAAAAAAGCTTTGTCCACCAGAAATCGTATAAGGAATTCTTTCTTTGCGCAGTGCTTGCTCAATCACGCGGGCTTGATGATTGCCGCGATAAAGAATCGCATAATCTGCCCACGCCGCACGCCGTTCAAAACGATGCGCCGAAATCATGATCGCGAATTGCGCAGCTTCTTGCTCATCGTCTTGCATGCCCATAACTTTGACCGGATCACCCAAGCCGTGCTCAGACCAGAGCGCTTTATCAAACAACTTAGGATTATTACCAATCACCGAATTAGCAGCTTGCAGAATGCGGGTACTAGAACGGTAGTTTTGTTCCAGTTTAATGATGCGTAAATTAGGAAAATCGACTTGCAAAGTCGTGAGGTTTTCTATCGTCGCGCCGCGCCAAGCGTAAATCGCCTGATCATCATCACCCACCGCGGTGAACATCGGTTTTTTGCCGATGCCAGAGACCAGTAATTTCACTAATTCATATTGACAGGTATTCGTGTCTTGATATTCATCGACCAATAAATAGCGCAAACGACGCTGCCACTTGTCGCGCACTTCTTCGTTCTGCCGAAATAACTCGACGGGTAGACGAATCAAATCATCAAAATCGACGGCTTGATATGCCGATAAGGTCGCGACATAACTGGCATAAATGCGCGCAGCTTGTGCTTCGTCTTCATCTTGTGCTTGAGCAAGTGCTTGCTCAGGACTCACCAAACCATTTTTCCACAAAGACATTGCGGTTTGAATCCGGCGTATCAATTGCTTATCGGTGGTAATCGCCAAATCTTGGACCAGCGAAAAACAATCATCACTATCCATAATGGAAAAGCGATCTTTCAAACCGAGCGCACGCGCTTCTTGCCGGAGAATTTTGACACCCAGTGAGTGAAAGGTCGAAACCGTGATGTGCTTCGCTTGCTTAGGTTCTTTTAAGAGCTTGGCAATACGTTCTTGCATTTCGTGCGCAGCTTTATTGGTAAAAGTCAGTGCTGCAATATGCTTGGCATCGTAGCCATGAATTTCAATCAGATTCGCGATCTTTTGGGTAATGACTCGCGTCTTCCCCA
>DLGN01000398.1:41600-100083 GCA_002482715.1 Oxalobacteraceae bacterium UBA7693
CCGGCACCTGCCAGTACCAGACAAGGGCCATCCATATAATTAACTGCATCGCGTTGGGGTTGATTGAGACCGTGAGACATGAAGACGACCAATTGCTATTAAGGCGTCATTGTACTCTTTTGCGATCTGAGGGCAGAGAAAGAAAGCCGAAAATCATCTCACTAATTCTGCTAATACTAAGCTAGCGTCAATTTAATTTAGCTCGTTTGGCTCTTTCGGCTCAATGAAGCAACAAACCAATAAACCCACTGTTAACAGTGATTCCAAACACAAATGCAGCACAAACACGACACGCCATCACTTGGCACAAGTTTTGCTCAGCTTGATTACTTGATTTGAATCGCAAGCTGGCCAAGTGGTACTGAGAATAAGCAAGTCAGAAACGTATCACCTGCTCACTAGGGGCGCCAAACCGCGCCAATAAAGCTGTGTCCCCTGGAGATGATTTCAAAAAGTATTTAGGTAAAAGTAAAGTTACATGTATAGCCAAAATCTTTACACGTAACCCGCCATCATTTATGCACTACCAGATGATAAAAGATCTTTTAGTTGTCTAGATGACTTTTACATGGCGTTGATTGCTTTTGATGAAATTTCAAAAAAAGTCAATCAAAAAACGAGTAACAAGCTGTTGTACTTTTATCAGAAACCGGTTTGTTGAAACAATAACTCACGTGCTAATCTAGTAAACATCTTTTTCAATATTTTATAACTACCCATTAAGCCTAATAATTATTGAACTGGTACTTAAATTCAACGATTCAAAAATATAAGCAGATACCAGTTAAATCATGATTAATGCGGCAATCACTCATCTGGCAAACCAACTGAATCAGCAATTCAAAAACAACTTCCAATTGCTTGAAGATGTTGTTGTGGTCTCTAACTTGGTTGAACTGGATGGCTCGGTTGCTGCGAACGCGAATAACAAGCTGGTGCTGACGCTGGTCAATATCGAAAAAGATAGCTTGCCATATCGCCCTCATCAAGCTCATCGCGGCAATGACAGACTACCGGTACACAGTAGCCCTTTGTATCTGAATTTGTATTTGATGATGTCTGCCAATTTTGGTGCCGGTAATTATGCGGAAGCGCTAAAAACTATTTCGCAAGCCATTAGTTTTTTTCAGCAGCAAGCCGTGTTTGACCGGCAAAACAGTCCAGGTCTAGATAGCAGAATTGAGAAACTGATTTTAGATATGGAAAATTTAAAAATTCCTGATTTGAACAATTTATGGAGCTTGATGGGTGGTCGTTATTTACCATCGGCGTTTTACAAAGTACGCATGATCACCGTCGATGCTGGTGCAATTATTGGTCAGGTGCCGATGATTACCGACCCTAATCAAAACTTTCTTCGCTAGGATCGGTGATGGCACGCTATTTGCCTATGTTCGCATTACAAGTCAGACACGAGTTCTTTGAAGGCGATGCGACCGCCGGCAGAATGGGCTTACAGTTCACGCCCGACGCTAACAGCGCCATCACAATGCAACAAGAGAATTTGCTACTAAGACGAGGTGATGCTGGTTTTGAAATTTGGCAAGAGCAACGAGAGCAACAACAGCAAATAAATCCGGAAGATGAGACGGCATCTGCACTTGCTAAACCAACTGGCTATCTAGATTTACGTTTTTTAGTGACGGCAAGTGATCCTGCGTTTAACTCTTACACCGATTGGAATATTGATAAACCAATCCAGTTTGAAAATGCAGGCTCTTTGCAATTGTCAGCAACAACACAGCTCGCTGACGAAGTAGAAACGAATAATTTTGCCTGGCAGCGGACTCCGTTGCAATTTAGTTTGCGACTGCATCATGCCTTAGACCAAGGTATGACGCAGTATGAAATTTCATTAAAAGCAAAAGCGCTGCACTGGAAATATTTTTTTACTGGTGCAGCGGCAAGGAAATCTTTACAGATTATCGATTTAGATAGTGAAAGTAAGGAAGACGGGCTGTCATTTCAACGCTCGTCAGCAGTAGTAAACAGTACGGGATTAGCCTTTCTTTCGACAATGCCAATTCCGATGAGAAGCATACCAACACAACGCTTTCAGCTGCGTGAAGAGGGTGCCAATGGTCGAGTGTTAATGCGGCGAATGCCAAACGCCAGTATCCATCAAATTGGCAAAGAAAGAGTTCCGGGCGGGCAGACACTGGTCGTTGCGGAAATTTACATTCATCAATAATTTTCAAAGGAACACATATGGCTGGCGCGTTTAAAACACCTGGTGTCTATATCATTGAAAAAAATGCCTTTCCCAACTCTGTCGTAGAAGTGGCGACGGCAGTGCCGGCATTTATCGGTTACACCAAATTCGCAGATAACAAGGGCACTTCCCTTTCGAATAAACCTTGGCGCATTACATCGATGTCGGAATTTCAGAACTACTTCGGTGGAGCGCCAGACGATCAATTTGACATCGCGGAAAAGTCTGCTGATGATGCCGTCAGCAATTTCAAAAGTGCTGGCAAAGAATATGTTGTGAAACGCAAAGGTGGAAAATCAGACACGCAGCGTTTCTACTTATTCCGCAGCATGCAGTTATTCTTTCAAAACGGCGGTGGCCCTTGCTACATCGTTTCAATTGGTGGTTACACCAATGAGGGCATCAAGAAAAGTGAATTGCAACTTGGCGTTGACTTGCTCTTGAAAGAACAAGAACCAACGATGGTAGTGATTCCTGATGCGGTGGCCTTAGAAGAAGGTGACTGTATCGCGATTCAGCAATATAGCCTGAAACACTGCGGCACACAGAAGAATCGTTTCGCCATTCTGGATGTGCACAATGGTTACAAAGACCGCAAAGATCCACCAGAAGATGTGATCGTTACTTTCCGTGGTGATCTCGGCACTAGCTATCTCAATTACGCAGCCGCCTATTACCCATGGTTGAATACGTCGATTATTGCAACGACGGATCTGGACTTCACCAGTTTTAGCGATCTGGCGCAATTGAAAGCACTGCTATTAGCAGAAGCTGGTGGCGACAACGCACCAGAAGATCTGAAAAACATCTTGAGCCAAGTCGGTGACGCAGCGCGTGATCCAAATGCAAAAACTTATTTGTCGGATGATGAGCTACATAAGATCTTGTTTTCTGTCAGCCCAACTTATGCAAATATTTTGCTGGCGATCAAACAAAAGCTCAATCTATTACCACCAGCTGCGGCGATGGCCGGCGTTTACACCATGGTCGACAACAATCGCGGTGTGTGGAAAGCGCCAGCCAACGTGAGCTTAGCTTCTGTCATTTCACCAGCAGTAAATATCACTCATGATGAGCAAGAAGATCTGAACGTGACGACTGCTGGTAAATCAATCAATGCGATTCGCAGCTTCATCGGTGAAGGCACTTTGGTTTGGGGTGCTCGTACTTTGGACGGCAATAGTCTGGATTGGCGTTACATCAACGTGCGTCGCACCATGATCATGTTGGAAGAATCTTTGCGTCTGGCAACAAAGGCGTATGTGTTTGAGCCAAATGTCAGCGGAACTTGGGTCACCATCAAGAGCATGGCAAGTAACTTCCTGACTGGTATCTGGAAACGTGGTGGTTTAGCGGGTGCTAGCCCTGAAGATGCATTCAGCGTACATGTGGGCTTGGGCGAGACCATGACTTCCGAAGATATTTTAGAAGGCATCTTACGTGTGACGATTTTGGTTGCACTCAGTCGCCCTGCTGAGTTCATTGAGATTACCTTCCAGCAGCAAATGCAAAAATCGTAAAGGCAACTAGTCACGCCTTCCTTGCAACGACGCTGACCTGCATCGAATACAGCGAAGGTGGTTCAACTTTTTAAACTAATTTATTGAAGAGGTTTGTTATGGCAGATGATGGATCAAAACAATCAGCAAACGTGTGGCCTTTACCAAAATTCTATTTCCGCGTGAAATGGGATTCAAACGAGATGTCGTTTCAAGAGGTATCTGGCTTAGATATCCAATCCGAAGAGATCAAATACCGCCATGGCAATAGCCCGGTTTTCTCTGTGATCAAAATGCCGGGCATGAAAAAATACGGCAATATCACCATGAAAAAAGGGGTATTTAAAGGTGATAACAAGTTCTGGGATTGGCTCAATCAGATCAAGCTCAACACCATTAAACGTGTGCCAGTGACAATCAGTTTGTTGGATGAAGAAGGCAACGATACGATGGTATGGACATTGACGAATGCATGGCCAACCAAAATTTCCAGTACCGATCTGAAATCCGAAGGCAATGAAGTGGCGATTGAATCGATTGAAATCGTGCACGAAGGCTTAACGATCGCCAATAAGTAATCATTCTCATGACAGGTGAATATTTTGAGGGAGGCTACCCTCCTCCAGCGTTTTATTTCACAGTCACCTTTGGCAATGGTTCACAGGTGCCAGATGCTTCGTTCAGCGAAGTATCTGGCATTGCATTAGAAATGGAAACCGAAGCAGTCGTCGAAGGTGGTGAGAATCGTTTCATTCACCAGTTACCAAAAAGTATTAAGCATCCGAATTTAGAACTCAAGCGCGGCATTACCATGCTCAATTCGCCCTTAGTTAAGTGGTGCAAAGATACTTTAGAAGGTGATTTCATTAAATTGATCGTACCGCAAACCATCGTGGTCAAACTCAATGGCTCGGAAGGTGAAGTATTACGCGCTTGGGCTTTCATTAATGCGTATCCGATTAAATGGGATATCGAAGGCTTCAATGCGACCAAGAATGAAGTGGCAATCGAGAAAATGACGTTTGCCTATACCTATTCTAAACGCAGCAAATAAGTGAAACAGACCATGGCTATCGAGATTAAAGAACTGATTATCAAAACGACGATAGTGAATCGTCCTGTCGATAAGGATGACGATAGCTATCTGGACAAAAAAGTCATCAAAGAAGAAATTTTGGCAGAGTGTCGCCAACTGATGCAAAACATTCTTCGTGAACGCCGGGAGCGCTAGTCGTGTCCGGGCAAAAAACACTATTAAAGATCTCAGGCTGTAGTGTTGCCAAAAATGGCAGCATCAGTGTTGATAGCGCGCGTCCAGTGTTTCAAGCATTGATTAACCCGTCTGGCTATGGTCACGATTACAGCATTAAATATTCGAAAGCGCAGACCTTGGGGCAAGCCGGTAGCGAAGCCAAGTTTCATGCAAGTCAGCCGGAAAAACTCAGCTTAAAAGAACTGGTTCTGGACGGCACGGGTGTCGTTCCTGGCACCACCAAAACTGTCAAGCAACAAGTTGAATCCCTACGTGATGCGGTCTATACCTATGTCGGTGACAATCATGAAGCGCCGATCGTGCAAGTACTGTGGGGTAGTTTAATTTTTTATGGTCGGGCCGAAGGCCTCAAGTTTGACTACACCTTGTTCAAACCGAATGGCGAACCGCTACGCGCCAAGATTTCCCTGACCTTTGTTGAATACATCAGCCCACAACAGATCGTTAAAGAAGAAGGCGACAACTCCCCAGACCTAACTCATTTGGTCGTTGTTCAGGCTGGTGACACCTTGCCTCTATTGTGTGAACGCATCTATCGCGATAGTGCCTATTACATGGAGGTAGCAAGATTTAATGGACTTAGTTCTTTTCGACATCTACAACCCGGTACCAATTTACGCTTTCCGCCCTTAGCGTAAGTTGGTTTGTGATGACGATTTTAATCACGTATTTTTGAAAAGAGCACACATGGCAATCTCTCCATTAACCGATAGTTCTGGCGTTTTGACATTGAACATCACCTGTGATGGCGCTGTCATTCCAGACATCATTCAGGTGGTGTCAGTGGAAATTAACCACAGTACAAATCGGATTCCATCGGCGATCATTACTTTGCTTGATGGCGATATGCCGAACGCAGAATTTCCGATTGCCGATGCTGGCAATTTTAAACCCGGCACTTTAGTGGTCATCAACGCGGGCTACGATGGCACCACCAAAATGATTTTTACTGGCATCGTCATTGCACATTCGGTCAAAATTAATGGCGACAACTATGCACGCCTGATTATCGAATGCCGCGACAAAGCTTTAGCGATGACAGTAGGCAGAAAAAACGCCAACTATGTCAATAAGACCGACAATCAAATTATTTCAAGCCTGATCAGCAATTACAGCGGCTTAACGCCAACTGTCGATGCCACCTCGGTCACCTACAAAGAGCTGGTGCAATACTACGCCACCGACTGGGACTATATGATGGCGCGCGCAGAAGTCAATGGCTTTCTGGTGACTGTCGATGCTGGTAAGGTGACAGTAAAAGCGCCAGATAGTAGTGGTAGCGCGGTACTCAAGCTGACCTACGGTATGGATCTCATGGAATTTCAGGCTGAACTCGATTCACGCTCTCAGTTAAGTTCCGTCACTAGTACGAGTTGGGATTTATCACAACTGGCAATCGTGCAACAAAGCGCGCAAGCCATCACACTCACTGGCCAAGGTGATATCGATGCAAAAAAACTCGCGAGTGTATTGGGCGTCGAGGACTTCGGCTTACAAACTGCGGCGCCTTTAGAAAGCGCTGCCCTAACGGCTTGGAGTAAAGCACAGCAAACCAAAGCGGCACTTTCACGCATCAGTGGACATATGCAATTTCAAGGTAGTGCTTTAGCAAAACCTGGTGTCTTAATTGAGCTGACAGCGGTTGGTAAACACTTTAATGGCAATGTAATTGCTAGTAACGTGATACATCGTATCAGCGATGGTAATTGGATTACCGAAGTAGAATTTGGTATGCCGAACTATTGGTTCACCGAACAGCATCAAGTACAAGCACCGGAAGCAGCAGGCTGGACCGCTGGCATCTGCGGCTTACATGTTGGTATCGTCTTAAAACTCGATGCAGATCCTGAAGGCCAATACAAAATTCAAGTATCGATGCCGTTAATGAATGCAAGCACCGTCGGTGTATGGGCACGCTTTGCCAGCTTTTATGGTTCATCTGGGTTTGGTGGATTTATTATTCCTGAAATTGGTGACGAGGTCGTGCTCGGCTTTTTCAACAATGATCCATCGTGCCCGGTTATTTTGGGTAGTTTATACAGCAGCAAGCATGTGCCGCCTTACGAGCTTACCGCCGAGAATAATTTTAAAGCGCTGGTCACGCGTAGTAAATTAAAAATGGAATTTGATGACGGCAAGAAAATCATCACCTTTATCACACCGGCAAACAATAAGATTGTCATTAGCGATGATGGACAGTCGATCTTATTACAAGACCAAACCAATAATAAAGTCGAATTAAGTACCAGCGGTATTTTGCTCGATAGTCCCAAAGACATCACCATCAAGGCGCTTGGTAAAGTATCCATTTCTGCTGTACAAAATGTCGAAATCGCCGCACAGATGGATGTCACCACGACTGGGTTAAATATTAGCAGCACCGCCAACGTCAGTCTGACAGCCAAAGGTACGGCCAGCGCCGAATTATCTGCCGCTGGTCAAACCACGGTTAAAGGCGCCATGGTCATGATCAACTAATCCCAAAAAAAAGGAAAACTATCATGCCACCTGCTTCGAGAATTACAGATATGCACGTTTGCCCGATGGTGACACCTGGCTTACCACCGATTCCGCACGTCGGTGGGCCTATCAGTGGTCCTTGCGTACCGAATGTATTGATCGGTAGCTTACCTGCGGCTGTGTTGGGTGACATGTGCGTCTGTGTTGGGCCGCCCGATACGATCGTCAAAGGCAGTGCAACGGTATTCATTAGTGGACGCCCGGCTGCTCGAATTGGCGATACGACCGCGCACGGTGGCAATATCGTGCTCGGCTTTCCGACAGTCATGATTGGTGGCTAAGGAGATACCTATGAGCCAAGACAATTCCTTTCTAGGTACCGGCTGGAGTTTCCCACCTGAGTTTTCCAGACGTGGCAAAGTCAGTATGGTCAGCGCAGAAGAAGACATCAAACAAAGCTTGTTAATCTTGTTATCGACTAGTCCAGGCGAACGAGTCATGCAGCCCACATTTGGCTGCGGCTTAAAACACCATGTTTACGAAAACATCGATGAGAGCACCATCACAATCTTAAAAGACCTGATCACCCGCGCGATTTTATTTTTTGAACCGCGCGTTAAATTGGAAATGATACTAAGCGATGCATCTGCCGCCTATGAAGGCAGACTAGATTTCACCATTATGTATCGGATCATTAGTACCAATACCCGACACAACATCGTCTACCCTTTCTATCTACGAGAAGGCAGCGATGTGCAACTGTAGACCAAGTTGGGGGCCAGCATGAAGCCTCAATTAATGATCAGCGACGGTCGCAGTCAGGCACAGCGCCAACTCGACGCTTTACGTGGAGACTACTTTCAACTGCACGAAATGCGGTTTGAACAATTACTGAGCTTAGCCAGTGAATATGCACGGCTAGTAAAATTTCATCATTTAGATTTACGTGTTGATGGCAATTGGAATACCTTTTTTGCAGCCGATGAATGTATTTTAATGGCCAACATTTTGGCGATTGATAGCGCCAAATTATCGCAACAATTTGAAGCAAGATTGCAACGCCAACCTCAGTACCGCGATTGGTTTCGCGACGATATCGTCAAAAAAATTGACGTTTCTTATCGTGACCAACTCGATTCGCCTTTGCTGTTAGTACGACTGCTCAACCAACTATTGTTGTCGCTTAGCGTATTACAAACAAATGCCGCACTCGAAACCAGAAGACTACTCGAAGGAATTTTGCGTGGCTTAAAATGGGAAGTTCACACGCTATGCGATAGCACTCCCAGAGTCTTAGCGCCGTACAGCGCGGCTTTATGTAGTCAACAATTCAAAGATCTGGTGGAATGGCCTGCACTGCAGGTTAGTGATCGTGCCTACACCGACGAGAAGACCGTCAAAGGAAGCAAAGCGAGCGCATCTTTCAGTGATCGTCAACTGAGTCTAAGCGAGATTCAGCACAATTTTCACACTTTTAATCAAGCATTACGAATGCTGCAAAGTGGTGTGCAAGAATTACTGCCTGCATCCATGCGCAGTGCAGATCACGATCCTGCACAAAGTCTGTTGATTACATTTATTCGTTTATACGAGCAGTTACAAAAACGACTAAATCGGTTTGGCGACAAGCACATTGATTTCTATTATCAACAAGTGCTTGGTATGCGCCCCAAAACGCAAGTGCCCGATAACGCACATTTGGTGTTGCAAGCGAGTCCCGGTGCGCGACAAATGTTGATCGAACAGGGTACTGAATTTATTGCCGGAATCGATGCAGATCAAAATGAAATCATCTATCGTGCTAAAACTTCGTCACAGTTAAATGATGCCAAAGTGGTGGCGCTGCATAGCATTTATTTCGACAAGCATTATGCCGAAAATCGTTTGCTTGTGACGCAATCGAGTTATCACCAAACAATTCCAGTTCCACCACAGGATTGTGATCCGCTTGATCTTGAAAAGCTGCCACCACTACCGCTATTGGGTGCGCCCAAACCAGGCGAACATTTATCTGGAGGGAACCCAACGCGTTTTGGATTTGCTATCGCCAGCAAAAGCTTACAAATGCAAGAGGGCGAACGCTCGGTGCGTGTGCTATTTCATTTCCGTGACAATGCTCGCTATACGATAGAATCGAGCATGAAACAGATCGCCGAGCAAGCGCAAGAAAAGAGAAAAAGCAGGCAACAAGCGACCTCTGCAATCCGTTTAAGCGATGTGTTTATCAAGCTATTACGCAGTATGTTTCGCATCTCCTTAACCAGCCCAGAAGGTTGGTTGCAGGTGACAGAATATCGACCCGAATATCATGAACTCAATTCAGATTTACCGCCCAATTGTTTGGCCTTAGATTTTCTACTGCCTGCCAGTGCACCCGCGGTAAGTGCATATCAAATGGCGGTTCATGGCGAGTCATTTCAAACCAGCCTGCCGGTCATACGTTGCGAGATGACGCAAAACGAATACGCTTATCCCTACGACATTTTGACCAATTGGTTGATCCAGGATATCGAAATCGAAACCCATGTCAAAGGCTGTCGCCAATTGATCTTACATAATCAAATTGGACAGCTCAGCGCACTCGCACCATTCTTACCATTTGGTCCATTGCCGGATCTTAGTGCGTATTTGGTCGTTGGCTGCGAAGAGATCATGGAAAAGCAGTTAAAAGATATTTCACTGGATGTGGAATGGGCTGGCTTGCCCAGTAACTTAGGCGGTTTTCCCGCTCACTATCGGGCTTATCAAGTACCACTGAAAGCGGATGCTATTCGTGCGAAAGTAGCTGTATTGGTTGACGGAAAATGGAATAAATCAACACAAAGCATGCCCTTATTTTCTTATGAAAAACGTGGTGATGGTAGTTTAAGCAATCAGGTCAGCCAAGAGAGCCAATGGAGCTTGCAGCAAGTTGTGCCATTTTTCAAACCCAGTCTTCCGGCAACAAGCGCAACCGGAGCACCACTCACTTATACATCAGCAACCATGAACGGTATGTTCAAGATTTGTCTAGACAGCCCTGATGGTGCCTTCGGACATCAAGAATATCCGCAGCTATTAACACAGGTGTTAACGCAGAACGCGCGTCATAAAAAAATCGGCTTAATGCAGGCGATGCCCAATCCACCGTATACACCACAAATTAGCCGAATCGTGCTGAACTATAGTGCCAGTACAAAAATTAGTTTTGAACAAGGCCAGGCGATCAATGATAGTGGTCGCAACGAGCAATTTTTACATCTGCACCCGCTTGGTTGGGAAGCAATGGGAAGTACCGATATCAAACGCATTCCCTTAGTTCCGCGTTACCCAGCCGCCGGTAATCTATTCATTGGTTTAAGCGCTAGCCAGCTCCGTTCTGCGCTCAGTTTGTATTTTTATTTGCNNTCCTTGCCGATGACCCGGCTTGCGCACCCCGGATTGACATGGTGGTATTTGTCATCCAACCGTTGGCGCAAAATGCAGCAAGCAAATATTCTTGATGATTCAAGCTATGGATTCATGACCAGCGGCATCGTGCAATTTCAAATCCCTGACGATATTGACCAAAACAACACCATCATGCCGACTGGGCTGTATTGGCTGGCGGTTTCGGCTGAGCTTGGTTTGGAAAGATTCTGCAGCTTGTATGGCGTGTTTGCACAAGCGATCAAAGTGATCTGGTCACCAGAGGATGGTAAAAAACCTGCGCCCACTTTACCGGCATTTAGTATCCACCGAAGCCGTAGTCAAATAGCCGGTCTTGCACGCGTGCTACAAATCCGTCGCAGCTTTAGCGGACGCGCCGAAGAAACACAACAACAGTTTCGCGTCCGTGCGAGTGAACGACTCAAGCATAAAAATCGTGCATTGACTACAGCAGATTACGAACAACTCATCTTAGAAAAGTTCCCGCAGGTGTTTAAGGTCAAATGCTTTCCCCATTTGTGTGTGGATCAACATCCGCAACGACGCCTTCGTCCTGGCCATATTTTGATTGTTCCGATTCCACATTTAAGTAGCGGTGGTCATGCGAATCAAAAACCTAGTTTAAGCGGACATCTGATACAGGAAATTCAAGCCTATATTCAACAATATGCCCCTGATGATGTTCGCATTAGCGTAGAAAATCCAGTCTATGAAGAGATACAGGTTCGCTGCACGGTGAAACTAAAGACAGCGTATTCCAATAGTCGCTTTGCTGGGAGTTATATCGAAGAAATCAATCAGGCAATTTGTCATTATCTGTCACCTTGGGTGCAGCAAGGTCAACTGCAACATTTTGGTTGGTCAATACAACAGCACAACATCGTCGCGTTTTTACATGATCTGCAATATGTAGACGAAGTCACCTCGGTCTCTTTGCTACAAATTGCACCGATTGGTGATAGCAAAGATCTGCGCTATGACTTGCGCGACAACGCGAAGGCGGTACGCGGAGAAAAAGACTTGCTGCCGAATTATCCGTGGAGCATCGCGGTACCAATGAATGAACATTGGATCGTCATTAGTAATCAATTTGAACAAAAACCCGCCAAGGCGATAGGGATCAACGAACTCAAAGTCGGTTCGACTTTCATTATTCCGGCAAGGAGAGAAACATGACACGACGTACCAGGCAAATGTTGCAAGAGCAGTTCCAACACGGGAAGATGCCGACGGAAGAAGACTTTGGTGATCTGATTGAATCGATGCTCAATATGCTCGACGAAGGATTTGATAAGACTCCAGAAGCAGGTTTCAAAGTCGCACAATTGCGCGATGGGAAACTGATGAGTTTTTATAAGGACATCAATATTGGTAATCCTTTATGGTCACTTGGGCTAGAGAAATCAAACAATAATCTCAGCATACAAGATAGTCGGAATCAAGCGCTGCTCACACTCTCTAGCAGCACGGGCCTCGATGGGATTCATCGTAATGCGATTGGCATCCGGCAAAATAATCCACAGTATGAACTTGACGTTGCCGGTTGGGTTGCGAACAACGGCCGGATTGGCCGGGCGGGCGAACTGGCCGTTCCAGCGGATGGGAACTGGTATGACATTACGGAAGCGATGACAGGTTGTCAGGCGTGGGAGGTGATGGCCGGTGTGGGCGCCAAAGACAGCGATGGTCGCTATGCATTAACCCATGCTTTTGCACTCAATGCGTTCAATGCAAACGGTAGCATCAATTATCATCAAACGCACTTTGGCAATAAATGCAGCCGTATCGAGTTGCGTTGGATCAGTGAAGATATCAGCAAGCCTTTTGAATTCAAACTACAAATGCGTGTCGGTTGTTCGTTTGGCGACGAAGTTTGGATTAAATACCATATGACTCAATTATGGCTAGACACTTTAATGCTGGAAAGTGATCAAAAACCCTTGCGTCAGCCAACCCCGCAATACGACGCAAAAGGCAAGGTGAAGAAATAATATGACACGTCAAAACATCTCCCTTTCACTCAGTCTGGCGCAAGGCAATCTCATTTTAGAAGCACTGGCGGAACGCCCGTTCAAGCAGGTATTTGAACTTATCGGTGAATTGAATCAACAAGCGCAAATGAACTTTAGTGTTAGTGCAGTGGAGCATGACTTGGGTCAATTCGTCTTGCACCCGAATCAGCTCCGCCTGATTCTCGAAGTTTTAGGTGAAATGCCGTATAACCGCGTGCATCGTTTATTGCACAACATGCATCAACAAATGCAGGAGGCAAAAGCCGGTGAGTAGTCAGCATTCCATTCCACGTTTGCAGCCAGATCCAGACGAGCTTGACTTCGACGGCTTGCGTCGTCGCGGCATAGCCTTGTTGCAGGATTTATCTGGGAACCAGTGGACGGATTATAACTACCACGACCCCGGTGTCACGCTATTGGAATTGCTATGTTATGGCTTAACCGATTTGGTGTATCGCACCGATTTTGATGTCGCTGATTTTTTAAGTAATGAAGAAGGGGCAATCGATTATCAGGCGCAAGCGCTTTATCTACCTCAACAGATTTTCCCCAATCAAGCGGTCACCGATCTGGATCTTTGTAAGTTGATCTATGATGCTCTTCCCGATGTTGAAGATGTGTGGATTCGTTCGCACAAAGATCAAGAGTCAATTGCTGGTCTGTTCACCGTATTTATTAAACCGCACCAATCCTTGCTCAGTCGCAGCAAACTGGCGGTGACTGAATTGCAGCAGACTTTACGGCAGCAAGTCATACAACTGCTGTCGGCACAACGTAACTTGGCCAGAGATCTGGACGAAATTCATATCATCAACCCAAGCATGTTCACGCTGGCCGGAGAAATCGAAATTGACGACAGCAGGCCTCGTGCAGAAATCTATGCAGATATCTATTTTCGTTGTGCCAAACTGATCTCCTCCGGCAGCCAGATTCTGCGTTTTGAAGAAGCTTTGCGCACAGGAATGCGTTGGGAGCTACTGTTCACTGGCCCATTAACAAATCGCGGCTATATCGACGAATCAAGTTTTTTAGATGAGAGTTATGATATTGACGTCGTCAAATTGATTACGCTAGTACGTCATATTGCCGGGGTAAAAAATGTACGCTCACTGGTATTAATCGATGAAAACGGCCAAGTTCATGAACACTTGCAATTTGACCACAGTGATGCAAATTGTCCGGTGCTGCAATTCCCCAAAGATCCGCAACAAATTCATGCGCTGCATTTAGTCCATGGTAGAAGTCAGCATGCAACGCTCAATACCGACCCATTACTAGCAATCAAATCACTAAGCCATGAATCACAGCGTGAAGTACTGGCGTTTAATGAACAAGTCAGTTTATATCTGAAAAAATATGAATTTGAATACGATGCATTTCGTCGTAACCGCAGTGATTTCAACAAAATCGTGCAGCTACCAGAAGCACAGTATCGTGATTTTTCTGGCTATTGGTCGATCGGCGAAGATACGCCAGCGATCTATGGGATCAACCACTTTGGCGTTCCCAAATCAGAACCGCCAGAAGTCCATGCAAGAGCAAGACAACTAAAAGCCTATCTTTATCCATTTGAACAGCTGATGGCAAACTATCTGGCGTCGCTTCAGGACCTGCGTCAATTGTATTCAGTTGATGCGCAACTAGACCGTAGTTACTTCTCACAATATTTAAGTGAGGCGCAGGTGCCGAATCTGGAAGTGCTATATAGCGCAAACGCCAATCCATATGAAGTTGCCAAAATTCTGCGTGAACAAGATCAATTCGAAGATCGTCGCAATCGTGTGCTTGATACCTTGCTCGCGATCTATGGTGAGCAATTTCCAAGTGAAGAGCTGAAACGATTTGATTACTATCATCAAGATTGTTTTGAGCATCATCTGATTCAATCAAAAATCCGCTTACTCAAACAATTATGCGAACTAAGCAGTCAACGTGGTAATGCCAGCAATCTGCAAGAAAAGTGGGATGGTAATAATCTGGCGACGCTACAGAAACGTATTCGCATCCTTAGCGGTGGCGCCATCGAACCCTTGTCACATTCATTGATTCAACATTTACAAAGCGAGCATAAGCTGATCAGCGATCTACGTTATGCCGCGCTATTGCAAAAACAAATTGGCATACCACAACAGATAGATCCCGCGCAGTTGATTTCGATCGCAAAAAATCCTACGCCAGATCAGCAACTGGCGTTTAAATTACCGCACGGAGCGATTTGCGAAGCTTTACTCAAATTTGGCATCTGCTGGGAAAATTATCAGGCACTTGCCAGCAGCGAACATCATGTCTGGTTATGTCTGCGAGTTGCAGTCGATCAGTATTGGCCATTGTGCTTATTACCTAAAAATGAACTGAGCGATTTTCTCGCGCAGTTGATCGCCTATCTAGCGTCGATCAGCTTACAAACTGAGGGCCTTCATTTAGTCGAGCATGTGTTGTTGCGACCACGTTCCAGCACCCATCAACGAGAGATTGAATTTGATTTTTATGCACACAGAGTCAGTATCATCCTACCCGGATTTACCGCGCGCTTCACCGATATAAAGTGTCGACTCTGGATAGAAAATCTGATCGCTCAACATCTGCCCGCACACATCATGCCGGAATTTATCTGGCTAGATTTCGCCTTTCTCGCACAGTTTGAACTACGTTATCAGCAATGGATGGATCAATTGCAAACCTATGCCAATCATGGTTATCAAGGCGACGTGACGGCATTGGATCGAAGCGCAGATCAGGTTATCGCATTCTTGAAAAAGAATCGACACCCGCAAGCAAACCGATATTGGATCTAAGTATCATGCGCAGCGCCAACCGTATTCATGATTTAGTATTTGACCTGTCGTTTACCGACATACAGGCCGATGCGAGCGCATGGGCGGACTGGATCAAAGCCATATTATTACCTGTGATTGATGAGGTGATCGAACAGCAATGCCGTGAACTCAATATACAGGTACATCAGATACGTCGCTTAGAATCAATAGAGCTCGATCTGGGCACGGTACTTCAGGCAGAATCAGAACGTGAACTCAGTCGTCGCTTACACGAACAGTTAAGTAATAGTTTGCGTTTGCAACTGGCAAAAGTTGCTGGACAAAACCAGCAGCAAGAACAAGCGGAAAACGCGCATACTGAGTTTTTGCATTTTCTGAAAACCGGGCAATTAAAATGGGAACGATTAAGTGAGGCAAAATATGCACACAAACGTCTATTGCAAGAGATCGTCAAATCAAAAACAGCACCACTACCTTTACAAGATATCACCCGTGATAGCCGTCAGTTAGGTCGTCTATTAAAACAGTTTGATGCAAGCGATTTGTTCCAAATTACGCGCATGGCTTTGAAAGCCTGGTCGCGCGAAGAGCAAGACCTCATGCTAGATTGGCTAGGATTAGAATTTTTAAATTTGCAGACCAAACATTCCGAACAAGCTGCGATAGAAAAGCTGTGGCGCTTCATTTTGCCATCAATACAAAATCGTATTAATGCCTTCTCTGAGATCGCCCAAGCATGGATGGAATCACAGGGAGCGAGCATAACGACACTCAAACCAGAATACCAACAATTAATCGAAACGCATACCGCCATTTCAGCGCAAACTCGCCACGCTTTAATGCAAGTGATCGAACAGCTCAGCGCGAAACTCAATAGCACACAAACATTGCCATCGATATCGCCAACATTCGACATCGCAGCACCCGCCAGCTTAACAACAGACCACGTTTTTGCACGAAGCAGAAATGACGAGATACAAGATGAAGAGGTAAGGAAGCTGAGCCAACAATTTCGCGAGGAAATCGCTGAAGCCAGAAACCCTATGCACAGCAACGTAGATGCTGAATCTGCTGCAGCTTCGAAAACCAATTTTGAATTTTCCGCATCTCATCAAAGCGCATTCGAGCAAGCTGACTATGTCGCATTAGCATCAGAATGGTCAGCTCTGATGCTATTTTGTGAACCGGAAATTCGACAATTGCAAGCGAGTTGCTGGCAAGTTTGGTTAGAAAAATTCCCAGTACAGATGAAGCTCGATCTGATTACTTTGCTGCACCCCGATACTGCCTGGTATGTACATCGCTATCTATCAAGCGCAGACCCAAGCTCAGACCCAACTTCAAGCCCAAGTTCAGCTCCAAGTTCAAGCTCAAACTCGGACTCAGCCAGCGCCATTCATTTGTTCTCACTCGACAAAGCGACACTCGATGTAGTGATCGTTACGGCGCTGTCTTCTCGAACAGGCACGCTCAATGCTGCTGGCATTCAAGAAATCATTCATTTATTACACAAAGCGCAATCGACACGTACTGCGGAAGGTCTTGTAACGGCACACCACAACAAACAAATTAATCAAAGCAATCAAGACTACGAACTAGTAGATACCGACGCATTATTGACGCAGGCTCTGCGCAGCGAGGACGATGTTTTACTCAGCAATGCGATTCATCTGGCAATTGACGAACAGTTCAGCCAGTTCAACCAATTGCGCGCGCAATACTGGCGCCATTGGTGGCAGCATCTCACTAGCACATCACAAGAGCACATTTTGTCGCGCTTACATCCGCAGTTGGCTACCAGTATTCCTGCAATGAAGCGGCTTCTGCAAAAGCAGTTATCCGCTAGCGCAAAAAGTGCACAGTCAGACCTGCTTACGACTAGCGGTGCAGCGATGGTAGAAGTTGAAAAACCCTTATTTGCCTATCTCTGGTCTTTCGCTCCCGGGCAGCTATCGGTCTCTAATTTTCAACAATTTTTTGTGAAATTTGGCAGTCAAAACCAATTACATCATATCGACAAAAAAAGCGATGCCGCTCTGCATGCGACACAAGACAGCGGCATCATTGAACAATTAGAACATTTGGTAAACTGCGGTGAAGCACAACAAGTCGATGCACTATGGCGACAATTGAGCACTCAACATACAACACAAGTTCGCGCGCTTTTTCCTAAACTCAAGCGTGCGCAACAGATGTTGATATTCGCCAAACTGGGTCAAGAGCAAGCTTTAGCATTGGCACAAATATTACAAGCACCACTCGCCAAACTCTTAGCCGAATACTTTCACAATACGGCCGCAGTCAGAATTGCCTTAGTTGCATATGCCACTGCATTTGCCACTGTATCTGCCACCACCAATGCAGCAACAACTATCACTGAAACAGATATCCAAATACAAGAGCATCTGCGTCAGCTACTACAAGACATCATTCTGACAAACACACAAATCAGTCCCGCCAAATTTTGGCGCATGATTAATCTGGCGCACACACTGCCTCAGCAAGCGCAGGCAGACTTAGTACCGGCGGCACGAGCGAGTACAGCAAATACCATCATAGAAAAATTACCGTATTTCAAGGCATTGCAACAATTCGTAAGCATCCCACATTCAAATGTTGCGGCTGCTGAAATTACTACAGCCGCAGCGGTCGCGCCAACCGCAAGTACGGCATTTTCTGCAAGGACAGAAACGCAAAACCAACAGCGTCCACATTCGCATCTTGGGACCAGGTCACATCCCGAGGCTAGACCGCACCCACTACTTGCCAGCTTTCGTGCTTGGCAAGATGGACGACTGCGCTTGGCCGATTTAGGTTTGCAACAACACGAACTTTATCAATACCTGCATTGGTGGATTTTGCACCAAGATCAGCAAGCTGCCTCGGATTTCAGCTTTATGCTAGAGAGTCTGCGCACCGCAAGTCAAGCCAGTGCGGCGCCAGAAGATCTGCTGATCTGCGCATTAGAAGCATTACGACACGGCGAAAGTATTGATGTTGAGGTATTACAAAAACAAGCCTTGCAATTACAGTTAGAACGCTCGCTTGCCGAATCCTTCACGCCTTCGGAAGCAGAGCTCAGAAAATCACTCGCTGATTTTTATTCAACTGACCAAGACAATGTGACAGCAGTAAATGCAGCAATATCAACTTCGCCTGACAAACAAGCGGATAGGATGCACAGTGAAATTGAAGAACAAGAATTCGTCACAGCATTTTATGCCGCCCTCAATAATACGCAAGCGATGCAAGACTTTCGCCGGCAAGTCATGCCGTCCACAATCTGGCAAGAACATCTTTCTAGTCGGATACCAACACCCCAGTTGCACACGTTCTTGATACATTATTTGAACAGCATCCACTATGCGAGTCAAACAGAAAAGGCAAGCTTTCTCGATAAATTAGAACGCTACGCGTTTCAAGTCCAGGGTTTGAATGAGTACTTCGCTGATGTCATCTATAGTTTGTTCTCACGAGAAAACCAAGAACTTGAAGCGCTTGTGCAGATATGTATTGAGCGTGCAAATGTAGCAAAGCGCAACCAACAAAGCACACCAACTTCAATCATCAAACCGGTAGTTGAAACGAGGCTTGCCAGCAACTTGCCTCCAGACTTGGCGCGCAAATTGTCAGCGGCTGCCCTGCACCGCTGGATTCATCAGAGATTACAGCGGTGGATACAAGATCAGATAAAACTAGGGATCGATAACAGCTTAACGCTCAACACGGTGCCAGCCGATGCGATTTCGCGCACCCAGCACGAGCACCTTCATTCGCAATTTCTTGCACAACTGGAAAACCCTCAAGTTGAACAGATGGCTACTCTGCTAATCGCCTTGCAGACAAATTTGCCGAAAGATAAGCTACAAGAATTGAAACATATTTGCGCGAATCAATTTGAACTACAAGCAAGTGATTGGATAACACTAGCTTCTTGGGCTCAAAATGATAAGCACTTCACGCAAACGATACAGCAATGGCAGCGAGCACTAGCGAATATCGACTGGGCTGCACAAACAGAGCTGAGAAATACATCGGCTACATCAAGTCCATCAAGCGCTAAAGTGTTTTTTTCCGACTCAGGTATCGACGCTGGTAGCGAGGATGCTAGCGACTTGGGTCTCGACTTAAGTAAGAACTTCGTTACAGACGTGGATGCTGCATCAAAGACACCATCAGAAGCCGGACTGCGCGCAGGGAAGAGCTCGAAGTCCACCGCTGAACTCCATAATGAACGCCACAAAGCAGCCACGCCGAGCTTATCAACTTATCGGCAGCAGATACTCCCGGCGCAACTCGCAGAAGCGATGCTACAAGCGAATCTTGGCGGTTTGAGTTCAATTTGGCCACAACTGGTTACGCATCATCAAGACATACTGGTGCAGGCACAACAACGTTATTTGGCAAGACGCGAATTAAGACAACTATGCATCGCAAAAAATTCAATCCCAGTTTTGCATGATTTACTTGCTAGCCTAGCCCCCGAACTATCGCAACTATTGTCTGAAATATGGCAACAATGGGAGCGGCTCGATACAACATTAAAACAGCAGAACACACTGGCGGAATTTCAGCGACATAGTTTTCGCATCGCCTACAACGCCGTGTTTGAACAATCATTACAACAGAAAAATTCACTCACTCAGCTAACTGCATTGGTGCAAGGAATCTATTCTGTGCACGACGAGAATACATTAAACGATATCTTCAGCAACCTATGCTATCAACTCGATCCACGTCAGGCACCGAATTGGCATCGTATTCTGACAAAATTGCTTGCGTTAAATCAGTTCACGGCTTATGCCAAACAGGCAATCGAAAATCCAGCGTCTATACAGCAAAGCTCTGTAGAGACAACCTCGTTGCTAATGCCAGCGCAAGTCAGATCACGACTATTTTCAATGCTCATCACTGATTCTGAAATCACTGCATCACTTGTGTCGATACAAGATCTTCCACAACTCAAGCACAGCAACCGCGATCATCCAGATGCATCTAGTCAGACGCTAGATTGGTCATTGTTGACCGCGATGGAGAAGAAGGCCCTCCTTCAAACAGGGCTGCAACAACTCACGAAAAAGCAGCAATCGGAATTCTGGGATGCGCTGGGCAATCAATCCCACTTGAGTGCCCTAGCTTTGAACGCCTCGGTTAAACTCGATACTGGCCTAGCAACTGAACTCACAACCAAAATCACGACTAAGCCGACGACCGAAAATATCAACAAGGTGCAACAACCGCATTTAGAGTCTGCTACCGATATCGCATTGGCTGAAGCAATCAAGCTCTTTGAGGTGATTACTTCATCGGGGACGGATTTCGTACGTGGCGATATCGATTTAGTAGCATCCACGCATCAAGAACAAACCCTCAGCCTGGCCGAACAAGAAACTTTGTGCACCATCATGTTACGAAGCCACGCAAGTTTCAGCACTGCGGAACGGGCTTTTTTTCAGCACAGCTTACATCAACTACTGTCTGCCTCAAATTATGCATTCACAACAATCCCGCATGTGCTACAAGAAGCAAGAGGAATTGCACGCTTGTGTGAACTAGCAACAACGATACAACTAGAAGCACTGTTTAAACGTCTGCACACAACAATCCATGCGCAATTACCAGGATTGCTGTACAGATTGGAAAAAGCACTACTGATCAATCTGCGTTCGTCACCGTCTTCGCCGTCCAAACATAACCTTATTGGCTTACATCATGCGTGTTGGCACGCCATATATACCGCAAGTGCCTCGATCAAGCCACCAATCCATGTATTGCAATTTACCACCGCGCTACTTGAGCAGCTTCTTGGACAAGCGTTAGATCAGCTAAAGCCAAGACTTGAACACAATAAACGTGCAGAAAACGTTCGACAATGTCTCGACAAACTTGCTCATTTTGATCAACAACTATCCTTACAACTCACACACAAAAATTCGCCAGAAGCAATGCCAACAGTCAATCAACAAGAGCAAGTGAATAAAAAAATCCCGCAGAGAAAAGAAAATCAGGACAACGCAGAAAATGCAGCATCTAACAAATACGACAGTCACTTGCACAATGCAGGATTGGTGATCGTTGCCCCCTATTTGCAAAGATTATTTGCACTTCTAGAGCTCACTAAGGATGGGGCATTTATCGACAAGCACGCGGCAGAACGTGCCGTACATCTGACGCAATACATTGTCACTGGAGAAGAAAATACTCCAGAATTTTCACTGACGCTGAACAAACTTTTATGTGGCATCCCAGCAGTGGTTCCGATTGCGTCAGGCATACAAATGACAGAGCACGAGAAAGACGTGATACAGCAAATGCTGACAGGAATCATCGCGCACTGGAGCGCGATCGGTAAGACCTCAATACAAGGTCTACGTGAAACCTTTTTAGCCCGTGAAGGCTACCTGAAATTTGCAGACGATTGTTGGCACCTAAAAATTCCGCAAGCCACTTTCGATATGTTGCTAGATCGTCTGCCATGGAGTTTTGCGATGATTAAGTTTCCATAGATGCCAGATCCCTTGCATGTAAATTGGCGCTAACCGACTACAGAAAAAGACAAAATAATGCTCAACACAGAATGTTTAGAACAAGAAATCGCGTGGTTTAGTCGGGTCTGCGACGCGCGTTTTGACGCCTATTTCAAAGACAATCAGAACAATAAAAATCTGCAAGAAATTGTCCCTGCACCAGACCTTACTAATGTCAATACCGCCTATGCGAAAATTATTCGAGAGTTCAATTTTGCTTATATGGAACGCGTGGTATTGGTATTGGCCTTAGTGCCGC
This sequence comes from Oxalobacteraceae bacterium UBA7693, assembly GCA_002482715.1. Taxonomy (GTDB): domain Bacteria; phylum Pseudomonadota; class Gammaproteobacteria; order Burkholderiales; family Burkholderiaceae_D; genus Undibacterium. Next base: position 64,028 of record DLGN01000398.1, read on the forward strand.
ATTTGCGGCCACAAACACTCGACTTTTTCTCTTTACAAAATGCAGCATTAGCGCGCCCGTTTAGTGAAATTGGCGGCTGGCGTGGCAAAGCGCACTTAGGTTTCTTACCAACTTGTGAAACGGCCGCTTTTATTTTGGCAGGAAGTGATTTGGAAAAGCGCCTACAGGTTGCAATGCTATTTAAAGATGAGCATCCATTGATCAAGCAAGGAATTTTGCGTTTGGAATCGCAGGCAAGCGACGAACCTTCATTTAGTGCAAAACTACAAGTCAGTCATGACTACCTGCAACGACTAGTGGAGGGCGAAAGCCACAAACCAGATTTTAGCGCGAATTTTCCGGCAAAATTAATGCAAACCCAACTGACCTGGCAAGACTTGGTCTTGAATCAGGAAGTGATGGAGGAAGTGGATCATATCGTTGCCTGGCTTGCGCATTCCAAGCGAATTCTGAATGACTGGGGATTACAAAAATCTTTAAAGCCCGGCTATCGCACTTTATTCTACGGCCCACCCGGCACTGGTAAAACACTAACCGCCAGTTTGATAGGGAAAGCCGTCGAAGCCGATGTGTATCGTATCGACTTATCGATGGTGGTATCGAAATACATAGGTGAAACCGAAAAAAATCTGGCCAATGTTTTCGATCAGGCGCAAAACAAAAATTGGATATTGTTTTTCGATGAAGCAGATTCTCTGTTTGGCAAACGGACTCAAACCAGCAATTCCAATGATCGTCATGCGAATCAGGAAATTTCCTATCTCTTACAACGCGTTGAAGATTTTCCCGGTGTCGTCATCTTGGCAACCAATTTGAAAGCAAATATTGATGCCGCGTTCTCGCGTCGTTTTCAAAGTGAAGTGTACTTTGCGATGCCAGATGCGATGCAACGTGAACGTCTGTGGAATAACTTATTCACGAATAAAGAACGACTAAACACCGATGTGAACTTCCGTCAGCTAGCAGAACGTTATGAATTGGCTGGCGGTGCTTTACTCAATGTTGCTCGCTATGCGGCGATTCGAGCAGTTAAAAACAGTCATCAAACAATTACGCAAGACGATCTGCTGCGTGGCATCAGCAGAGAATTAATGAAGGATGGGAAAACATTGTGAAACACTTACACAACGCTCCACTATTTAGTAGCCTATGGCACTTTTTCCAAATTCGCGATTCTCATCGCCTCTTCCAACGGCGCTGTATGCGTGGCCTGTTGCTCAGCTTGCTTTGTTGTAGTCAAATCAGCCTGGCACAGATTGAAATTACCAGCGTCTCAACGCAGGCGAGTAATGATGCAAGCAAGACGAGTCCGAATAATGCATCCTTGAATAAGACGCCCACTTCGGGGAGCAAAACCGTCAATATTGTTGGCTATAACAAAAATATCCGACAAGAACATTTTAAAGGTCTAAGTAAACCAGTTGTCTTGCAAATGCAAAAGCAATTAGAAGCAATCTATCAAGATCTGCCTGATTGGAAACATGACTATGCGCTCAGAGGAAAACCTTTAGATGATGGTATCGTCGGACCGATTACCCTATCCTGGCTTCAACGTTTCGGCTTCAGCTTCAAAGTAAGTGCGACCGGCGATTATGCTGACAGCCTGGCGAAGAACGTTGATAGAATCGCCCGCTTTGGTGAAAAGAATCGCGCTGAACTCGGGATTTTGCTTAGTCCCGAGTTCGAGGCTTGGGATTTTATGCAGGCTGAGAAAATCAAGAACCAAGATTTCCACATACGTCGTCAAGGTTCGGACAAAGATTTGATCGATCTGGTCAATCGTTTCCGCGGTATGCGTAAAGCTGCGCCGAAAGCGATTCCAAGTTATGTCGATACCAGTGCGTATTTTACCTACAACCTAAACCAAGCGGATTTGGATGTGCTCGGCGGCAAAGATCAAATCGTACAAATCCTCACGACACTCAAAGACAAGGAATTCAATTCATCTGAAGCACTGCGCGCAGCCACAGCACAGGCGATGGGCGGAAGAGATTATTTGCTCAATCAAATCTGGCCTTTGATTGAGAGAAGTGCGGCAGACTTTGACGGTTTTTTGATCAATGAAGACGCACTGAAAAAGTTAAAAGACATCAGTGATTTTCCTATCGCGGTAATTGATGAATTACGCGTGCAGGGCACAGTCTATTTTAAAACGAAAGATCTATTTGATAGCTTTCTTGAAGAAAAATTGAATACCGATGCACTGTTTTTAACAGAAGACGAAAAACAAGCGCTCACCGAAGCAACACGTGTCTTCGATAACGTACATTTAACCGAGCTATCATTGGCAACAATTAAAAATGAGTTAAAGGGAAACATACAAAATACCGGTGTACCTGCAATGATCGTCAAGCTACTGGAACAGATCAAAGATGTTGATTATGCCGAAGTGAGTATCTTCCGCAGTGCCGCTGTGTCAAAAATTGTGATGGGTATCGGCGCATGCAGATTGAATTCTCCAACCAACAATAGCTTTGTTGGTAGCCTGCGTATGAGTGACGATGATTTCGCTTTACTACAAAAAGAATTAGAAGGATTAAAAGCACAAGCGACCGATGGCCGCACCCGACTGACGCAAAGTCTGGATAGTATTTTTACAGAACTAAGCAAACTACGTTTGCAAGTAGGCCTTTGTGATCCCGCGACCGTGAGTCTGGCGCAAAATTTGATTCAACAACTCTATCATTCCTATTTAGCGATTGCGATTGAGAATGTTGCGAAGAAACGCATCCCCGACAAAATCTCAAACATCAATTTGAAAGGTGGCGACTGTGGTTGTGCCTTGGATGAATTTAATGGCATTGTGTATGGTTTCTATCCTTATTGGAAAAATCAACAGAAGACACAAACTGTCAACTTTAGCGTTCTCAACCGCGTCGCCTACTATGGTTTAACGGTAGACAATGTAGGCGAGCTTCGACTGGGTGCACAGACATTTGATATCAACAATGGCAGTGCGAGAGACAATGAGTTTATTCGTGTAGCACGTCAATATAATTCGAAAGTGGATTGGTTAATTCAGAAAAATGATTGGAGCGGAGACTGGCGCAAGTTTTCTCGCGAGAATAAGCAAGCGGTGTTAAAAAAACTCATTCAAAACATTACCGGCCTATTACGCGCCCCACTCGTTGATCTCGCATCGAGCGTCAAACCTTACGCCAGTTTTGGTATTGCATCTAGACCAACTCGTGGAGATGGCGTCACGATTTACTTTCCAAACTATCCATTAGACGCAGATTCTGCACTGCTGTTTAATGAGTTTTATATGTCTCTACGCAAAGCATTAGAAGACGACAATGTGCTGGTGAATATTTTGGTATCACAAGATGTGTTCACCCATCATTTACAAAACAAAACTGGCGCGTTCAGCGTCGGCAACTTGGTTAAATTACGTAAAAAAAGTGAACGGCAAGGCTCCAATAACAAACTAGACAAATCAGCCATACGCGAATTAATACTGGTGTTGCTCAATGAACCAAGTACCGATTCCAAAAAACAGCTACGCAGCGATATCGAAAATGAGTCTAGTCTGCATGGAGCTGATCGTAGTGACTTCCTACGCCACTTGCTACCTGTACTGCACTTCGATAACCATAACTGGCAACAGTTAGAAGACGACATTTTGTATTCGGGCGATAATTTCGGCGGTGTCGGCTTGTGGTCTCCTAACTTCGAGAATCTGGCGAAACCAGTCATCGATCTGGAGCAATCCTGCCTTCAGAGCCAACAAATCGCGGTTTGCCTACTGAAGAATTATCGCGAACAAGAAATAGCCGTGGATAATTCATCAGAAATTGAAAAATTCGTTTGCGTGAATCGTTGGTATTTACAGTTAGTGTTGACTTTCTTCGTGCTACTGGCAATTAGCCTGGCGTATCTTTTCAAACGCTACTGTGAGATACAAAATTTAATTAAGAAATATTTCTTATGGGTTTTATGCCTGATCATCATTCCTCCATTGGCGATCTTCACGCTCTTATTACTATTTGATCCCTATCTTGCTAGTCTGTCAGAAGGCAATTTGCCATTTATTATTTCGATAGGAATCATCGTTGCGGGTTTACTTGGCGGTTACCTTTACCTGAGATCCAGACGCGAAGTGCCGCTACGACAACGCGCTCTGCCACAACGGCAGGGTTTAGGATTTCCGCTTATCTCGTGGAGTAAAGAAATTGATGAAGCGGGCTTCCGTATGGTCATACGCAATCGCGGCACAGGATTTGCCATCATCAAGAAGATTGAAATCTATCTGGACGGTCAAGCAGTTGCTGATGCGAAAACCGCTTTAGAAGCGGTGTTTGGTCCAGATAAGAATTTATTGTGGCGAGCAGCGCCCTTAATCGGTCAAAAGATTATGCCAGGCGAATCGCTCATGGCAATCTCCATTAGTGACGAAAACTCGGCGATATCGTTTAACAAAAAGCTCGCAGAACATGAATTGAAAGTGCTGATCACCTACTATTCGGCGAATCATGAATACTGGGTCAGTGATGGTAAAGAAGTTTCTAGTATTTCTGGTGGTTCCAGTTAAGTCAGATAGCTTAAGGTAGTGCCAGCGATTGGATCGTATCCAATCGCTGGCATTTATAGTTCAGATGCAACCAACTTCCCCTGACGAAAATCATCAATCGCTTTAAAGATTTCTTCTTGCGAGTTCATCACAAACGGCCCATATTGCGCGATGGTTTCGCCCAATGGTTTTCCTGCGATTAAGATGAATCTTGCGGCCTCGTCGGCTTGTATCTTTACGCCATCGGCACTTGGCCATTTCTTTAAAATCGCCATTCTTTGCAAAGGTACTTGCTGCTCACCGATTTTTACGCTGCCACGATACACGTAAATAAAAGCATTAAAGTCAGCAGGAATATGTTGACTAAAGCTCGCACCTCCTGAAATGTTGACATCGAGATAAATAGGCTCAGTGGTGGCTCTTTGCATTGCGCCTTGCACACCATGACTTTGGCCGGCAATAACACGTACAGTGACCGCATCGGGCGTCGTAAATTCGGGAATGTCCGCGCTCTTAAAATCGCGATACCAAGCTGGCGTCATTTTGTCTTTACTTGCCAAGTTAAGCCATAACTGAAAACCTTCCATGCGACCATTTTCTTGCTCGGGCAATTCTGAATGGATCACACCGCGCCCAGCGGTCATCCACTGAACGCCACCATTTTCTAGCAAGCCTTCATTACCAGCGCTATCACGATGGCGCATGCGACCTTCTAGCATATAAGTGATGGTCTCAAATCCGCGATGTGGATGGTCGGGGAAACCAGCGATGTACTCGTCAGGATTGTCGCTTCCAAACGCGTCTAACATGAGAAAAGGATCTAGCCGATACTGATATGGCTGGGTCAATACGCGTGTCAGTTTGACACCGGCACCATCAGAAGTTGCCTGGCCGACCACCAATTGCTCGACTGCGCGTGACAAGCTGACGTTTTCTGGTTTGAGCTCGGTGTTCATCTGCTATTTCCTTTTCTGATTTATTACGACGCTGACTACAATTCGCTTAGTTTATGCCAATGCAGCTTCGATTTGTGCTTGGGCATCGCTGATTGCGCGTTGTTCACCCTCTGGCCCCATCGCCAAGCCTTCTGCATAAATGAATTCAACATCAGTCATGCCTAGGAAGGCAAAGAAGTTTTTCAGATACGGCATTTGGGTATCATTTGGCGTATTGCGATACAAACCACCACGCGTCAAGACGACATAGACTTTCTTGTTTTTCAATAAACCTTCTGGACCATTTGCGGTGTAACGGAAAGTCACTTGTGCACGGGAAATCGCATCTATCCAATTTTTCAATTGGGATGAAATACCAAAGTTATACATAGGTGCACCAATCACCAAAATATCCGCTGCTTGTGCTTCCGCGATTAAAGCGTCATCCAAAGCAACACGGGCTGCTTGCTCCGGTGTGCGCTGATCAGCAGGTGTGAACAAAGCTTGCAGTGCAGCTTCATCCAAACTTGGTTGTGGCGTAACAGCGAGATCACGCAATACAAAGTCTGCACCTGCATGCTGATCACGTAAGCGTGCGCTTACTTGATTCGCCAAACTAGTGGAATGAGAACCTGCTACACGGGCGCTGGAATTGATTTGCAAAATGTTCATGGTATTGCTCCTTAAGATGGTAACACTGGGGTTGAACTGCACACTTGAGTGAATGTGCTGTCACTTTATATGTTCCATATTCAATACAGAAGAGCTTAAAATGGATATGATTGTTCCACCTATAGAACAATCACACATTTCAGGAGAAACCATGTATCTCGACCCTAATGATCTGCTGTTGTTTGCGCGGGTGGTTGCAGAAACCAGCTTTAGTCGAGCTGCGGACAAGCTGAATATGCCCAAATCAACGCTATCGCGTCGCATCACCGCACTTGAAGCCCAATTAGGCGAGCGCTTACTCTTGCGTACAACCAGAAAACTCGTGGTGACTGATTTTGGTAATGCGGTTCTGGCGCATGCCCAGCAAGTGAGTTCTGAAGTCGAAGCGACACTGGCTTTAACACAGCAAAGACAGATTCAACCAAGTGGCAGATTACGAGTCTCCATGCCAGCCGACTTTGCCAATGAAACCATGACGGCCTTAATCAGCCGCTTTTTGCGCGACTATCCAGCAATCACTTTGGAACTCGATCTGTCGCCACGACGCGTGGATCTGATCGGTGAGAACTTTGATTTGGCGATACGCATGGGCAGCCTGCCCGATGACGCCTCGCTGGCGGCAAGACGACTGGCAAAGTTTTCCGCAGCGATTTACGCTGCTCCAAGCTATCTCGAGAAGTATGGTGAACCGCAAGAACCTGAGGCATTGATGGAGCATCAAACGCTCCGTCTACTTGCGCGCAATGGCGAGCCAGCAATGTGGCGATTAAAAAATGGAAATCAAACTTGGGAAGGTGTCCCCCCCGGCATCGCCACAGCCAACTCACCCGAAATGCTGAAGCGATTGGCCTTATCAGGTTTGGGAATTACCTTAATCTCAGAACATTTCGCCCAGTGCCATTTACACGATGGCAGTCTCATCCGCGTTTTGCCGCAATGGCACTCGCCTGAGTTTGATGCATGGGCAGTATTTCCAGGAAGGCGCTTAATGCCAGCAAGAACGCGTGTGTTTATCGACACAATGATCAAAGAATTTCAAGATGATCAAGATTTTCGATAGTAAAATATTTATTTATTAATAAAATATTGCAAAATCAAGAGAGAAGTAAGATGAGATCCTTACAACCATTTCAAATCGCATGTCTATTTGGCTTACTGAGCTTACTGCCTGCGTGTGATAAGAAAACTGAAATCCAAGACAAAAAAATGCTTCCGCAGGCAGCGCTCAGTCGCTCGGCTGAAATTGATTTCAATTTTCCGATTGAGCTTGAATTCAAGCTAGTAACGAAAGACGTGATCAAGGCAGCGCAATTATGCAAAATAGAAGGATTGAATGCTTACGAATGCAAAATAACCGTCTCCGGAAAAAGCGATGCGATCGAGCATGGTGAGGTAAATGCCAAAGCAAACGCCGTATTCTCACGAAAACAACTTGATAATCTGCTCTCCTCGATGAAAGAGAAATTTCAAACCGAGGGTAAATTAAGTTACTCAATCGGGCAAAAAAAGAACTTTGATATTAGCCCGCAATGAAATACTGAAACGAAGAACACGCAAATGACATTAAGACTTCAATTTCAAATCGCATGCCTAATTGGCTTGCTAAGCCTGCTATCTGCATGCAATCGAAATCATGACATCGCCAACGATGGCTTACTCTCAGAGATTGACTTCAAACGTCCTGTAGAACTAGAGTTCAAGCTAAAAACGAGAGACATGGATAAAGGAGCCAAATTATGCAAAGTCGACAGTCCACATAATTTCAAATGCACTTTAAGTCATTCCAGTAAGAACTTCTTTTCGCAAGGTGGTGAGGTACGCGTCAAAGCAAAGGCCGTGTTCTCAAAAAAAGAACTGATTGATCTGGTCAACTCAACAAAACAGAAGTACCAAACAGAAGGTAAATTCAGCTATGCTGTTGGCGGGATAATTAAATAAAAAATTAAGAGCATACAAATGAAAACGCACCGTTAAAAAAACTTAACGGTGCGTTTGCAATTTCAATAAAACTTATATCAGAGACCTCTGCACAACCGTAGCGAGCGGTCGAAGTTTGGATCGAGAAGCGCACCTGTGCTTGAGCACAGCGACGTATTGGCAAAATCGCAGATTCAAAATTCGGCCGCGCAGTAGCTTATGCAGAGGTCTCTATCAAAGAATAATTTTTAAAGGCTTGGTCGTCTTCCAATCACCCCGTGTGAAATCTGGGAAGACTTGAGAGCTGCCATCTTCTTCCACCGATTTCTCACTCAATGGACCAACCGCAGACCAGAAGCAGCCTTCGTATACGTTTTGATCCATCGGTTCGCCCTGACGCAAACATTCAATGATTCGGTATAGCATTAAGAAATCCATGCCACCGTGCCCGCCCATTTTCTTTGCCAACTCGCCCATACGCAGGTACAGCGGATGCTCATATTTCGCAGCGATCGCTTCCCACTCCTTACCTTCAGCCCACTTGTGATAATTGCTGGTAATACCTTCGACTGAGATGCGGTTAGGGAAGCCAGCCAACACACCATTCACACCCCAAATCGTATTGTGACGCGAATACGGACGCGGCGTGGTTTCATCCCACTGCACCATAATCGTTCTACCCAAGGCCGTTTTGATAATCGATGTATTGAGATCGCCACCTTTGAAATCGAGTTCTTTAAATTTCGGTGAGGTCAGTTTCGTCGATTTCTGCGCGTACGCTGCGCGGCCTTTCGCTGGTGAAGAGAAAGAAGTAATACGACCAAAATTATCTTCACCGCGCGCTAAGTTCATGTATTGGGCAACAGGACCTAAACCATGCGTAGGATAAAGATTGCCGTTGCGTTTAGCGTATTCAAACGTGCGCCATGAGCCAGTCGAATCACCATTTTCCATTTGGAAGCGCAAGGCGTGAATATACGATGCTTCTCCATGTAGCAGATCGCCCAGCACGCCTTGTCTTACCATGTTCAAGTACAGCAATTCTTCTCGTCCATAATTGACGTTTTCCATCATCATGCAGTGGCGGCCTGTCGCTTCAGATGCATCAACGATATCCCACATTTCTTGTAAGGTCGTGGCGATCGGTACTTCAACAAAAGCATGTGCCCCCGCATGCATGGATGCGATTGCCATCGGTGCATGTGAACTCCAAGGCGTATTGATGAAAACGGCATCTGGTTTCGTTTCGGCGAGCATGGTGCGCCAGCCGTTTTCATCACCAAAATAAACTTTCGGCGTATGGCCAGATTTACCCACTACTGCCGCAGATTTTTTGGCACGTGTTTCGACCAAATCGCAAATACCAACGAACTGCACACCCTCAATCGCTGCCAATTGTGCAGCATGACCTGAACCGCGCGCACCAACACCAATAATCGCGACCTTCACTTTACTCAATTTCGGGGCGACAAAATCGCCCATGTACTTTGCACCAACTGGACGCTTTGCAGTGTTGGTGCTTGCTTGTGCACCCGTTTGTGCTGCGGCTTGTAAGCTAGTTAAACTGGCGAGACCTGCAGTCAAACCACTGAAGGCTTGCAAAAAACCGCGGCGGGCAGGCTTGAGAGAAGATGTCATAGTCCAAATCCTATTTCTATGTGCAGCTGTAAATGTCAATTACATGCAGAGGTCAACAAAAGATATAAAGCAAAATAAATCGTACGCAGCAAATTCTACCGAAACCTGTGCCACATAACAGCGATTAATATTCAAGGCTACCTTTAGTTAAATTTAAGGAGCGGCATGTCCTCGAGCTTTAGCGATTGTGCTAGGCTGTACCCTATCTTCAGCCCTCTTACAATTGACCATGCCACAACTCAACGTTCAACAGCTACAAGATTTTCTGCGCACAGATTTCCCACAAAGTAGTGTGGTGGTTGAATCAATTTCAGAACGGGGAGCATGTGTACGACAAACCATTAATACCAGTCATTTGCGCCCTGGTGGCACGGTCTCTGGCCCAGTATTAATGGCAGTAGCAGATATCGCGATGTACGTCGCCCTGCTGGCAGAAATTGGTATTGTGCCGCTAGCAGTGACCACCAATCTAAGCATCCATTTTTTGCGCAAACCTAGCGCAGATAAAGACATTCTCGCGCATTGTCAGTTGTTGAAAATCGGTAAAAATCTGGCCGTGGGCGAAGTCACTTTGTATTCGGATGGGTGCGAAGATGCCGTCGCCCATGTGGTAGCGACTTATGCGATACCACCGCGCGCTTGAACTTATTGGCAATTGAGTCGAACGATCAGCGCCAGGCAATGAAAGATCCGCGGAATAAAACATCACTCAGCTTTTAAAAATAGTCACATAGTATTTTCATTGATGCTAATCATTTATATCAATGCCTTAGATTGCTTTTGACAAGCGTGTGACAAGTTCGTATGCTTCGCTAGCCACGAAATTATTCATGGTGATTTTATAAATTTCTTATTGCTACAGAATGACACTCCGCCGCATTACCTCCACTTGTTTGTTCAGTTTTTTAAGTATCGCAAACATCGCGATGGCCGCGGAACCACTGAAGCTTTTATACGAAATTCGCGATCCAATTTCTTACCGAGATTCGCGCGGAAAAATAACTGGCTTAGTCATCACGCCTACCGCACAAGCGATGCAAAATGCCGGCATTTCTTACGTATGGGTAGAGACACCGTTTAAGCGACAATTAAATGTAATCGAAGCAAATGATGAAGCTGTCTGTGCAGTTGGTATGTTTAAAAACAAAGATCGACAAAAATATGCCAAGTTCAGTCATGCAATTTTTCATGACACAGATCGCCCATCGGTCATCCTTGCGCACAAAGATTTTCAACCCGAAAAATCAATCGATCTGCTACGGACACTTAGCCTGCCTGGTATCAAGATGCTGAAGAAAGACGCAGCCTCGTACGGAACCGTGATTGATGATGCGATAGAACGCTCTCGCGTTGCCATTGTCAGCACCACCGCAGAATCATTGAACATGGCGAAAATGCTGGTCGCCAGACGTGCAGATTTTATCTTCGTACCTGAAGATGAAGCGCTCAATATGATAAAAACTATACCCGGTGGCGAACAACTACATATTTTCAAACCGCTCGGCATGCCGCAAGGTCCTGAACGCTTTTTGATGTGCAGCCAGCAAGTTCCCGATGAACTGATTCAACGATTTAATAAAGCACTCATCAAATAAACAGAAAAGGCAGGCGCATCATGGTCAGACAACGCATTAGCTCTGGTTCTAGCTTTGAAGAAAAAATCGCCTACTCGCGTGCCCTTGTTCATGGTGACTGGGTGTTCGTCGCTGGCACCACTGGTTTTGATTACAGCAACATGACGATTGCTGATGATATTTGTACACAAACCGATCAATGCTTAAAGAATATTTGCGCAGCACTTGCACAAGCTGACGCCAGCTTAGCCGATGTCGTGCGGGTGAATTACGTAGTGCCAGACGCGAGTGAATTTGAATTATGCTGGCCTGTGCTGCGTGAGTATTTTGGTGAGATTCGTCCAGCTGCCATGATGATTTCAGCCGGCTTAGCAGATCCCCGTATGAAAATCGAAATTGAAGTGACCGCGATTAAGCAATCAGCAAAACAGGTCGCAAACCCGATTTAATGACATAAAAAAGTGCAGCGCGATAGAACCGGCTGCACTTCATTATTATGCGTGATCGACTAAGCGCATGATCACTTAATACAGCTCACCTAATGCACAATCACTAAGCGTCCAACTCGCTCTGTTGCACGATAATCCGAGAGACTAAACCGTATTCCTTCGCTTCCACCGCGCTCATCCAATAATCACGTTCGATATCATTGGTCACACGCTCTAAAGTCTGACCAGATTCTTTAGCGATCAAGGCAGCGATCCGTTCACGAATCTTCACAATTTCACGCGCCTGAATGGCGATATCAGTTGCTTGTCCACCAGCGCCACCGCTAGGTTGGTGAATTAAGAAACGAGTATTTGGCAAACAGACGCGATGTTGTTTCGGCACGGCCAAAAACACATTCACCGCGGCACTGCCTACCCATCCAGTACCAACTACACGCACTGGTGCATTGATAAAACGGATCATATCGTGAATCACATCACCCGATTCAACGTGGCCACCTGGAGAAGATACCAGTAAAGTAATTGGCGCATTGGATTCCGCAGACAGCGCGATCAAGCGTTTACTGACTTCGGCGGCCAATTTATCGTTAATCGTACCAAACACCAAAACGGTGCGGGATTTGAAGGCCTTTTCTTCCAAAAACGGACTTGCGGCTTCAGCTTGCTTCTCTTTTTCTTCGGACATAATTACTTTCTTATTCAACAAATTAAACAAATTTTAGGCATTCAACAAAACTCAAGTCGCTACAGGCGTTTAGCACGCGACTGCAAGATTTGCGTAAAACCGACATGCTACTCGATTTCTCCACATTTGCGCTGCACTAAGAGGCGTAAAGCAACGCTGGCTTGAGCGACAACCACGCTCGTTCAGTTTGCCATTGCTCAGCCCACGCCATAAATTGATCAGCAGGCATAGGACGTGCAATGCCATAACCTTGTGCGAGATGACATCCTAATGCCATCAAGGCAGCACCGTGCTCTAAAGTTTCTACCCCCTCTGCAATCACTTCTCGATGAAACGCATTGGCAAGTCGAATCACCCCTTCGACGATCCCTAAATCCTCTGCGTCATGCAGCATATCGCGCACAAAACTTTGGTCGATCTTTAAAGTGTCGATCGGTAATTTACGCAAATAAGTCAATGACGAATAGCCAGTGCCAAAATCATCCAAAGAAAAATGCACACCCAAACGGCGACAACTTTCTAGAATCTCAACCGCTTGTTCAATATCAACGATCGCTGCGGTCTCTAGTACCTCAAGCTCGAAACAATCGGGCGCAATATCTGGGTGCTGAGATAAGGCAAACGCTAAATGGGCACTAAAATCTTTTTGTATTAAATGATCAGCGCTAATATTCACACTGATACATAGCGGCAAACCTTGTTGATGCCAAATCTCGCCTTGCGCTAAAGCTTCTTGTATCACCCATTCGCCCAACTTCTGGTCAAGCGGACTACCATGAATGTAGGATAAAAATTCGGCTGGTGATAACAAACCGCGCTCTGGGTGCTTCCAACGAATTAATGCTTCAGCACCAACGATGCGCCCATCACGCAGGTCAACCTTAGGTTGGTAGTACAGAACGAATTCACGATTGATCAGGGCGATATTTAGTAGCTCAAGAAAACTACGATGTAACTGCGCTTTCCTGTCGCTTTCTGGATCAAATAAATGATAGCGATTTTTTCCTGCATTCTTCGCCACATACATCGCCTGATCGGCATGCCGCATTAAACTATCTGCATCGGCATTATCATCGGGGAACAAGCTCACGCCGATACTTGCCGACACTTGTAACACGATCTCATCAACTCGAACTGAATGACTCGCTGCCAGTAAAATTCTATCTAAAACTTGCATACATTCCAGCGAGTTTTTGATATCCGAAAGCAGAATCACGAATTCATCACCACCCATGCGCGCCAAGGTATCGTTCGCGCGCAATACATTACGTAAGTGTCCGGTCACACCAATCAATAATTGATCGCCAATATGATGGCCATACTGATCATTGACCGACTTAAATCCATCTAAATCCAAAAAGCAAACCGCCAACAAACTCTGCTCTCGCTGAGCGCGAATCAAGGCTTGTCCCAGACGATCATTCAGCAAACGACGATTAGGCAAACCCGTTAAGGTGTCGTAATGCGCAATCTTATCTAACTCGTCTTCATGCGCTTTTAATTGCGTGATGTCGGAAAAAACACCAATGTAATGCAGCACCGTTCCAAATTCATCGCGCACCGCAGAAATCGATAAAAGCTCAATAAATTCTTCACCAGACTTGCGCCGATTCCAAATTTCACCACGCCAAAAATCATTCTTAATTAAATCACGCCACAGATGTCGATAAAATTCTTCGGCATGCCGCCCTGACGACAATAGCTTAGGACTTTGGCCGACGACTTCATCTTCACGATAGCCAGTAATACGGGTGAAAGCAGGATTGACTTTGCTAATAGCACCATGCGTATCCACCATCATGATGCCTTCATAGCTACTAGAGAAAACGGTCGCTGCGTCACGCTGTGCTTGCTCCAATACTTTCCGCTCTGCGATATCGGTATGTGTACCCGACATACGCATTGGTGTACCGTCAGCATCCCATTCAACCACGCGCCCCCGAGTCAAAATCCAGCGCCATTCACCTGATTTGGTCATGCAACGAAGCTCTAATTCGTGCAAAGGACTCTGTCCTGCCAAATGTCTTTGTATAGACGCTTGTGCCTTCGCATAATCAAGTGGATGAATAAACCGCTCCCATTTATCAGGCGAGACTGTCATTTCACCAGGCGCATAACCAAGCATGGTTTCCCAGCGTGCGCTGACTTCAAATTCATTGGTTTTCAAATTCCAATCCCAGTAGCCCTGATCAGTTCCTTCTAACACCCGTGCTAATTGTTTTTCACGTTCCAACAAAGCGTTCTGTGCCAGATGTACTTCGCTTAAATCGCGACCAAACGCCATATAACGACCATCAGGTAAACGTTTGGTAATCATTTCTACCTGTACCAGACTGCCGTCTTGACGCAACAATGGCCAATCACGACGGATGAATTTTTCAACTGCCAGCTGTTGCAGATGCGCGTCGAGTTTCAATTTGGTCTCGTCATCTAGCAGATCAGGGATCTTCATCGCTTGCAATTGCGCCAGACTATGTCCGGTCAATTTACATGCCGATGGATTGGCAAAGATGAATTTTCCGTCGGCATTGGTGATCCATATCGCATCTCCAGCTTCTTGTAAAACCAAATGCAAATCCTCTTCAATTCTTCTACTTTCGGAAATCTCATGCGATATTCCAAAGACACCACACACTTCACCATGTTCATCCAGCAAAGGACCTTTGGTGGCCAGAAACACCAATTTTTTTCCTGTTGATGTCGTTAAATAGGCTTCATGTTTTTGCTGATGGCCATCTGTCAGAATTCTCTGATCATTACCGACGACGAATTGCGCTGAGGTCTGCTCAAATAACTCGCTATCATGCGCCCCCAGTATTTCTTCTATCGGTTTTTCTAAATAATTAGCGGTGGCTTGATTCACCATGACATAGCGGCCTTGCAAATCCTTAACATAAACAGCGTCTGAAGTTCCCGAGACAATCGCGTCCAGCAAGCGCCGATGTTTTTCATCTTTCGCGATGGCATGTTGTAATAACTCGCTCAAAATACTGACAGCGCAACCATTGACGATGAAGATCAGTAGTCGAAATAATTCAGTTGAGTTGCGATTCCCAAAACCACCTATCGGTTCGAATGCGTAAAAATAGACCGCCGCAGCAGCAAGAGTGGTCGATAGCAAGCCTGGCCACAATCCACCTAACATTGAGCTCAAGACGATAGGAAAGATAAATAAGATGAGCATAGGCTCACCATGCATGCCGATCGCGACCGTCTGATGAAGGACAAACATGCCAAAAGTGAGGGCCAAGGTCAAACCATAGATTAACCAAGGTGAGCGGCGTCTGGAATGTCTGCTGTCCGCCAAAATATTGAGCAAACCCGTCGTACGCTGATCGTGCGGTGCGGGCACTGCATGCATCGCGACATAAAATAAAGTGGTCGTTGCCGCCACAAAAAACACGCCTTTAACTGTCGACAGCCAGATCATCGAACTGAGATCCGTAAACAAGGCGAGTAATTGATCCGATAAAAATATCCATGCCAATGCGAACACCGCATAAATACAAGTAGCAAGTAAAATATAGCGTTGACGTGTTAAGCCAAACATAGCCTTTTATCCCGTAGAAGCCATAGCGGCATTGATGCTGCTGAAATGATGCTGAAATGATGCTGAATGCTTCTAAGATTGCCTGAATTTAGACAAGTGGTCTATGATTAAATGCAAAAACTGGATAGAGAACAACTACCCTGCGCTGACAACTTATTTTACGGTCCATCCGAGCGCCTGTTTTGCCGCATAATCACCTTATTCTGACAATAAAGATCAACATGTTAATACGTCCAGCCTGCTTAGAAGATGCCGATATCCTCAGTGCCTTGGTGCATAGCGTGGTAAGTTATCTGACTATCCATGACGATGGCCGAAACGCTGAAGCTTTTTTTGCCAGCATCACGCCCGCTGCAATGGCAGAACGTCTGCAATCACCACAGTTTCGTTACTGGATTGCCCTTGACGATCATCAAGACGTTGTGGGCGCCGTGAGCATTCGAGATAATGCACATCTTTACCATTTGTTTGTCGACCCTAAGCACCATCAACAAGGCTACGGCAGCCAACTCTGGTCGCATGTTAAAGCTTACGCTTTAGCCAATGGTAATCCTGGTGTATTCACCGTCAATTCATCTCTGTTTGCCGAAAAAATGTATCGTAAGTTTGG
Source organism: Oxalobacteraceae bacterium UBA7693 (assembly GCA_002482715.1). Classification (GTDB taxonomy): domain Bacteria; phylum Pseudomonadota; class Gammaproteobacteria; order Burkholderiales; family Burkholderiaceae_D; genus Undibacterium. The sequence goes on from DLGN01000398.1 coordinate 80,568, forward strand.
TTTCGTCGCGACTGCCGAGAAACAAGAAATGCATGGTTTGGCCTATATTCCCATGACACTCACCTTGGCGGCTGAATGAATTCAGAATCTTTGCAAACATGGCGCAACATGTATGGATTCACTCAGATAAAAGCAGGCAAATTATTGACATCACTTCTGCTGACTTTGTTGTTTTTTCTATGCATCACCTTTGGACCAGCCCATGCGCAAGTACTAACACAAACGACCAAAGAGCTAGGACATGGCTATCGATTTCAAGAATCGAAACAAATCAATGTATCAGGTCGCTGGCATAGTAATCAGAGTTTTAAATTTCTATACTTTGAAAAACGTTATCTTTGCCAATGCACGGAATTTAGTATTTCACCATCGGGAAAATATGCGATTTATCAGGTCAACGGTTCCACGACAATCACCAGTTTTAATCGCCACAAGGCACAAGTCACTAGTCACAATAAACTCACTAAAGGTAAGTTGATACAGGTCGTCTGGGGTAAAAATGAGAAACAAGTCGAGTTGCATATCTTGCCGGAAAAACCTGCTGGAGAAAACGCTGATTCGGTCACAACAACAGTAAAGAAACGCTTAACGCTGAAGTAAATTTCAGTGCTGATTCAAGACAGACAACATCCAGTTTATGTGCAACTTCAGAATCATAAGGACAGGAAATGAAAACACTTGGTTTAATCGGCGGCATGAGCTGGGAATCAACTATCCCTTATTATCGTCAAATCAATGAAACTGTAAAACAGTCGCTAGGTGGTTTGCATTCGGCAAAGCTGATTCTCTTTAGCGTTGATTTTCATGAAATCGAACTATTGCAAAGACAAGCTGATTGGGATGCAGCAGGAAAAATCCTCGCGCAAGCGGCCATGTCACTGGAACTTGCAGGCGCGGACACGGTGATTTTGTGTACAAACACCATGCATAAAGTCGCCGCCACAATCGAAGCTGCGGTGAAAATCCCTTTACTCCACATTGCCGATCCAACAGCGGTCGACATCAAAAACCAAGGCTTACAGACAGTCGGTTTGCTTGGTACCCGTTTCACCATGGAGCAAGCGTTTTACAAAGACCGTCTGCGTCAACAACATGGATTACAAGTCGTCGTACCTTCAGACGAAGATCGTGACATCATCCATCGCATTATCTACGACGAATTATGTCTTGGCATCATCCGCGAAGATTCACGTCAAGAATATCTTCGCATCATGTTAAAGCTGATCGAACAAGGAGTAGAGGGCATCATTCTTGGATGTACCGAAATTTCGCTATTGGTGCGCAATGGTGATTTATCCGTGCCGCTGTTCGATACCACCAGTTTGCACGCGCGCGCTGCAGCAAACTGGGCTTTAAGTAATCACTAATTATTTCGTCAGGAGTACTCATGCATACGTCAATTCAACCAGCCATTTTCCTCGGCCACGGCAGTCCGATGAATGCAATTGAAGAGAATCAATTCACTGCAGCATGGGAGGAACTCGGCAGAAAATTTCCCAAACCAAAAGCAATCTTGGCAATATCCGCGCACTGGATGACGGCGAATGTGGCAGTCACTGCCATGTCAGAGCCCCGCACAATTCACGATTTTGGCGGTTTCCCACCGGCCTTATTCGCCACCCAATATCCCGCACCCGGCAGTCCAGAACTCGCACAGCGCATCGTGCAATTATTAGGGCCGCTGCACGTGCATCAAGATTACACATGGGGTTTAGACCACGGCACTTGGTCGGTCTTAATCAAGATGTATCCTGAGGCGGATATCCCGATTGTTCAGCTTAGTTTGAATTTGCATGAAAATACAGAATTCCATTTTCACTTAGGCAAACAATTAGCCAGCCTCCGCGATGAGGGCGTCATGATCCTTGCCAGCGGCAATATCGTACACAATTTGCGTCGCTTAGAGTTGCACAACAAAGGCTTCGATTGGGCACAACGCTTCGATACACACATTCATGATGCGATCTTGCGCGAAGACTTCGCAGCCGTGACGAACTACACGCAATTCGGTCAAGATGCACAATTATCTGTGCCGACCGTTGAACACTACTTACCGCTACTGTATGTCTTAGGTGCAAAACGCGAAGGTGATCAGATTTCCATCATCAATAAAGAATTAGTGATGGGTTCTATCAGTATGACTTCGGTGGTGATAGATCGTCAGGAATAAATTCAATAAGGGCAAATGCTTATTCCGCCAGATGTTGATGTGCCAAGAAATAGGCGATAGCCTGATCAGCAGGCAGGGCTTTAGAAAAATAGAATCCCTGGCATAAATCGCAGCCAGCATCTCTGAGCACCATCAGTTCGTCTTGGGTTTCTACACCTTCAGCAACCACAGTTAAATTCATCGCGGAGGCAAGAGCAACGATACTATTAATGATGGGATTATCTTGCTTACTACCGCGACTCCCCTTCACAAAAGTACGATCAATTTTGATCACGTCTAATGTCAGTTGATGCAAATAATTGAGAGACGAATAGCCAGTTCCAAAATCATCTAGTAAGACTCGCACGTGATTCTTTTGCAGAACCTGGATATTATTTTGTGCAATCGCAAACTTCTCAATCACCGCACGTTCTGTAATTTCTATGCCCAAAGTATTGGGTTCAATTTTGAATTCATGGAGCAAGGCCAACACCGTGTTAATGAAATCTGGACTGGCAAAATGACGGCCAGAGATATTCACACTGACCTTCGGTGAAACGCCAGTTTGTTCACGCCATGCACTCATTTGTTGCAAAGCTTGGCGCAACACATAGCGGTCGATCTTTTCGATCAAGCGATGCTTCTCGGCGTAATCAATAAATTCGTTCGGTGGAATCCAAGATTTCAAGGGATGCAGCCATCGCAGTAAGGCCTCAAAACCGACTGCCAGACCGGTCGCAACATTCATCACCGGTTGGTAATGCAGAACAAACTGTTGCTCGTTCAATGCGGTATGAATCTCTTCACCCAGCACCAAATCACGCACGTTCGCACGATCGAGCAAAGGGTCATACAATTGGAAATGTCCGCGACCTGCGGCTTTGGCCTGATACATAGCCGCATCAGCACGTCGGATAATTTCGCTGGCTGAGAGCGAGGTATCATGCGCAAATGCGATCCCAATACTGGTAGAACAAATGATCAAAGCCTCATTGGCCGCTATCGGTTGCTGCAATGCCTGAATAATCCGCTCGGCTAAGTGAACGGCCGTCTCTTGCGTATCAATATCTTCTAGGAACAGGGCAAATTCATCACCACCGAGTCGCGCCACCGTGTCTAACTGACGGGTTTGTTGCGTCAGTAAATGGGCAAACTTCGTTAAGAGTGCATCACCAACCGCATGACCGTAACGATCATTAATCGTCTTAAATAAATCGACATCCATATACAAGACCGCGCATAGTCTCTGTCCCTGCCGGTCTTGTTTTTTCAAGGCATGCGATACTCGGTCAAGAAACAAAGTACGGTTTGCTAAACCAGTCAAAGCGTCATGCAGCGCCAAATGCTGTAGCTTCTTCTCGGTGACTTTGCGCTTTAATAAATTCGACACATGGCGCGAGACGAAACTCAGCAGTTCCCTATCTTTTTCCAGATACTGCACCAAAGGCGAATACGTCTGTACCACCAAAGCACCTTTCAGATCATCACCAGCATGAATTGGCACCCCTAACCACGATTCCGCAATCGTTCCTAATAATTCAAAATCACCGCGCTGTATGCGCTCGACGATCTCCTCACGATTGAGTAAAAGTGAGGTGTTATTGAAAATCACCCACGCGGACATACCGCGCATTTCAGTGTCAATCGGGCCAATATCAGCAGGAAGATCAGGATGCCTTTCATCGACAAAATACGGGAATTCGATGCGCCGGGTTTCTTCGTTATACACAGCAACGAAAAAAGATTTTGCGTACAGTAATTCTGCGATCAGATGATGGATTCGTTCATAGACCGTAAAAAAATTCTCATCTTCATAGGTCAGCGCTGCGATATTGAATAAGACACTTTGCAACTTCTTCGCATATTCCAATTCACTAATAGATGACTCTAATTGATCAATCAGATTGGTCTGCGCTAGTTTTGCTGCGACCATGGAAGTGACTGCGGTAAGGATTTTAATCCGCTCGGCAGTGTAAAAATCTCGCTCTAAATTTTCACTATCAATCACACCAATCAGTTGGTCAGAATAAATGATAGGAATCGCCAACTCAGAGCCAGATTCTTGCATGTCAACGACGTATCCTGCATCCGCGCTCAAATCATTGACGACAATGACTTCCCTGCGCAAAGCGGCACGCCCGACGAGACCTTCTCCCAAACGTAATTCAAGCGCATTACTCACTACACCTGGCTCTGCCATCTTATGTCCAAATGCCGATTGCTGGACCAGTAATTGCTGATGACTATCCCACAAATAAATCACACAATCCTCAAAACCCATCTGACCAACTACTTCATTGGCGGTGTACCAAAGCACTTCCTCGCGGGTACGTAGACGCAACAAGGCAATCGCAAACTCACTCAAAATATTAAGCGAAGAATTGCGTTCACGCAGTAAGGCAATCTCTTGTTCTGTTTCAGTACCAATGAGCGGGTTTGTCGGCATAGCAGTGAAGTGCTCTCTCACAAAGTCGGCGTTATTGATTTAGAAAGATCAATAATGATTCATAGAGTTTCTATGACGTTCGTTTTTTACGAAAGCAATTATGCAGGAATTTCTTTCATATTCTGAAGGAAATTAGATATCTAAGAATACAAAACAACAAAGTGCTGGTCGCGCTATGTTTCTCTCAATCCAAGTGAGAGCCAAACAGACCAAAGCTAGTACTGATAAAGAAAAAAGCAAAACTGAAAGTTGTCAGTTTTGCTTTTCCTATTACCCAAAAAGCTTACTGATTGCACTTACTGCGAAAATTCTTTTTCATGCAACCATGCCGCGTGATGCACGGTGCGTTTACTGGCTGTCCAATCCGCCAACATCTGTGGTGCCAATTGGTTCAAGCGCTGCAACATCTCCGGTGTTGATGTATTCGCGGCTAGTTCGATGCGATGCCCATTCGGATCATTAAAATAAATTGATTGAAACAATTCATGATTAGTTGGCCCTACTACATCTAATCCCAAACTTTCTAAATGTGCCTTTGCCTTGATCAAACTATCCATATTCTCGACTTTAAACGCCAAGTGTTGCACCCAGGCTGGCGTATTTAAATCACGCCCCATCGGTGGGGAATTCGGTATCTCAAAAAATGCCAACACATTGCCATTGCCAGCATCCAAAAATACATGCATGTAAGGATCTTCTTCTTTGGTCGATGGAACGCGATCTTCAGAAATTGCCAACATAAAATTCATACCTAAAGCGTTCTGATAAAACTCCACGGTTTCCTTGGTATCGTGACAACGATATGCGACGTGATGTACGCCCTGCAATGCCGATGCAAATGTCATGATCATTCTCCTTAAATAACGCCACGGCGTTCTTGGTCTTTCTCAATCGAACGGAATAAGGCACCGAAATTACCTTCGCCAAAACTCAAATTATTTTCGCGTTGGATGATCTCGATAAAGATAGGGCCGATGATGTTTTTTGTGAATATTTGCAATAGATAGCCATCATCATCGCCATCAACCAAGACCTGATGCCGCGCAATTCGCGTGTGATCTTGACGCACATTGGGCACACGCTGGAATACATCTTGATAGTATTCATCATCAATATCCAAAGTCTCAATCTCACTGCCTTGCAATTGATCGAGAGATTGCAGAATATCTTTCGTCAGGAAGGCTAAATGTTGAACGCCTGGACCGTTGTAGTCACGCAGATATTCAGCGATTTGATCTTGTTCATTCTTTGGTTGATTGATAGGAATACAAAAACTGCCATCTGGCGAACGCAGCGCATAACTAGTTAAGCCTGTTTTAGCCCCCTGAATATCAAAGTAACGGACTTCGGTAAAGCCAAAAATATTTTTATAGAAATTGGCCCATTTTTCTTGCTCACCAAACGGTACATTATTGGTTAGATGATCGACGCATAAAAACCCTTTGTCTGCTTGCACTAGTGGCGATGCCAACGCAACAAAATCGCGTTCGTAAATCGACAAACCACTGACAGCTGGTTCGATAAAATAAATCAAACTATCACCAATCCCATACACCGCTGGATAAGCGTGGTCTTTATCATTATCAGCAGCTACGCGCGCGCCACGCTTGACAGCTTCTTGCAAAGCAAACTGCGCATTGTCGACCCGCCATCCCATAGAACAAATTGATGGACCGTGTTTCTTCGCAAATTCGGCTGAATTACCTTGGCGCTCACTGTTAATCAAGAAATGAATATCATTTTGGCGAAAGTAACTGATCGCTTTGGACGCGTGCTGACGTAATTTTGAAAAGCCGAACGCCCAAAATAGTTTTTCCAAATACTCAGCAGATGGCCCACAAAATTCAGTGAATTCTATGCCGCGTAGCTGAAGTGGATTTGCTTGTGTCATGGTCAGTCTCCGTTGAAATTTTCATCACCAACACCGCGTTAGTGAATTTTCTTGTCACTGTAATCAACACACTCAAACAAAAAAAGCGTAATATTTTGCACATCTCTATCAAATAAATCGATCATGTTTAGTCGATATGCTGTGCACTTATGAGTCTGGATCTGAATTTTTTACTCGCGCTCGATACTGTGGTGCGCGAAGGGAGTGTCGCGAAAGCCGCACTGCGCTTGCACAGAGCACAGTCAGCGATCAGCTATCAAATCAAACAACTTGAACAGCAATTAGGTTTAACGTTGCTTGATCGCGATGGCTATCGCGTCAAACTGACTTCTGCTGGCGAAGTGATCTTATCGGAAGGACGTCGCTTGCTGATACAAGCGAATCAATTGGAAGTATTGGCGCAAGAACTCAATCAAGAATGGGAAGCCAAGCTCTTGGTGATTATCGATGGAATTTTGCCACTGCAATCGATCTTAAAAGCATTAAAGAATTTAGCCGATGAAGGCGCGCCGACGCGGGTGCAAGTGAAGGTGGAATTTTTACAAGGCGTGCAGCATCGCTTCGAAGCAGACAAAGCCGATTTGATGATCGTCAAAGATTACATCCCTCATCCGCATCTGCGTGCGGAAAATCTGTCAGAAATTGAATGCGTACTCTGTGTCAGTACCACCCATCCCTTAGCTGGTATGCGCAATATCAGTCTCGCACAATTGCAAGAGCACACCGAATTATCGGTACAAGACTCTAGCCAAAGCAGTAATGACCAACACATCTTTGGAAGTGAACGGGTATTTTATTTAGATGGCTTTTTCGCTAAAAAAGAAGCACTAATGATGGGCTTAGGCTACGGTTGGATGCCAAGCTTTTTAGTTCGTGCAGAACTCAAAAAGAAGCAATTAGTCGAAGTGAAGTTTATCGAAGATTCGCGCTATCGCTTCACTCCCAAAATGGTACATCATCGCGACCAAAATTTAGGTCGCGCCGGACGACGATTGGCAGAATTATTGCGTGCAGAAACTTCTGCATAAATGGATAAAAAAACGGCAGCACGCTGGCTGCCGCAAACACATGAACTGACTAAAACTTGAACCCAGATACTTCATACTTCATATTTCCTACTGATAGGACTTAGTGCTTATTTAGTGCTTATTTAGTGCTTAATCACTTTCACAGACTTATTCACTTTAGATGCATCAATATAAGCAATCGCCCCTGGCGTGCTGGCAACAAACTTCAAAATATCTTCATCACTTGCCATTTCTTTTGGTGGCTTCGCACCACCGGTAAAAATTTGCCGCGCCCACTGAGCCTTCAACTGTGCAGGATTTTTCTTGAGTAGCTTATTACCAAATTCCTCGCGCACAGCACCTTCTTTTTGATCAATCGGCGTAGCTTCACTTCCGTTAGAAAAGGTTTTGGTTTGTCCTAGAAAAATTTTCGCAAACTGCTCTTCATCAATCGCAGCGGAATTCGCAGGATTGACGATAAGCACCACATCCGCCACAGCAGCTGCGCTGCAACTCATCGCAGACACGATACCGACATAGCCTAATAATTTAGGAAAGGAAAAATGCATGATATTTCTCCTCTAAAAAGTGAAGTCATAAGAAACGGTTGCCAACTTGCGCGTATTGTCGGTACCGTTTAAGAAATCCCAACGACTACGATCAAGCTGGAACTTGAGGAAACTACTATCCGACAATTGATAACGTAAAGTCACTCCGATGTTTCTATCGACCTCGATGGCTTTGCCAACGCCATCAAACGAGTTAAAACGACTAATTGTTACCATTGGTAAAAAATTTCCAAGACGATATCCAGCTCCCATCAAATAGCCCGTGTAACTGCCACGTTGCGAAGACTGGTCAATTTTTGAAAACTCTGTTCTGACGACCAAATCATCTTTATCGACATTCATCGATAAAGAGCTATAAGTTTGTGGAGAATATTTTCCATAAGTGATGTCTGGCGAAAACTGTACCAGACCTGTTGGCCCCATGCGCAGTCGTCTTTGCTTGGATTTATTTACCGATGCACGCACAGTGAACCAATCGCGATTCAATTCAAGATCGACACCATACATATTGTCCCACTGCACATCGACGCGCGACGGGTCGCCTAATTTAGCAATCGCGACTTCTTTGGCATTTTCTTTACCAAAATAGGCACTCGATTTCACTGCCCAGCCACCAATATCATCACGGAAAGTCAGATTCACACCGTTGTAATTCACCACCGGCCAACCATAGACATCGGGAGGTACGCGCGTCCAATTGTAGGCGTATGCCACGTCTTGAAAATCAGAGTAGAAGAAGAGTGGTAAACGTTTACGTCCGGCCTGCACCGTCCACTTTGGACTGAGGTTGTAACTCAAGAAAGCCAGCTCTACGCCAAGCTCAGCATCACCCGCAGCGTGACGCGCCATCAATTGGCCTGTGAAAGACAAATTGTCGGTAAAGGTCGCGGTTCCTTGTAATCCAAATCGCGATTCAGGTTTTAGTGACCAGCGTGATTCGTACACGCTGCCGTGAGAATAATCTGCGATATAACAAGGACACTTCCATTTATTATTATCGGGAAAGCCGACTTCCAAACCAGAGGCACTAAAGACCTTACCAGCGGTAATATTTCCAAATCCAGAGTACGTGAAATCGACGGCTTGACTGGTTCCCGCAACACCAACCAAACTCAGAGCGAGCATTGCCCTATGCATGCTGATCATACTGACTGCTTTCAATCTACCCATTTTCCATCCTCCTCATGTGAGAACTGCAAAATCTTGATACCTTGATCGCTGAATTGAATGCGTTCCAGTAGACTTATCTATGTACCGCGTGAAATTAGTATAGGCTCAAGTTCTGCGAGGTGAAATGCCGACACGCAAGTTTTTGTATGGCAAGATACAGAAAAGCAACGCTTCTGTTGTATTTGATATGCTTAACAATTCTTAACAATATTTAGTTTTTTTTTAATTTCCATCTACGAAGGAAAAATCCATGATTTTTTACGAAGTCAGCGTTTCCGTGCCAGCGCAAATGAGCCAGGCATTTGAAAGCTATATGCGAGACAAGCATATTCCCGAAATTTGGGCGACAAAATGTTTTGTGCAAATTCACCTTGCCAAAATGGAAGAGGATAACTACCGGACTTGCTATCAAGCGCAATCGCAAGCAGAGTACGAACGCTATCTGAATGATTTTGCGAGCGCGATGCGCGCAGATTTTATGCAGCACTTTCCTGACGGTTGTCAGGTACAGCGACAAGTATGGAACGGCTTGCAAACTTGGCCAGCGGCTTAATTTGCTTTAGCAAAAAAACCCGCACCGTCAATAAAGTATGTTGCTCGGGTGATCAGTAAATAATTTAGATCTGCCAAGAAAATTTGGTAAATAATTCACTTTGCTTGCGCTTAGCTACGAAGCCCGGCGTGTCGGATTTTGTCACCGTCCAACCAAGGTAGATTGCGCTGCCGACGCCAGCACGATGGGTGTACACAAATGAACTGACACTACGACTGCTTTGCGGCGCAACCGCCTGCTGGTACGCTTTAGGGTCACGCTTGGTGCTGGCATCTTGCAATATCATCCTAATTGTATCTTTAGCGCTCAGGTGCAATATGCTATTAATTTGTAAGGCGGTTTCTTTGTAGGTGCGTTCACTCGTTTGCCCACCTTGTAGATGATCACGATCGATCCAATTCGTTGCAAAACTCGGTTCTAACTCAAGACGATCAATCGGTCGAAGTTTCGCACTCATCGAATACGAACCGCCGCGTCCTAAACGATTCGCCATGATGTCAATTACATCACCGATGGTAAAGTCAGTGGAGATTCTGGCGATGCGTTTCCCTGGACTTGCCGCCAAGCCACCCGCGATACGGCCAATGGAAAATAATTCGCCGTCTTGATTTACCCGACTACGTACCGTCGGACTCAAATTTAAATACGCAGAACTATCAAATGGCCCGGCAATCCGAACTCCTGGCGTCAAAATTTTTGACAGCACATTGCCTTCACTATCCACTTTGTATTCGGCGCTAATGTAGGTATTAAATTCATTCAACACACCAGTCCGACCAAATTTCTTGGTGACTTCAGAGTTGATACTGCGAAATCCAACTTGCGAGAAAAATCCATTGTCCGCACGAAAATCTTTACTGAAATCACGTACATTCACTGACATACCCCAAGCGTCATTACCACGAGACCAATCAAAATACGCGGCATGACCATTGGTTGTATTCGCACGCGCCAGATTACCTTGTGCGTTCATCTGTGCATTCGTCGTGCTCATCAACACTTGCGCACGCATTAATTGATTGCGGTCGATCTGCCAAACAAAGTCTGGGCCGGCGACGCGATTGTAGCCAACGCCTTGCGCATATTGCCTGTCCGTCAAAACCGCACCCAGTGAAAGTGAACCTAGACGGAAATTCGCCCGCGCGTCCGTCGCTGTTGACGCAACCTGACTAGTCGCATAGCCGGTGAAATAAGTTTGTGGCACCAACACCAAGGCACCTGCTGTATCTCGGCTACTCAACACACTAAAGTCTTTGTCAGCATCACGTTGGGTGTAACGCAAACCGACATCCGGATTCGCGATAGTGCGCGTACTGATTGCATTTAAAGGCGTGCGGAAAATGTCAGCTCCTTCCAAAAAGAACGGTCGCTTTTCCTGTACAAAAATACCGAAACGGGTATTGCCCGACAACTGGGGTGAATCTAATTCAATTTGTGAGAAATCAGGATTCAAAGTCGCATCAATGGTGATTGCGGATGTTGGTCGCAATTTAAAATCTAAACTGACATCTTTTGATGAACTAACCACCCTAGCTTTACCATCGATCTGATCTTGCGCACGGCGCGCCACTAATTGCGGCGTGACGTTCCAACTCATACCAGATGGCAAATGTTTCATTCCCTCGATGGTGTTTGAAAAACACAAATTACAATTGGTCGCACGTGTCACAGCACCGCTATACATGCGATAACGCTGGTCGCGTGTCATATTACGTAAGACTAATAAACTCCACGGTGTCGTTGAATGCTTATCATAAGCAATCGAGGAAAAAGGAATTTTGAATTCTGCACTCCAACCGCCATCAATACGCGCCGGGCTCGCGGAATATTCATAATCTGGTGCAGTATCATCACCCGAGGTATCGCTATAAATACCATCCATCAAAGCACCGCGTGCATTGACATAGAATACTTGCGCCGCCTTATGTCCACTGCTGGGGTCGATATACAGTGCAAAAAAATCCTGATCGATACTGATCTTATCTCGGCGTGCAAAAGAGTCGCGGATCTGATTTGGATCATTGTCAAAGCCTGTCACGCCCACGTACAAGAAACGATCGTCATACATCACTCGCACTTCCGTACGCAAATGTGCCGCAACATTATCAAATGGTTGCGTCTGGAAGAAATTGGTATGCGGAGTAACGGACTTCCACACAGCTTCATCAAGTTTGCCGTCCAATTTCACGACTTCATTTTTCTGCAATTGATGTGCCTGAAAGCCGGCATGCGCCGCAGTCGAGAACATCATGGCACTGAAACACAATACGGAGAAAAATTTCATAGTCGATCTGGTTAGGGCACTAAAGGCAAATGAAAGGCAGGAAAAGTAAGGCGCTGCTTAGAAGGAAGGATTATCAAATAGTTCAAAAAAAAAAGACTGCCGAAGCAGTCTTTTTTTCAGACTAAATCCAGAGGGTTAGAATGAGTGCAATACACCAACTGTTGTACGCGTTGCTGTCTTGTTACCTGCGCCGATGAACAAGCCCAATTCTTGGTCTTTAGCTGCTTTAGAGTCAGCTTTAGCATAAGAGAAAGAACCGTAGAATGCTGTACGCTTGCTCAAAGCGTATTTAGCAACGCCAACGAATTGATCTGCTTCGCCTTTTACATCGCCAGAGCGACGGTTAGCGTAGTAAGCAGCTGTCAATGTTGTTTGTGGAGAAACCATGTAATCAAAACCTGCACCAAACACACTGATAGTACGGCCAGTTGTGTTCAATTCGTTTTCTGCGTAAGTAACTTTTACAGTCCAGTCAGAATTCACAACAAACTTCGCACCACCTGTGTATGAACGAATTGTTGAGCTGTTAGTTGCGTCTTTCAACTGAGCGTAAGAGAACACAGCTGTCAAACCATTTTGGCTGAAACCAGCAGATGCACCAGCGTAGCTGCTTGCAGATGCGTCACCAGCTTTTTCACCGAAGCCATACATTGCGCCGAAATTGATGCCGCCCAATACGGATGGGAATGCATATTTCACAGAATTGTTTTGACGTGTTGGGGAAGAAGCACCAACGCTAGTACCGTGAGTACCGAACAAACCAACATTGTTCAACGCGCCCAAAGCGATATTTGGGTTAGTACCAACGTGTGCAACGTTCAATGGATCAACTTGGATCAAAGTGTCGTATGCCAAGTTTGTTTGACGACCAACATTGACTGTACCGAAGCTGCCAGACAAGCCAACAGATGCGTTACGGTCGAACAAGTTACCGGCTGTACCAGTATCAACGTTCAAAGAGCTTTCCAATTGGAAATTTGCTTTCAAGCCGTTGCCCAAATCTTCAGTGCCTTTCAGGCCCCAACGTGAAGAAGACAAATTGCTCGCGTCCAAAGAAAACTTCTTGCCACCAGCGACTGTCTGGTTAGACATGTGGGATGTAGATGCATCGATTACACCGTACAACACAACAGAAGATTGTGCAGAAGCAGCAGATGCAAATGCACCAAATACTGCGAAAGCGATAAGTGATTTTTTCATTGAAAAATTCTCCAAAGGTTAATAAATTTTTTCGGATCAATAATTATTACTAAGTATCGACCAAAAATTGGGTCTCTTATAAGCACCTTATTATAAAAATAGGGCGATTTTTGCCTCGTATGCTAAGTGGCATTGGAACAAATTGCACTGTTTTGGGCAAAGAGAATTGCGCTATTATAGAACATATTCAAATTTTATGTGGCATTGCAACAACAAAGCACCAAAAACGCTCAAAAAACCTGTCACCAGTATAATTTTTCTGTTAACGCACTGCCTTGTCTTAACGCAAGTTTTTGCGCTTAATTTTGCGGCGGTTTAAGGTAATCCAATTACAATCCGATTTTCTAGTCTTCCTCATCGAGCCTCATGTTCACCAAAACTACCGATCATTTATTGATTAATTTCGACCGTGCCTTACGCGTGATATCTGGACAAGCGCGCGCTTCACGTCGCAACCCTGGAGATATTTGTGCAGAGCGTGAATTATCGGATATCGAGAAAAAGCATAGCGCGGGTTTAATGCGGGTGAATCATGTCGGTGAAATCTGCGCGCAGGCTTTGTATGATTCACAAGCGGTGTTCTCTAAGTCTGAAGAGGTGAAGCGACAGTTTGCCCGCTCAAGTATTGAAGAAGAAGATCACTTGGCCTGGACCGCTGAGCGCTTAAAGCAGCTCAATTCCCACACCAGTGTACTCAACCCCCTCTGGTATGTCGGAGCCTATGCCTGTGGGCTGATTGCAGGCCGCTGTGGCGATGCCATAAGTCTCGGCTTTGTGGTGGAAACTGAAAAGCAGGTCGAAGCCCATCTCGCTAGTCATCTGAATGAGTTGCCAGCGCAAGACGAAAAATCACGGGCGATTGTTGAACAAATGCGCGTCGATGAAATTGCCCATGGTGCAGCCGCTGGAGAACTCGGTGCGACAGATTTACCGGCGCCCGTCAAAGTATTGATGCAAGCAATGGCAAAAGTGATGACAACCACAGCTTATCGTATCTAATGTCATTGATGAAATCTGCAAACCACTGCAGATTTCATGACATACGACTCAAGATTAAAGAATCGAGACCTCTGCACAACCATAGCGAGCGGTCGAAATTTGGATTGAGAAGCGCACCTGTGCTAGGGCACAGCGACGTATTGGCAAAATCGCAGATTCAAAATTCAATCGCGCAGTAGCTTGTGCTGAAGTCTCGAATCAACATTTCTCTAACTTCGCAATACTCAAGTCGAGTAATTTCATCCCAAATTTACCAAAGTTAATGTGGGCGCGTGCGTTGCTGCCACCACCTTCGATATTCACGATCACACCTTCACCAAACTTCGCATGGGCGACGTTTTCGCCGATGCGCCAGCCATTTGTGACCTGATGTTTCGTTAGATTTTGCGCGATTGCATTGGCGCCTGATTCGGGTGCATCATCCCATGCAGATTTCGGGCGTGCAAACCAACTCGGCTGTATCTTCGGAGATAACCACTTGAGCGACTCTTCTGGCATTTCATCGAAAAAGCGTGAACGCATGTTGTAACGTGTTTGTCCGTGCAACATACGCGTTTGCGAGAAGGTCATGTACAAACGTTGACGGGCACGTGTGATCGCCACATACATCAAGCGCCGCTCTTCTTCCACACCCGATTCTTCTTGACTACTATTTTCATGCGGGAATAAGCCCTCCTCCAAACCGCCGATGAAGACCGCATCAAACTCCAAGCCTTTGGCCGCATGCACGGTCATCAATTGCAAAGCATCTTGTCCCACTTGCGCTTGATTGTCACCCGCTTCTAGCGAGGCATGCGAGAGGAAAGCGGACAGCGGTGACATCACTGTTGGCAAGGCCGCATCGGCATCGATAATCTCTATGCCTTGATCGTTCGCAATCAAGTTGCTCGCAGGTCTGGAAGCCGGCCCGACCAAAGCTGGCGCATCATGTCCGAAGCCTTCTTCAGATACAAACAGCGTTGCCGCATTTACCAATTGCTCCAAGTTTTCTATGCGATCTGCACCTTCTTTTTCGGTCTGATAATGGGTCAGCAAAGTGCTCAGATCGAGCACCACTTGTACCATTTCCGGCAGCGGTAAATTCTGCGTTTCAAAGCGTGCGCCTTCGATTAGTTTTACAAAACCACCCAACGAAGAACCCGCTTTACCCGACACATAGGGAACCGCTGCATACAAAGAAATATTGTATTGTTTTGCCGCATCTTGTAATTGCTCTATCGAGCGCGCACCAATACCACGCGTCGGGAAATTCACCACACGCATAAATGCCGAATCGTTGTGCGGATTGTCCATCAACTGCAAATAGGCGATCGCATGTTTGACTTCGGCACGATCAAAGTAACGCTGACCACCATATACGCGATATGGCACATTTGCCGAAAATAGCGCATGTTCAATCACCCGTGATTGCGCATTCGAACGATACAAAATCGCAATTTGGCTACGTTCAAAACCGTCACGAATCAGATTTTTTGCTTCTTCGGTAATCCATTGCGCTTCTTGAATATCGCTGCTGGCTTCAAAGATTCTGACCAACTCACCATGTCCGGCATCGGTGCGCAAATTTTTGCCCAAGCGTTTACTATTGTGTTCAATCAGTGCATTCGCGGTATCCAGAATATGTCCATGGGAACGATAATTTTGTTCCAGCTTGATCAGATTCTCGACGCGAAATTCTTTTTCAAACGCAGCCATATTGCCGACATTTGCGCCGCGAAACGCATAAATACTTTGGTCATCATCCCCCACGGCAAACACTGCGCCATGCGTGCCCGCCATCAGTTTTAACCACTTGTATTGCAAATCATTGGTGTCTTGAAACTCATCGACCAAGATATGTTTGAAGCGGGACTGATAATGTTCACGCAAGGGTTGATTGCGGCTCAGTAATTCGTAGGTGCGTAATAAAAGTTCCGCAAAATCTACGACACCTTCACGTTGGCATTGCAGGTCATAGAGATCATACAAAGCCACCATCTTGCGATTGAAATCATCATAGGCATCGACTGCGGCTGCGCGCAAACCCTGATCTTTCGCGCTATTGATGAAGTACATCAAAGTCTTAGGCGGATACTTTTCATCGTCAATATTATTCGCCTTTAACAAACGCTTAATAAAGGAAAGCTGATCGCCGGAATCTAAAATTTGAAAGGTTTGTGGCAGACCTGCATCGCGATGATGCGCGCGTAATAAACGATTACATAAACCGTGAAAAGTCCCTATCCACATGCCGCGTGTATTGATCGGCAGCATTGCTGACAAACGCGTCAACATTTCTTTGGCAGACTTATTGGTAAAAGTCACCGCTAGCACGCCATTCGGCGAGATTTGTCCGGTTTGAATCAACCAGGCAATGCGGGTTGTTAATACACGGGTTTTACCGGAGCCCGCACCTGCCAAAATTAAGGCAGATTGCGCAGGTAAGGTGACGGCAGCGAGCTGCTCAGGATTGAGGTTATGTAAGAGATTTTGCATCCCGATATTATACGGGAGTGCCTAGGTGGAAAATCGCGATCCAACAAAAAAGACTGATTTTTTATACAGTCTGTCCATTCTGTATTTTTTTTGCTTCGTCGTAAGTTCTGAGCCAAGTCAGTTGCAAAACCCTTGCGTCACTGCTGGCGCGATGTCTGGCAACGCGTAGTTCTTTGACGACTTGTTCTTTGGTGGCATTCCAATTCGGCAATTGATCATCGTCGATAATTTCATACAAATCGACTAGCTTAAATTTAGGAACAATCTGCGCAGATTCAAATAAACAGGCTAACCATACATAATCTTGACCCCAGCCATCGGTATACACCGTGCGGCCACCGAGAAAAAAGTTCAGCTGTTCAGCCACAAATTGCGCTGTATTGCCACGCTCAATCAACACTTCGCGTGGAATACCATGTACGCGAGCGGCATCCAGATCCCAGTGTATCCATTCAAATTCTGGACGAATCAATGAACACCAACCTTCGCCATGACGCCCTGAAAACCCAATCTCAATAGGATAACTACCCTGTCCGAAACCAGAGGCTTCAATATCTAGAATGATGGGCACAGTCATCATAGCCAACTCCTGTATTGGGGATCGCACGCGAATTCAATTCGATGCAATAGAGAAATTCCATTGTGCCTTAAAATTTCGGACAAACAAGAATTTACCGTCGAGTTTCAAGCAGATGACGAGGCTGACGTGGTTTTTAGTTCACGTCTGATTGTGTTATTGGCAGTGTAAATCCAGCCTTATGGAAGAAAACGCGCACCGTGCTCGCGTTGACGTCGTAAGGTCTTGGTCGCGACAAAAATCTCACGTAAGAAATAGATAAAACTACCAATCAATGCTAGTACGCCGCTGACGAACAAAGCCGCAACAACTTTATCCAAATGCAAATCGAGTGCATCACCCAAAAATAGTGCCGCGATGACCAAACAAATCAGTAAGGCGCAGGTTGAACTCAGGGTAATCGCGCGATTAATCAAATGCGAACGCTGATACAACTCGTCTAATTCGATACGCATATTCGGGCTTAAACCTTCTGCGCCTTGCATGCTCACGATCTCTTCTAACGCTCTGGAACGATCAATAATTCGCGCCAGGCGATTTGTCAGCACTGTCAGATTGGTACCAACGCCCGTCAGCAAAAATACGGGGGCAATCGCCAATTGAATAATTTGTCCAATATTTCCAAGATGTAAATTGATCACAGTACGTCTCTGTTTATGTGCTGGTAAAGGTAGTTTCTATTCTAGCAGGCATATGCAAAGACGACAGCAAAAGCCTCGTCAAACTTGGCGACTTTGGGATGCAAGTCACGGCAGAAAAATAGCGCCTCGTCGCAAAGCGGTAGAAACAAACAAGGTCGTCAAGGCAAAGTAGCTACATTCAGTAGCGAAATCCATTCGCCAAATAAATCAAAATAACTGGGAAAATAACAATCATGGCACAACTCTTCACCCATACACCAACTTGGGTCTGGCTCTTATTGGCAGGTCTTTGCTTCATAGGCTATTTACAAACGAAAACGCGTCAAGTTTCGCCAATACGTTTAATGCTATTACCACTCGCCATGATGATTTGGTCGCTGTTCACAACGTATCAACAGCTAGGCTATCAACTAAACACACTCTTGGTGTGGGGCTTAAGCTCAGCGTTCAGTTGCTACGTCTTTGGCAAATCATTTTCAACAAAACAGAGTAGTTACGACCAGCAAAGTGGCCAATTCATGGTGATAGGAAGTTGGATGCCTTTGATACTCATCCTCGGCATCTTCTTTACAAAGTATTTGATGAGCATGAGCTTAGTGATGCGCCCGCAATTACAAGCGAACCTTGGCTTCACATTAAGTTTAAGTGCATTACTTGGTGCATTCAGCGGTGCTTTGTTGGCCCGTGCGGTAGGCATATTGCGCTTACGCCAGCGACCATCCGCGGCGCCAATCAGTGCTCATATTGCTTTGGCAGATTAACGTTTTGGTTTAGCGAACTCTGGGAATTCTTCCAACATAAAAGCTTCCAGCTCTGCGCTATCTTCTACCCTTGCCGACAAATTCACTACGCGACCAAGGCGATTCGATTCCCATCGAAAATCGCCTTTGTAATGCGTGCGAATAATTTCTATCATTTTGCGAACCATCGCGAGATCAAGATTGCCGCCAACGCCCGCATCAACTTCGATGGTCTGCTTCCAACCATTGCTGTTGACCTTCCAACCACGGAAAGTAAAAGTTCCTATCCTGACGCTCTTGCTGACAATCTGAAATACGCCGTTAGTACCATCTTGTCCGCTCGCCTGTTGCATACTGCGTCGGACATTTGCTTCTGCAATTTGTTGTGCACTTAAACCGCGCTGACCTTGTTCTGCCGCACGATTCTCGGCTGCCGCAGTTGCCTCTGCTTTCTGCCGACGTTCACGTGCCGCATTTAGCATGGCTGCCATGTCTGGCACAACATCTTCATATTTTTTCGGGGGATCGATCGGTAGATTCGGATCAATAATGGCATCTGGGTTTGGCGGACTAATGATGGTCTTTTTAGCCGCACTAGTTTTCACCGCTTGCGATTTCGAGGCTGCTTTTTTGGGCTCGGCTTCGCCCTTTTTCACCTGTTTCATTTTTTCCATGATGAACACCATGGGGCCAGCGACAGGCTTGCCACTTTGGATGTCCGAACGAATTTTTAGCAACAGATAGAAAAATAGTCCGTGTAGCAGCAGCACAATCAAAATCGCGATCAGACGACGTGGTCTGATCCTCAATTCGAT
>DLGN01000287.1 GCA_002482715.1 Oxalobacteraceae bacterium UBA7693
ATTCACATCATTTTTATCTAACCCTCTATTCTAAAGTATTTAAACGGAAAAGCAGATAAGAGTCGGCATCTTTAAGGTCTTATTCAAATCAAGTTTCTGCTAAATCAAGAATCGACATCGCTCCTGACTATTTTCGCGATTCTCTGAGCTTCTTTTACAAAATAATTGATTACCAACTTCCAAGACAAAAAAAAATGCCGCAAAAAATTGCGGCACTCTCCAAAATACTTCGATCAAAAAGATTACTTAACTAATGACCATGTCCCTCACCATGCGTTTCCACATTGACAGGTACATTCACGCCATTCTTACCCTCAAAGAAAAATGGCTTTCTGGATTTATTCCTTAATCCGATTTCATTCATGCTCTCAACGTCATATAAGCGACCGTTAATCATCACTTGTGCAATTTGATCGGATTGGCGAATATCTTTTAAAATATCTCCATTCAAAATCACCAAATCAGCCAACTTACCCACTTCTAATGAGCCAATATCTTTGTCCATTCCCAGATATCGCGCGCCATTTAAAGTAGAAGCACGAATCACCTCTAACGGAGTCATGCCACCACGAGCTAGCGTCCACATTTCCCAATGCGCGCCTAAACCCTCGCGTTGGCCATGCGCACCCAAATTTACAGGTACTCCAGCACGTTGCAATTCAGTCGCAGTACGCGCCACATTAAAGACATTAAAATCTTCCTCTGGCGCAGTTAAACGTCGAACGCTGCGAGGCTCAAGTACCGAGCGAGGAACGTAACGAGACAATATTGGATGCTTCCAAACGTCGGTTCTGGCATACCAATAATGCTCACCATCTAATCCGCCGTAGCCAACAATTAAAGTTGGTGTATATCCAACCTGAGTCTGTGACCAAAGTTGTTTAACATCATCATAAGCATTTGCAACTGGAATTGAATGTTCTACACCAGTATGCCCATCGATCACCATCGTCATATTATGCTGAAAAAGTGAACCACCTTCTGGCACAACCATCATGCCAGTTTGACGGGCTGCCTCCAGAATTTGTTGACGCTGTTCACGACGAGGCTGGTTGTAACTTTTCACAGAAATCGCGCCAGCAGCCTTCAAGCGCTTCATGTGTGTCAACGCATCATCAAGACTATTTACAACAGCACTAAAGTTGGCCTTTGCGCCATACAAAATAGTTCCCGTCGAAAAAATTCGAGGAGCGACCACGCGCCCTGCTTTTTGCATTTCGCTTTGAGTAAAGATTTCAGTCGTGTCGTTTGAGGGATCATGTATCGTCGTTACACCAAATGCCAAAGATGCATAATTGACCCAACTTTGCTGAGGAATTATTTCACTCTCCCCCATGCCACCATGCCAATGTACATCAACAAGACCAGGAATAATTGTCTTTCCCTTTAAGTCGATCTGCTTTGCGCCAACAGGGACAGAAACATTTTCAGCAGTTCCCACTTGAACTATCCGGTTATCCTTAATGACGATACGAGCATTCTCAATAACCTCATCCCCCTTCATGGTCACTACACGAGCACCGGATAACACAATCGATCCATTTGGCTTATCTGAAGCTTCACGGAATCCGATTTTCAGACCGGACTCTACTGGCTTAGGTAATTCTTTAGGAGCGCCCGCTACAAATCCAAACGTATTGGTTAAAGCGGTGGTAAATAATTCGTCGCCCAAAGAAAAATGAATCTTCTGACTATCTCCAGACCAGTGCAAATAATCACCAGCGTTGACATCTAATTGCTTTACTGGCAAAGCATCCGCTTTCGCCCCAACCGTTAGCGTTTTACCGACCAATGGCATCGGCATCACATACGCATGAAACCGCTCGTTAAAAGCCAGCCATTTTCCATCACGAGATACTGAAAACGCAGAAACAAAATCACCTTTTGCAATAGCCACATCTTCACTTCTGTCCAACTTGACACGGAACAATGAAGTCGACCAATCGACCTCTCCAGTGTACTTAGTACGCGTCAAATAAATGACATCGTTATCGTTCGCAAATTGAGGAGCACTTCCATCATCGGCCACCTTCCGAGGAGTTGATTTCCCGTCAGTAGGAACGACATAAACACCTGTTTCCATGCCATGCCATGGAGAGGTCAAATATCCACCTCGTGATTTTACAAAAATGGCTTGCTTTCCATCTGGGGAAAGCGTGACATCCGCATATTTGCCTGGCTCTTTAGTTAAAGTTAACTCTTGTCCACTGCGTAAATCGATTGTTTTAACAGCGCCTAATTTCTCATCATGCCAGGTAGTAAATATGACACTTTGTCCATCACGTGAAAATTGCGGGAAATACTCAAAATAATCGTTTTGTTTCGTCAAACGACGAGGAGAGCCATTCGGCAAATCGCGAATATACAGGTGCCCTAATGCTGAATAAATGACTTTATCGCCTTTTGGTGACACATTTACCCAACGCAATTGTTTAACGTCGAATTGTTCACTACCAACTGGTGTTGCAAATCGAACGGCATTGCGAATTTCACGTGTATCCTTGACGTGAAATGGAATTTCTTGAGCGGATTTTGCAAAGGGATCAACTTTCCAAATTCTCCCCTTCGCCCACAACACGATTTGCTTTGCATCCGGCATCCAAGAAAACGCAGGATAAACGCCATGAATTGCCCATGCTTCTTGCATATCTCGCTCTAGCTCTCCCCAAACAGGAAATTCTTCGCCGCTTTTCAAGTCTTTCAAAAACAAGGTGCCTTGATTTCTGACGCGACGAACAAACGCTAAATACTTACCATCAGGCGACGGCGTCGGGCGCACTGCACCGCCAGAACCGCTCACAAAGGAGATGGTTTTCCCATCACGTAAATCTTTTCTAAAGATCTGATAAATTTGTGCATTTGAATTCTTGTTATATTCAAACGCCGATCCACTTGTCGTATCTTGTGAAAAATAGACATAACGACCATCAGGTGAAAAAGCTGGCTCACCGAGATCTTTTTGCCAATTTGGTTTTTCATTAATTTGCACACCAGAACCACCACTGGCGTGGTACATCCAAATTTCACCAGAACCTAGGGAGCGACTGCCGGAATAATGTTTGCGGGCAGCGATAAACTCACCGTTTGGATGCCACACAGGATTATTCAGTAAACGAAAGTCTTCTTTTGTCACGGCACGAGGATTACTTCAATCGACGTTCATAACCCATACATTGTCACCGCCACCAGCATCTGACATGTAAGCAATTTGCTTACCATCAGGAGAAAACCGCGCTTGCATCTCCCAAGCCATCGTATGCGTCAAGGCTTTCGCTTCACCTCCAGCGATTGGCATGACATACAAATCACCGAGCATATCAAACACAATTTGTTTACCATCAGGGCTAACATCGACACTCATCCAAGTGCCAGTTCTGACATCCAAATTTGTTGTTTTACTTTCGCCGGGTGGATTATTCACATCCCATTTTTTCTTAGGCGCATCCGCGGCACTGGCCGAAACAGACATTGCCATCAAAGATGCAACAATAATATTGCGACTACTATTTCGCATGAAACTCCCCCCTTAAGTATTATTAAAATAAAAACTAAGTATGCATTTAAAATGACATTTTCGTCAATTTTGATTCAGTTAGGCTTACTCAGGGCTTAGACAAAAACAAGAAGTGCTTGGTTCAAATATATCGAATAAAACGTCAACAAAATAAGTACACGCCTGAGACTTCCACACGATCACTTGTTAAAAGCATGCGGAGGGGTAATTAAAGCAGGGAGAAGAAGACTTAGTGACGAGAGAACGAACAGATGAGGAGGAAAAAGGAGAAATTAGTAAGTAATTGACCGACCAATGGAAACACAGGTGAGACGGATAGGAATAGAGGAATAGAAGACGTAAAAAGCAAAAGCCCCGCATTCAGGTTGAATACGGGGCTATGCGGAATAAGAGCCTG
>DLGN01000182.1 GCA_002482715.1 Oxalobacteraceae bacterium UBA7693
GAAGCTTTGACGGTGGCCAGCTAGCACCGCCAAAGCTTCCGAAGACAAATGCGGCAAGATAAACCAACATTCATTTTCAGTCGCAAAAACAAAGCGATCTTTGACGCGCAAGCTAGGGTTTACGTGATCGTAAAAGTGTTCTTCTACAATTTGTGCGTACTGCGGACTTAACAAAGCTTGCAAGCGATCACTGCGCTGTAAGGACAACACCAATACGGCAACCATATGATGTTCATCGAGATTCTGAATCTCGGTATCTAACATCGACATAAACTCATCAAGATGATCGATCAATGTGTGCTTTTGTCTGAGTGTCATGGTTTATTGATTCTTTCTTCAAGCACGATAAAAGTCATGACACACTAATCCATAAGCCCCATCAGGCAAACCCCGTAATATGCTGATGCGTTCAGCATCGCCAACCAAATCCTGTCGCATCAAATCAAACATCAAGGGTTTCTCTAACAAGCTCTTATCCGCCCGCGTCAAAATTAATACTTTAGGATCAAGTCTGCGTACTTTATTGTGTTCCAACACAATCGCTATTTCACCAGTGGTCAATTGAATCAAGCTTCCCACCGGGAATATGCCGATGGCTTGCACGAATTCTTCGACCAAAGGCGCGTGTAATTGGCCTTCAGCCATGCGAAACAATTCTTTCATTGCCTCAAAAGACGAACGAGTTTCACCGTAAGGTCGCGCCGATGTCATCGCGGCAAAGCTATCGGCGATCGCCGCCATACGTCCAAAAATACTGATTTCCGCCCCCACCAAACCACGCGGATAGCCACTGCCATCCATACGTTCGTGATGCTGATTAATTCCCATTTTCACATTCGGGCTTAATGGTTCTTGCGCTTCCAACAAAGAAATGCTGGCATCGACATGGGTTTGAATAATGGTGGCTTCATCCGGCGACAATCTACTCGGCTTCGCAAGTAAGGCTTCCGGCATTTCTAATTTTCCGATATCCAACAACAAACCAATAAATCCCAACTCGACTAACTGTTGTTTGGAAAAGCCGATATGCCGCCCTAAGGTCAGCATGTAAACAGATACCTTCAATGCGTGAGAAACTACATTCATATTCTCGGAACGCATGCGCAATAACCACATCATCGCGGAGGGATTTGAAATTACACTGTCGGCCAAGATTTGCACTGTCGGCAGAACCTCTTTCAGCTCTAGTGACTGCATATTCTTTAAATCTTGGTGCAACTTATTGATCAAGCCATCCGCTTTTTCCACCACCTCACGTGCACGGATCAATTCCTCGGTCATACTCACTTGGTCTCGATAATGCACCAGATGGATTTCTTCGGGAATATACTCAGGGCGATGCAATCGATGCTTGTGATGTTTTGGACGTGTCCATAAAGAACGATGCAAGTGTCGTCCATACTGACTCCAGCGCAACCAGCGCTCCCACCAATTTAAATCAGCAAGGCTGGCATCACGTGGTTCCATTCCCTGCATCATCGCTGCAAATTGTTTAGTCACTCCTGTATGGGTACGCGCCAATGCATGAGCAGGCGTTTCATCGGTATGATCGTCTGGTTCAATCTGGGCAAATTCAACAGGTGGATGAGCGATCACCTTGCGATGATGCAGCGTCTTCTTATGTTGATGTGCGTGCTGGTGGTGGCGCAGACGACGAGCTACTGCGTAATCCGATTTGGTGAATTTTCTATGCAACCATCCAACCACTCTGTCTAATTGACCTTGCTGCGCGTCGATCTCGACACGATGTCCTAAGGCATGCCTAGCATTCGCGTGTAACTGCTCATGTGGCTTCATTTCATGCAAGAGATCAAAAGGCAAATGCACTAATGCGTGTTCATTGCTGCGACGAGGATCGATCACCAATTCTTTGACCAAACCTTGCAGGGTTGTGAGATCTAAGGCATCGCTCAGTAAAAAACCTTGCAGCATGAATGGGGTTTGTGTCCATGGACGATCTAGTTCTGTAATAAACATGCCCAAACGTAGGTCATCAATGCGGATGCGTAATGCCTCACATAATTGATACGCTTTATTGGTCACAAGTAAATCACTTTTTAAAATAGAATAAATCTTACACAACACAACTGATCATCATTTTGCGTATAGCCCTAATCATAACGAGTTTATCTAATCAGGCGGGTGATCGACGAAAAAAAACCCGCAAATTAATAATCAATTGCGGGTTTTTTCCTACACAAATAAATGAGGACTTACGTAAAATTGTTCCAGCCGGGCTTGCCAACGAAAAGAGTGCCCAAGCCAGACGAGGTTGGAGCTGACCTCGGACTTCATCTCGAGCCTCCACAAGTCCAATAGCTTATTGAGGCCTAGTGAAGGCCAAGGCCTATGGCATTGGCGGTTTGCGTAAGTCCTATCCAACAATTATTTGGTGTTGAGACTTTCATCCAAGGCAGGCAAAACCTGAACCTGTAAACGACTTAATTTGCCTGCGCCTCGATACAATCGATGATTGGCTTTTATAAAATCACTGTCTTTAGCCTGATAAATATTCTCCACATATTTCTGTGGATTACGATCAATAAATGGGAACCACGAAGATTGCACTTGTATCATGATGCGGTGACCACGCTTAAACGTATGCATCACATCATTGATTGCAAATTTGACCGAATGCACTTCGTTTGGCTGCATCGCTTTAGGCTGTTCTAGGCTATCGCGGAAACGCGCACGGAAAGGTTCACCGCGCACTAAAGTCTGCTGTGCGCCACGATTAGGCTCCCCCACAGCGCTATCCATTTTGTTTGGATTCACATCAATCAATTTCACCACAAAATCCGCATCACTACCTGTTGTACTGACAAACAAGGCGGCTTCCAATGGGCCTGCAAAAGTGACATCACGCTCCAACACCTCGGTTTGATAAGTCAGCACATCAGGACGACTACTCGCAAAACGCTGATCCATTGCTACATATTGATTACTCCAGCGATTACCGATCTCGGTGGTATATGGCACTGGCTTCGCTGGATCGCTAACATATTCATCAAAGCTCAGCGCGGTATCTTGCGGCATACTAAAACCAAGCTTGCCGTCTGCTTGAAAATAGAGTGACTTGGTCTGGGTATTCGCTGGCGGCCAACTATCAAAACTACGCCAGCGGTTTGCACCAGTTTCAAAAATCCAAGCCTCGGGCAAAGCTGGTTTGTCACCACCTTTCAGATGATGTTTAAAGAAAGCGAATTCAATCGGCTGGTAACTATAAGAAGTTTTAAAACCAAAATTCGCATCACCAATTTTTTCGCCAGTGGTACTAGTCCAACCGCCATGAACCCATGGTCCTATCACCAGCGTATTGTTGATACCTGGATTGTTTTTTTCTATAGCCTTATACGTTTGCAATGGCCCATATAAATCTTCGGTGTCATACCAGCCACCAACCGTCATTACCGCAGCTTTGATGTTTTTTAGGTGAGGTAATAAGTTCTTAGCTTGCCAATAGCTATCGTAGTTAGGATGTTCCATCAGCTCATTCCAAAACGGAATCGCCCCTTTGAAATACTTGGTGTTGGCATTCGCCAGAGAACCCATTTCCAAGAAAAATTGATACGCATCGGGCACGCCCCAATCAAATCCGCGATCACTATTCACATCGGTAGGAACGGGCCGTGGCTTGCCAAAGCCGCTGAAGAAACTGAACGCCAATTGCACATTAAACGCACCATTTCTATGCATATCATCGCCGCGGAACCAATCAGCAATCGGCGCTTGTGGCGATGCAGCTTTTAAGGCAGGATGCGAATCAATTGCTCCCGCTGAAGTGTAAAAGCCAGGATATGAAATGCCCCACTGTCCAACCTTGCCATTATTCGCTGGCAAATTTTTGATCATCCAATCAATACTGTCATAAGTGTCGCTGCTTTCATCGACATCATTTTTGCCCACTTTTTTACTAATGTGCGGGCGCATGTTAACGAACTCACCTTCTGACATATTCTTTCCACGTACATCTTGGAAAGCGAAAATGAATCCTTCTTTTTCATAATCAAACGTCGGCCCTAAGCGCGCTTTATATTTATCTGTGCCATAAGGTGCTACGGTGTAAGGCGTACGCACCAACAAAATCGGATAACGTTTATTGGCACTTGCATCGTTCGGAACATAAACCGAGGTGAACAATAATTTACCGTCCCGAGCGGGGATGCGGTACTCATATTTTGTGTAGTTCTTGCGTATATATTCGGCTCTTTGTGCCGGACTGTCTTTTTCATCAACGACAACTGAGTGAACAGCATTGGCGGCAACGGCGCTTGGCAAGGCAAACAATTGTATGCCTACCGCACCACAAAATAAGGCGGCAAACAAATAGCTAGGGACGCGAAATCTCATCGAAGAACCTCTCAGAATAGAAAATAAGGGCGGCAAAAGTATCAGTGAGGATGTCTGACCGCGTTGAGGCGAAATAAGTTCAGCAAATGTACCGAGCTTGATGCAATGTTGAGTCCGACTGTCGTGGTTACCAGAATAAGCGCAATGCGCTTCTCGAAGTAGTCATCTTACTCTGCAGTAAAGTCTGGCAAATCTGCCTCAATTTGCACAATCGAATTCACCCCTTGCTGGCGAGCTTGCCGTAAGGCTTGATCGGCACGCGATAATACTTGTTCAGAACTATCACCAGGAGAGTTTGCCGTTAAACCTGTGCAGAAACTAATCTGCAGATCAGGAGCGACTTCCTGCCAATCAAATGCTTGCAATCGATCCTTCAAACGTGCCATCGCCTTACCACTTTGATCTAACCAAGTCGTTGGCATCACAATCGCAAATTCAGTTGCGCCGATGCGACCAAACGAATCTAGACTACGCAGCACCTGTGAAGCCTCGGTCGTCAGCACCTGCAATATGCGTTTCGTGACATCTTGACCATGCAGTTCCATAATCTCAAGCATACGATCAATCCCTATAATCGCTACCGTAAAGGTATGCCCTGTTCTTTGTGATCTTTGCAGCTCCGCGTCCAAACGCTCAATGAGCGTATTTCGGTTCAATGCGCCAGTCAAATGATCGTGAGTAACCAAGGTTTGTAGCTGCGCCATCACCGCCTCTAACTTCGGCACCACATCGTCACGACTATAACCTTCTTTAATTTGCGCAATGGCCTCCAACAACTGTTGCTGGGCGAAAGGGATCGTTTGTTTGGTATTTCTTGGCATGCAGGTCGCACTCAAAAAAGGGTTAATCAGAAGCTAATGATAGAAATGGAGCCATCAGATAATTGAGCTTACAATAGCTACTTTAAAGGCGTTCAGCAAGTCTGTATGAATTTTCTGTCGTATTCCTCACCGCTGCAAGCAATTCACAGCCAACTCTTCCCCGGTATCGAATTGTGGATTAAACGTGATGATCTATTGCACCCACAGGTTTCCGGAAATAAATTCCGCAAATTAAAGTACCCATTATTAACGACGCTGCCAGAAGGTCGAACTTTGATCTCGATGGGTGGGGCTTGGTCAAATCACTTACATGCACTGGCCTATGCTGGCCATGCTATGGGATTTAACACCATAGGATTAGTCCGTGGCTTAACAGATTCACAGCAAACAGTAAGCGCAACTTTACAAGACTGCCGTGACTGGGGTATGCAATTGCATTTTGTGTCTCGATCCGACTACCGAGAGTTGCGTGAACACCCAACGCAATGGCAACAATGGATAGATTCAGATCCTGCGCAGTATTTATGGCTGCCGGAAGGAGGCAGTAGTATTGCTGCCGTTCGAGGCGTGGCAGAGCTAATCGAAGAATTGCCGTGGATTCCAGAAAGTGTCGTCGTCGCCTGCGGAACTGGCACCACCCTCGCAGGCATCATCGCGGGAATGCAAAATCGCGGACGTATCATCGGCATTGCCGCTGTCCAGAACGCCGAATACATGAGGTCTGATGTGACAAAAATGTTACTCGAGGCGACCTATCTCGCTTTCGAGAATTTTAATATTTTGCACGACTATACCCATGGTGGTTTCGCCAAGAGCTCTTCCGAATTGCGACAATTTTGTACGCAATTTGTCGAGGAAACCCAGATTCCCATCGAGCCAATCTATACGGGTAAGATGTTCTATGCCTTGCGTCAATTATGTTTGGCTGGACAATTCAAACGAGGTGAGCGCGTGCTGGCGATTCATACCGGTGGTTTGCAAGGCAATCGAGGCTTTCAGACAAAACAAGACTGATAGGAGAAATTAGAAACGATGCTCATCAATCAGATGTTTATTGAAACTGTATTTCGTACCACCTTGCAAAACATCGACTAATTTTCTCGGGTTCGCAGCAGAAATAAACACATCAGCAACCCCATCTTTCACTCGAAATTTGGTTGCGGGACTCAAGATACAATTTGGCTTGAGCATGATGTGTCGAATTATTTTGGCTTTTTCGCTACACAACAAAAAATGATTTTCTTTACGAAAATTAGCAAGTGGTATATTTAACCACCACCCCTCATCGCTCACGTAACGAACCAATTGAGAGAACTGTGTATTCCCCTCATGCAGAGCATTCCCTTGTAGTGATTCGTTGGCAATTTGTATCGCTTCAGCTTTATTCATTTCTTAAAATCTCAAATAAAAAAGGGCGAATCATTCGCCCTTTTTGATAGCACGCTCAGTTACTTACTTTCCCCAATAGGAGAGGTATTTCGCACGGAAGTCGTTTGATGGATCAAACACGTCTTTTGGCCCACCATCATAGGTAATGTTTTGCAATGTCACTAAGTGCAAAGGAGCATTGTAACCGCTTGGAGCCACTTTCGACATCGCACGATTCAATTCATCGACCAATTGCCAGCCATGTAAAAACAGCGGTTCAGGCACACTACCAATTTGCAAATCACCTTTTCGGATGCGCTTAAATGCCGTTGGCGACCCATCACCTGCAGAAATACCACGTAAATTATTGCCAGCAATTACTTTCTCAATCTCTGGTTTATCCATCATGTCGAAGTAAACATCGTTGACCGCAACTACATGCGTCCATTTTGTGCCATGGCGTTTGACCAATCCATCTATCGTTGCAGGAAATTTCTTACGAGACTCTGCTAAAGGCAAATCTTCCGTACTCAAAATACGGCAAGCCTCGCACTGGCGCAAAGCTTCAACAATCGCGCCTGATTTGGTTGCCATAAAAGGCGTTGAAGTATCGGTAAAGACAACAATACCTGCCTTATTACTTGCCTCTGTCGCACCAAACAGTGCCGCAATCTGTGCAGCTTCTTTTGGATCAGTTGTCACATTCGTGAACAATCCTGGTACGGCTCCCGACTTAAAACTAGCATGCCATCCAACCACTGGCACTTTTGCATCAGCAGCAGCCATCAAACCTTTGGTTTGACTGGCGGCATCAACCCCAGCCAAGACGATACCTTGTGGTTTCATCTCTAGTGCTTGCTTGACTACGCCAGCACCTAAGTTACATTGTCCACGGCAATCTAAGGGCAAAACCTGCCAGCCAGTTCCAGCAACTGCCTCTCGCATCCCCGTAAAGACACCAAAGGTTCCCGCATCACTCAAATCATGCGCGATAAAAACAATTTTCTTATCTTTCTGCAATTGCGGCCCGGAAGTTGGGCCATCCCATTTCGACTTTAAAGCGGAAGCTTTCGCCACTTTGGCATTCGCCGCGCTCGTAAATTGCATGGAATTTTGTTGTGCTTGTGCCCCAGAAATGAAGCAAGACAAAAACAACATTACAAGTAAGCTTTTACTTTGGGAAATAGTCATAAATCCAGATCAGTCAGGGTAAACAATCAATAGCACAATTTCCATGGCAAATTGAATAGATGAAAATGTGCAAACGCTCAAAGATTATCGCAGAACGCACGCAAGTGCAATTAGGACGACCAAAAGTCGATGTTTGTGTGTGGCAACTGTGCACAATTAACCGCAACAACATAGAAATTTCGAAACCGAAAGCACCAAGCTCAAGCGACAAATCGATTTTACCTGTGAAAAAGCCCAGACTTGTCATCTGGGCTCATTTACGCTCACTGAACTAACTGGTATTACTTTGCGGGAGCAGTTGCTGGAATTTCTATGCCCGGAGTGGTCTTAACAACGACATCAGGAACCGCATGCGCACGAATCACCATCGTGCTGACAGCACTTAAGACCAAACCAAAAACCATTAAAACAGCGCCCATTTTCAATAATGCTTTCATCTCATTCTCCATTCATGCGTCATTAGCCATTTAAGGCATCAAATCCAATTCGTATCATTGTGCTGAATCAAGACAACATTCAACGTCATGGTGTCTATTCAAATCAGGTTTTAACTTTCTGATCGAACTGCGGAACGGACAAGTCGCAGATTCCACATTAAATACTTCCCGAATCCAATCACAGTCCAACGTGTCATCCAAATACACATTAACAGCAAGGCAGTACCAATCAAGAGCAAGCCGAATCCTAAAAATATATGTCTGGTCTGCATTTTATTTTTGATCGTCAACGTGCTTGCGTGCCTTTCTATACGTGTCAATTCCAAACTATTTTCCAGATCATCCGTATTCATCCTATGCACCCCTTTGTCCACAGTCAAACCAGACTCGCTGAGGTTGACGGTCACGACGCCTGAACGATGTTGGTATTGATTATCGGATTGATGAACATGCGCGCGATGTTGGTGATGAGGCAGCTTAAATTCCATCTGGGGAACTCCGGAAATACTTGCTGCAAAAGTCAAAATACCAGCAGCGTAAATGGCCAAAGAACTTATATAAGCAGCGAATAAAAATGCGCCATATACAAATGCCGGAATCAACATAAAGAAGTTGAAGACCACCACACCAAGCATGGCAATGAATAAGACGAAAATATTGCCGATTCTAAAATCACTCTTTAAATCTTGGAATCTGACATTTGCACGCTTTTGTGCCGCGACCAAACGTGGGTTTGGCAACTTTTCAATCAATTCAGCTTCTGTTTTACCTGCAGCCAATCCATCTGCAAACAATTTTTCGTAATGACTAATCGTCTCTGTATGCACGCCCTCAGGCAAGCCTTGCAATTCCTGTTGCAGCGTATTCATGTATTCGGTCTTGTTCACTTTGTTCTCCCTATCTACCTGGTTCGAAGTCATTTCTATCAATCAATGACTAGACTATAAAGTGAACTCATTTAAGGCGATATCAGATCGCGATGCATTGCAAATCTATGGGAATAAAGGGTAAATTTGAGCGATAAACGAAAATACGAGCAATCAACCCAGATTTTCCATTAGGCGCGTCGTCGACGCTATTTGTGCGCTGGCGGTGCATTTTCGGTCATTTTTTTCGTTCTTCGTTGCAAATAGCTCGCTATTTGCGCCTCATTCACGTAAAAACTGCCTCGAAAAGTGCATCCACCATCGTCTCAAATCCTCATGGAAATTCTGGGTTGAGTTGTCGTTCTGATTCATTGGATAGGAATTGATGCTGCCAACTATTTCATCTAGAGAAATGGTACTTTCTCTACGATATTGATATCGAGTTTCTATCTAATTTCTATCGAATTTTTGTCGACCTATTCGAAGAAAATTCTTTACCTAGCAGTGCACCAATTTCTGAATAAACACTCGCGTTGTTTGTGTTTTTCTTTCTCAAGTATTATGGTGTGTCTTTGTTGACACTAACATGATTTAAATTGAGGAAAAGGCATATGCGCTTAGTTGAACTCGTCCGTTGGCAGTGGGACGGCTATCATTTATATCATCGCTCACGCAAAAATCTCTTAATCCACATCGTCGCCGTGCCGCTATTTTTAGTGGGTAATGTGGGTGTCGTGCTTAGTTTCGTGCAGTGGACGTCTATTGGTCTATTCTCTTCTCTTGCCTTGATGGCTTTATCCTTGGCATTGCAAGGACGTGGTCACGCGATTGAGTCTTTGCCATCGATTCCATTTTCCGGAAAACTGAATGCGATCACGCGTCTCCTATTGGAACAGTGGATTAATTTTCCACGTTTTGTTTTGACCGGCGGTTGGTTGCGGGCATTTAAGCAATCTCAATTGGGATAATGATTTTTGCTAATATTAAGAATTTTTTAATTTGATAGTAATTCTGTAAAATGTCGGTTTTAAATTAATTGGTCATCGCAAAATGAAATTAAGCTACCTAGTTGTTGGATTGTTTGCCGTCTGCACTACATTTTCTTCTGTGACGATGGCGCAAGATAGTCCTGAGTTACGCGCGAAAGCCGCCGAACGTTATTTGAAAAGCGTGCCTATGGCGACCATGCTAGACGATGCTTTTGCATCGGTCGCCCAGCAGATGCCAGCGGATCAAAGAGAGAAGTTCTTGAAAGATATGCGAAGTATCGTACGCGTGGAATTTCTCGAGGCGGTGTCAAAAGAAAAAATGGTCAAGGTATTCACTGCTGAAGAGTTAAACGCTATCGCAGCTTTCTATGAGTCAAAAGAGGGTGCAAGTGCGATGAAAAAATTTGGCGTGTATATGGCAGAGATTATGCCGGTGATGCAAAAAGAAATGATACAAGCAATGGCAAAGTTGCGAGACGAGAAAAAGTAAATTTTCAAAATTCGGCCTTTGTCGCGATATGTAAGCCAGCAAATCGAATTAGCTGGGGATAATTTATCTGAACGTCGCTAATACAAGTAATTTACTCTGACCCATCATAGCAAATGAAATCACAACGCTTAGTACAATATCTGCTCATCATCAGCCTAGCTTTCGCAACGAATATCGGGGCGCAAGAGCATACGAATTTGGCGTTGCAATCCCAAGCGCCCAAATCGCCAAGTGCCTCTAAAAGTGTCTCGAATATAAATGGTTTTGTCAGCCTTAATTGTGCCGTCATCCAATCAGATTTGAAAAAAATGATGTGTGCCAGCCCTGAAATTATGGCTGCTGAAAGTAAGTTGCGTGATCTCTATCAACAGGTTGAAGCCCAAACTCGCGAGCCGCAAGTTTTGTTCGGTCAACAAAAAGACTGGCGGAAGAAACTAGCCGAATGCAAGTCTGAGAAGTGCATACTTGAGCGATTCCGGTCGCAGGAGAAGATGCTTTCGACATGGATTGCCAATGAAAAGAAACGACTCCAAGAAAAAGAAAATTGCCAAGGAAAAGCGTGCTGGCCTGAAGGTAGTGCCATGCATACAGCATATGTACTAAGCGAAGAATTAGAACAACTTACGCCTGCTTTGCAGTTACAGTTTGAAAAACTATTACGCTTACTATCTAACACGCAAGGCAGTAATGGCAGGCCTTATATTGATTCGCGTATTCTTTCTGGCATAGAGTTGCAACAACGCGGTTGGAAAAAATACATAGAGGATGAATGTGAGTTGGTCGGAGCCTTAACGGGTGCTGGCGGCACGTGGCCCACTACTTGGGCGCTTGACTGCCAAGTGACTCAAATGAAAAATCGTTTATTGGATGTAAAAAAAGTGACTGCTTGTATCGAAAAAATGCCACCCGAAACGCGTTGGATTGATCAAGACGTCTGCATTCGAGAACTTATCACCTTAAGCAAAAATGTTAATCCATCATGACTTGAGGTTTAAAATTGACGATAGGATTTTGTAGTGCAATCTGTGCGGAGATTGATTTCGAGAGAACGAACTAATGACTAATTCCATAAATATCTATTTGCTATTCGCCGCTGCCGGCACTTTTTTTGCGGCACTTTTGCATTTTGCGTGCATCATCTGGGGAGCGCCTGTATTTCGCTTACTTGGCGCAGGTGATGCTGTGGTTGCTATGCTGAATCGTGGACATACACAACCGTTAATAATAGCCGCAATTGTCGGTATCGCACTATTGATTTGTTCTGCCTATGCACTATCAGCGGCTGGCTTGATTATGGATCTTCCTTTGCGACGTTTGGTCTTGCTTGGCTTGATTATTGTGTTTATTGCGCGTGGCTTAGCATTTCCTTGGTTAAAACCATTCTTCGTCGGAAACAGTGATATGTTTTGGTGGATAAGCTCAGCGATTTGTTTGTTGCTGGCAGCGGTGCATGCGATAGGATTAAGTCAAGTATGGAGTGAATTATCATGAGCAAGAATACAAACGAAGCTGAAAACCGTGTCACATTGTTTTTGCAAGATTTGAGCCTGACTAATTCTGCACGCTATGAATTGGTACAGACAATACGCAAAAAAATCCTTAACGTGAATAAGTCTAATGATGTCGGCATCAAAGAAGAAATGAAGTACGGTGGAATTTTATTCGCTGAAGAAGAAGCGTTTTGTGGCATCTTTGTGTATGCGAATCACATATCTTTGGAATTTGGCGAAGGGGCGAATTTGCCTGATCAATTTGGCGTGTTAGAAGGTAAGGGAAAGTTTCGTCGACACATTAAATTGGTGACTATCGCTGATATCGAAAGTAAACATCTCATGCATTATGTGAAGCTGGCACACCAGTATTCTCTATCAACATAAATTAAATCAAAATGAATTCAACAGATAAGCTAGCGTCGGAAGCGTGTCATGCGTGTGGTACGAATGAAGATGCGGCGAAAACCATACAAAAACTCAATAGCCAATGTTTTTGTTTGAGCTTACCTGATGGCGCATTAAAGCAAGCGCTCAAAGTTGAGCTTGCTGCACCTGAGATTTTTGATTTAATTGAGCAACGTTGTCCGCATGTATTTTCCGCTCAGCCGGTGTTTGTTTCGGCAAGCCAGCAAGGTGCCATGGCAGCAGTAATTCAGGCGATAGAAACTGTGGTGGCGATGCCGGCATTTCGCGAAAAGATTTTGCGGGATGCGCCAGCAATTGCACAGCATGAAAATCAGGCGGTGAAAGGGGTTTTCTTTGGTTACGATTTTCATGTGCATGATGAAAAAATCGGCTTGATTGAGGTGAATACGAATGCTGGTGGTGCCATGCTAAACGCGGTGCTAGCGCGGTCTCAGCGGGCTTGTTGTGCGGTAATGGACGATATTGTGCATGACCATTCAACCGTACAGGCATTTGAGCAAAACATTATCAAGATGTTTCGCCAAGAGTGGGCGCTGGGGCAAAGTGAGCACGCCACCAAATTGTCACGTGAACTGAGCACCATTGCGATCGTAGATGATGCGCCGACAGAGCAATATTTGTATCCTGAATTTTTACTTTTCCAACAGCTATTTTCACGATTTGGTATCCATGCAGTGATCACTGCACCAGAAGATTTGAGTTGGCGCGATGGTGGTTTATGGCATGGCAATTGCAAAATAGATTTAGTGTACAACCGACTGACAGATTTCTATCTAGAGCACCCCAACACGAACGCATTAAGACAAGCTTATCTCGCTGATGCCATCGTATTGACGCCAAATCCACAAGCGCATGCATTATTTGCCGACAAACGTAATTTGGTGATCTGGACCGATCCGCAGCAATTGCAAGCATTGGGTGTGAGTGCAGAAGTGCAAGCATGTTTGCTAGCGAATATTCCTGGCACTGAAATTGTAAAACCCGATCAAGCCGAACGATTGTGGGCTAAACGCCGACATTTATTCTTTAAGCCGAATGCGGGTTATGGTGGCCGCGCAACTTATCGTGGTGATAAATTAACCAAGCGCGTTTGGGAAGAAATTCTGGCCGGTGATTACATCGCACAAAGCATTATTACGCCCGGTGAAAGAATTTCGGGATCGCCCGAATTGCCAGCGCAAATGAAATTTGATATTCGCCAATACACTTATGACGGGCAAGTGCAGTGGACCGCAGCACGCTTGTACCAGGGGCAGACGACTAACTTTCGCACGCCGGGTGGTGGCTTCGCACCTGTGTATACCATTAGCGATAAAGATTTGACAGATAATCCGCAAAAAATGCATGCAATCCTTTGCTAACTTTGGATGCTTATCAAACCAAAGGTTCAGGATAAGCAACGCCATAGCCCTGTGCGTAATCAATTCCCATCGCTCGCAGTTGATCGATAATTTCCTGATTTTCAGCAAACTCGGCTATGGTTTTTAATCCCATCACGTGACCGATTTGATTGATGGCATCGACCATCGCGGCGTCAACAGTATCGCTAATAATATCTTTGACAAAGCAACCATCAATTTTTAAGAAATCAACCGGTAAATGTTTGAGATAAGCGAACGAGGACATGCCGCTACCAAAATCATCTAAGGCGAAGTAGCAGCCTTTTTCTTTTAAGCTGAGGATAAACGCACGGGCGTTTAGCAGGTTGGCGATCGCTGCGGTTTCGGTAATTTCAAAACAGATACTTTCAGCCCTGGCACCACTGATCGCAAGTTGTTCGTAGATGTAATTTAAAGTTTTCTCATCATTCAAACTGCCGCCCGAGAGGTTGATAGAATACAAGGCGTTCTCAGGTGTTTCTAATTGAGCGATATGGGCAAATGCATGTCGTATCACCCAGCGATCAATTTCCGGCATCAAGCCGTAGCGTTCTGCCGCGGGAATAAATGCCATAGGTGGAATCACCTTACCCTCGGCATTAATTAGTCGCAGCAGTATTTCTACATGTGTCTGCACTTGGTCATCCGCCGATGGATTTAATGACACTATTTTCTGTGCGTACAACACCATGCGATTTTCTGCTAAGGCGCTGCAAATCTTGGTGTACCAATCTAATTCGCCATGCCGTTTGGTGATGGCATTATCTTCGGGTTGATAGATATGAATGCGATTGCGACCAAGATCTTTGGCGGTGTAGCAAGCGGAATCAGCAAAACGCAAGATTTCATTAACGCCCTGACGTTCGGCTTCTTGTCCTCCAAAACTGACCAGTCCGATACTGACACTGATAGGAAATGTTTTACCATCCCAACTGAAATGGAAGTCGCCGATAATATTGCGTAATTTCTCTGAAATTTGTAAGGCGACATACGGTGGGCAAGTTTCCAACAGCACGCCAAATTCGTCGCCGCCAAGGCGCGCCAAGGTGTCGTTCGCGCGTAATGCCAAGCGTAAGAGCCCCGTAATTTGACGCAGCAATTCATCACCCGCATTATGACCACAGGTGTCGTTGACGATCTTAAATTGGTCGAGATCAAGATAGGCGAGCGCATGTTGTTGTTGATGCAGGGTGCTGCCTTGAACCGCTTTTTGTAAGCGCTTTTCAAATTCGCGGCGATTGACTAAATCAGTTAGTTCATCATGCGTGGCCTGATAGGTCATTTCATCTGCCAAGCGCTTAGTTTCGCTAACATCATGAAACACGACTACCGCGCCGATAATTTGATCATTGCGGTCTAACATTGGTGCGGTTGAGTCTTCAATCGAAAACTTCGTGCCATTGCGATTGACCAGAACACTTTTATGCGCCATGCCCGTCACTTGACCGGTTCTCAGTGTCGCCTCTATCGGAGAAATCGTCGATTCCTGCGTTTCTTCATCTATGAGCGTTAGGACTTTTGCGACGGGAACTCCCATCGCTTCTATACATGACCAGCCAGTTTTTCTTTCAGCCACCGGATTAAGGTAAGTGACATTGCCGGAATGGTCTGTGGTAATGACACCATCGCCGATAGAATTGAGGGTGACTTCCAGACGTTGTTTTTCTTTGTACAGCTCTGCGGCATGCACTTCTAAATCACGCTTGGCGCTTTCCATTTTTGCGTAAGCGACCACCAGCAGATTTTCGCTCATCTTTAAACGGGTTTCGACTTGATGTCGTTCTAGTGCCATCTGTATCGTGGCATGTAATTCCCGCTCTGAAAATGGCTTGACCAAATAGCCATAAGGCTTGCTGGCTTTGGCACGTTGTAAGGTGCTTTCTTCGGAATAGGCGGTAAGGAAAATGACAGGCAAATCAATTTTGGCAGCGGTGTCGATGCCATCGATGTCACCAGAAATATTAATATCCATCAGCACAATATGCGGCAAAGTTTCTTGTATGGCTTTGATGGTCTGTTCACAACTGGCGGCGACGCGCGGCACATCATAGCCAAGACGAATCAGGCGTCGTTGCAGATCGAGAGCTACGATGCTCTCGTCTTCGACGATTAGTACACGTGTTAGCATGGTGATGTCCTCACTTAGTGCTCTGTCAGCGGAAAGCTTAATACAAACTCTGTCGGATGCTGGCGTTGTATGCGCAATACACCGTTTAATTGTTGCGATAGCAGGTTGACCAATCGTAAGCCCAAAGTCTCGACTTCATCTAAATTTAAATGTTCAGGAATACCGTTGCCATCATCGCTAATACTCAATTGAATTTCGTTGTTTTCGTTGGCCGATAATGAAACGCTGATCTTGCCATCGTTACGCTCTGTAAACGCATGCTTAAGTGCATTCGTAATTAATTCATTAATCAGTAAGCCACAAGGAATTGCCGAGTTGATTGGCAGATAAACTTCGTCGACATTCACCGCCAAGGTGATATTTTTTCCTGATACTGAATAGGAATTTACCAGCGTCGGAATCAGCGCTTCTAAGAAATCAGCGAAGTCAACGCGGGCAAAATTATTTGATTGATACAGTGTTTGATGGATCAGTGCCATCGATTGAATTCGGTTCTGGCTATCCATCAACATATTTCTGACCGCTTCGTCATTGATCAGTGAGGATTGCAGACTGAGTAAGCTATGCACCACTTGCAAATTATTTTTGACTCTGTGATGAATTTCACCGAGCAAGACGTCTTTTTCAGTGAGTGCTTCTTGAATTCGTAACTCTTTTTGTTTGCGATCTGAAATGTCGACGATAGATGATAACACCATCATGCCATCTTCGGTCTCGATAGGATTGAGACCGATTTCGATAGGGAATTCGCTACCATCTTTGCGACGACCGAATAAATCGCGGCCAGCACCCATAGGACGTGACTGCAAGTCGCCGAAAAATTGGTGGCGCTTGCCTGGGTGTTCGTGTCTAAAACGCTCAGGTACCAGAATTTCGATTAACTGACCAAGTAATTCTGCACGGGTGTAATGGAATAGCAGCTCAGCTTGGGTATTGACCATTTCTATCCTGCCTTGCGAATTCACCATGACCATCGCGTTGGGTGCAGATTCGACCACGCGACGAAAACGTTCTTCTAGACGCTTGCGTTCAGAGATATCGACGATGGAAGACAGCACCATCATGCCTTCAGCTGTTTCAATCGGATTGAGGCCGATCTCGATAGGGAATTCGCTGCCGTCTTTGCGTCTGCCAAACAAATCGCGCCCAGCTCCCATCGGTCGTGATTGCGGTGCATGCAAAAACATATCGCGTTTTACTGGATGTCCGTGGCGAAAACGTTCTGGTACCAGGATCTCAATTTTTTGTCCCAACATCTCTGCACGACCATAGTTGAAGAGGCGTTCGGTTTGTGTATTCACCATTTCAATACTGCCATGATGATTGACCATGACCATCGCATTCGGCGCAGATTCAACTACGCGTCGAAAGCGCTCATCAATGCGGCGTCGCTCGCTCAAATCTTTAATGATTTGACTATAGCCAATTAACTTCCCATCGGTTTGAAATAAAGCGGTGATCAACACATTCGCCCAGAATTCAGAACCATCTTGTCGGTGCAGCCAAGTGTCAACTTCGTACTGCCCATTTTGCGCGACATGGCTTAATAATGAAGGTGGAAAGTGATTGTTCAGTGTCTCTTCAGAAAATAAGGACAACACAAGTTGTGCCAAAATCTGTTCTTCAGAATAGCCCAAAATCTGCCTTGCACCAGCATTCCAACTTTGGATATGGCCAGCAGGATCGAGCATGATGATCGCATAATCTGCGATGCCATCGACTAACAAGCGATAGCGATCATCGA
The DNA here is from genome assembly GCA_002482715.1 of Oxalobacteraceae bacterium UBA7693. Classification (GTDB taxonomy): domain Bacteria; phylum Pseudomonadota; class Gammaproteobacteria; order Burkholderiales; family Burkholderiaceae_D; genus Undibacterium. The sequence goes on from DLGN01000182.1 coordinate 17,683, forward strand.
CTGCCTTGTGCTGCGCCTCATCTTGCTCGATGCGATCTGTCATGATGCCACCTTCGTGAAGTTTGCATCTTATGCTAGCACGATTTATGCCTTGTATATCCTTGAGGCAAGATTCTTCGATTAAAACGGACTAAAAAATGTGCAAGTCTTTTATGAATAGCAATAATCTTTTTTCTTGCCCGTAGCGCCTGATTTTCCGGTGCATTTTTCGAGTTATTTTTACGTGTAAATTTTATTTTTACATGTCAGTTATAGGATAGGGCGTAGTGGTAATAATTGCATCAGCCAAACCTGAAATCGTTTGGTAGTTGACACGTATTGATCGGGATTATCAACTTGCGCGTTCCAACTATTGCCGGGCTTGAGATCTTGTTCAATTGCCTGTGCAAGTTGTTTGGATAATTCTTGATTGCGAACGATCACACCGACTTCGGTATTCAAGTTTTCTGATCGTGGATCAAAATTAAATGTGCCTATGTAGGCGATCTTGTTGTCGATTACCATGGACTTGGCATGCAAGCTAAACACAGCGGGCTTGTATTTGTCGATGACTGGTGAATTCAGTAGCTTGCCACGACTTTCTGCATCTGGCCGAAATTCAAATATCTTCACGCCCATTTTTAATAATTCTTCGCGTTGATTACGATAGCCGCTGAATGCCTGTAAATTATCTGTAGAGGCCAAAGAATTGGTATTGATGGTGATCTTGACGCCACGTTGCAAACTGCTCTTGATCATCGCGATGGCTCTGTCGGATAACACCAGGTAGGGAGACTGTATCAATATTTCTTGTTGCGCCTGATTGACCAGCATCGCTAAAGCGCGGGTACTATCACCACCGCCTTGTAAATCCGTAAGGCGATTTTTTCCAGGAATATCGTGAATGAACTCCACATCAGTCCAGACGATCTCTTTCGACAAGCGCTCGAATGATTCAGGAATACTACGTATCGCTTGCTTGAGGGCGGGCTCAAAATTGCTGTCGAGATTAGCATAGGCATGTAATTGCTCGTAGATTCCTGCAACTTCTTGGTGACTGATTTCTGTCGATGCCCGCATGAAACGATGTTCGGCGAAGATGGTTTCAACAGGCACACTCAAGGGGTGTTGCCAGAAGTTATTGAAGTTGCTGCTGACTTTTGTCACGGCATTGCCAAGTATCAGCACGTCTCTGTCGCGAAAATTCGCTTCATGGTGAAAGTTAAAGTATTCACTCGCCATATTTCGTCCGCCGGTAATCGCGACCACACCATCGACGACAAAGGTCTTATCGTGCATGCGTTGATTTGCCGATTTAAAATCCGCGATGATATTCCATAAGCGCTTGCCAATATTTGTGCCTAACTGATGTTTAGGATTGTAGATACGGATTTCCACATTCGGGTGTTTTGCTAACGCCAGCAGAGTTTTATCTTCTGCCTCGATTAATAAATCATCGACAATCACCCGTACTTTCACCCCACGATTGGCGGCACGGATTAATGCCTCAGAGGCGAGTGTGCCGATATTGTCATTACTCCAGATGAAGTATTGCACCTCGATACTGGTCGTCGCATGATCGGCAAGCCAGGCGCGAGCAAGCAGGGCTTCAAATCCATTTTCTAAAATATAAGCACCAGTTTTTTGCGGATGTTCTGCGGTGACCGCCGCTATGTAGTTGGGCAATGACCAAGATTGCGCATTCTTTTTGTCCGCTGACAGAAATTCAAAACTTGCTTGAAGATTGCCTTCACTTGCGGTTGGCATTGGCACGCTGTCATAGACCGTGCGTGATGTGGGAAATGGTCGGTCTAAATAAGTAAATAGACAGAGTAAGAACAGAATCGCGATACTGAGTTTGAGTTTATTTGCAGGGCGCATAGCCAGACAGGGAGTAGATTCAGGGAGTAGATTCGCATAAGCGTACTTTTCCATTTTACAAGAAAACGTCCTCCACATGCCTTGGACAGCGGATAAATTTTCCGCGACTAGTATCGTGTTGAGACACCTTTTTTACGAGGACATGAAACTATTAATCGCAATGTGGCAATAAGCAAAAAAGGATTTCAAACTCTCGCTTAGTCAAATTATTGAGATCAAACACTAGAATCTGACCAGAAAATATTTGATTGCTATTCCAGCATATTCAATTCAAATTACCATTGTTTTAAATTTCACCGAAAGGGTAAAGATGAACCAGCAAATTGCTAGCGATACCAGCAACCCATTTGTTTTACAAGCACCAGATCAGAACGAGGATCAGAAGGTTGCATAAGGAAACGATGACAAAAGAACTTGCGTGCATGATAGCACCGAACTATGGGCATTTTCACCCTTACTTTTCTGGCGAATAGAAAAATGCGCTAATCAGTATGGCGCCTCATATGACGATGATTGGATCATCCTAATATGTTCTAACGTAGATTGCGGTGTGCTTATTTTCTTGTCGATGTAATTGCGTCAGTATGTTCGCCGTTATTCGACTCGACAACGATATAAGCACGACTGATTGCCACTGGTAGCCAAAGTGCCAGGCGCGCATAAATAATCTCGACTTCGTATCGAAATCTGTTTGCTAGCCGTGCGATCAGGTCTTCAAGGAAAATCGATGATGGATGGGCTTCGTTCAGGACTCGCAAAAAATCATACTGCCATTGCTCAATCGGATCGGTGGTAACACGATAATTGCAGCGGCTTATCGCAAGGTAAATGCGACGACAGCCCTCGCTGTTTTGTTCAATGCTATTTTGATTGAGTAAGTGAAGCAAGCTTGCTTGTGCAGTCATCACGCTACAGACCTCGGGCGATGTCAGAGAGATTCTTTTTAGTTGTGGAAGATGATGATAATCAGGTTCAAGCAGCGTCAATCCCTCTGTGCCTTTGGCACGTAAAGCTGATACCCGCATGCGTTCTGCTGTTGCGATTTCTATGGGCAGTAAATAAATCATCTGATCCGCTTCATCGAGCGAACTGAGATCGGGGCAAGTTTGTTGGAGGTAATCCGCAAAGTGTTCGCCTAGATCAAACAAGCTATAGGAATTTGGTGGAAATGCCTTGAGATATTCTGTTGCAAATTGATGGAATAATTGATCACCTAAATGTTGTCGTAAGATGGGAAAATCGGCTCGCAGACAATCGAGTAGGCGTGCGGTAAATGCGCGTTGATAAATGGCCAGCGCTTGCGTGGGATTTAAATAGCTATTGGGGCGTAATAACTGATGCGTTTGAATATTTTCAGATGTCTTTTTGTCTGAATCAGCATGCATAAGTTCAGCTTGCATAAACTCAGCACCAGGTGTGCCAGTGATATGCGCTAGCATTTGTTGCTGCAAGTGTTTGATACTCATGCGCATAGACTCGCTGCCAGCAATGGATCGGTGTTGAACTCCTTGCTGAATGTCTGTTCAGCAAATTCGGTTGATGTTGTCGATGATAATTGTTGTCGCGCTTTTGCGAGTTCATTCATCAGTGTTGCAAAATCAGGAATGTTCGCATCCCATTCCAATAAAGTACTGACTAAACCAGTCCTCTGAATTAGTTCAGTGTATAGCTGCCAGACGATATCGGGCACTGGACTATCATGTGTATCAATGATGTGCGTGCCGCAATGACGAGGGCCAGCGAGATGGATTTGTACGATGTGTTTTGGCGTGATATGTTGAATGTAGTCACGTGGGTCGAAACCTAAATTGAATGCAGAAACATAGACATTATTGACATCTAAGAGTATCCCCGCGCCAGTTGCGTCGCACAGCGCATTCAGATAATCCCATTCGGAGATATCGGATTCCAGGTAATGTAGATAACTACTCGGGTTCTCTAAAATCAAACGTCTTCCTAAATAGTCTTGCACCTGATGAACCCTTGAGATCAGGTGATCTAAACTGGTTTGATGTAATGGCATTGGTAATAGATCATGGCTATTGATGCTGCCGATACCAGTCCAACATAAATGATCAGATATCCAAACCGGTGAAAACTCTTCACATAAATTTTTAAGTTTATCTAGGTAGGTGAAGTTGAGTGGCTCACTGCTACCAATAGAGAGTGAAACGCCGTGGAAAACCAATGGATAGATCGCAGCAATACGGCGCAGCATCTGACGTGTGTGACCATGATCATCCATTAGGTTTTCTGTGATCACTTCTAACCAATCAGGCGCATAGTGCCCACTAATTTTTTGCCCTGCTTGATATTGCAGTACATCTTGAAAATGGCAATGGCGTAGTCCTATCCCATACCCAAGATTGGGCATGGGAGTTGCGTAGGCGTTCAGCTTTTCCGATGATTTTTTATCGTACATAGTAATCAGAATATGACGCAAATATGATCAGCGCTTAACTTGGTGGGAGTACGATACGCAAATTATTGGGTACGGGTTTTTGGGCATTTTTGACGGCGGGATTACTTGCAAATCGAGCCTGAAAAACCTGCCAAGCCGTGTCGTAAACACTTTGTCCATTGGTGGCACTGATTTGGCTGCCATCGACCGACACTGGTGGATTGGTGCCATGAAAAATCTGTGCATCTGGAATCGGTGCACCGCATCCTCCGTTGCCTGCGGCTGAATTGAAATCCGGTAAACTTTCAGCGGGTGGATAACCACATCCACCTTGATTAGCGCAACTATTTGAGCCTGCGCAAGTATGAATTACCGCATTGGCACAACTATTGGCTCCCGGTGAGTTGGGGTCCAGACCTTGGCAAGCATGTGCGTTACTGCCGATGACATTCGGTGTCACTGGCGTAAAGCTAGGCGCACCACCAGTGGCCCACACGGTCGCAACGCGGGTCGATAAGGCTTGCATAGCAGCAGCGGGAAAGCTGATTTTCGCGTTACTCCAACTTGATTCGATCGCAGATAATAAATTGCAATAACTATGACTTAGTGCATTATCTATTTCTGCAGCGGTAGCTGGATTGTTCATGGCATCTGCTCGGGCTTGTGCCGCAGCGAGTTCCGCTGGTGTTGCTTCTTGCGGTTCAAGCAGTAATTCGTCCGCCGTCCACGCTGCATTTGCAGGGCGCGTCGCTAGCCAGCTTGGCCAAGTTTCTATCATATCCAACCAAGACGCAACTAGCGCAAAACGATCATAGTGACTTTGCTTATCCCATTGTGCGCGGACGATGGCATTGCCTTTACTTTCGTCTTTCTCCATTCTTTTTTCGGCGGGTACAAAGCGGTTCGGCACCTCTGAATTGGCTTGCGCACCTTCGCCTTGATCAAGAATTGCCTTGATCATTTCCTGTGCGGTTTTACGGGCTTGTATTGCTGTCGCATCGCTGGGGATTGTGACTGGAAAAAGCGGATACTCTCTGGCAGGGTGTTGCGCATTAGCTGATTTGAAATTGAACATGTCAACTTGCACAGAATTGGGTGTGAATAGCTTTTCCCATAAGCTCATTTTGTCGTCATACATGATGTCAAAATACTGTTCTATACAGTGATACAAGTGCCCGATAGAACCAAATGCTGATGGCATCACTGGCTTTCCACCAGCGTCTGTGGGAAATGGTGTGGCAGGGCGCAGATGTCCGTCGTTGTTCGCTTCCCAGTCGGGCATCTCAATCGCTAAAAATAGTTTGATTTGATTGCGGTCTAGCGGGCCAAGTTTTACTTGTACATCCTCATATCCCTTTACTGTTTTTAAATCGCCGATGCAAGGAATTGAGCTACCAATTGAGGTGTAATCAAGTGCGGGAAATTTTGGTGTGAAACCAACGGCAGTGCATAAATTGCTGGCCAATTGCAGATGCAGCATTTCCTGTATATAGACGCTAAAAATGGCATTGTAAGCATACTGATTTGGACTGCTAACATTCGGGTTTGGCCTTATTCCCGGCCACAGATTTTGGCTGGTAGACGAACTTGGATACATACCTCGTATAGAGTAAAGCGAGGACATGTATAGCGGGATGGTGAACAATTCGACCTCAACGGCAAGTTGCAACAACTGATGCAGTGCTGAACGATCTGCAGGAAACTGTTGCGCATTGTGGGTAGGCTTAGAAGACATCGTAGAACCTTTCTGCATAAATATAGCGGTGAAGTGTGGAGGTACTTTGTGGAAGCTAATGTGGTTTTGACTAGGTCAACATGCCCTAGGTCTTAGTTAAGGTATTGCTTGTAACATGTGGAAAATCAACAAAACCATCGCCTATTGGCAAGCGCATCAGTATGGTTTGTGAATATTGGAGCTGGGTGAATTCTGCGGCATTGTTTAATGCCTCTAACCAGTAAGTACAGGAATACATTTCGACATTCGCATGTTGTTGTTCGAAGCCGATATTGGTGACCGCGCCACTGCCGTTCTTGCTACTGACATTGAGTGTGAAAAATGCTGTGACAGGTGCTGCAAGTAATGCATCTGCTAAAGCTTGATTGGGATTGAGTGTATAGCTTGGATTAGGATTCGCAACCGGATCCATCTGTGAATACTGTGTTGTCACCACGCCTTCGGGTAATGTGGAAAGCGCTGGAATAATTGGCGCACCTGCCTGTTTTTGATACGTGCCCGCAGCCAAAATTGAATTCCCGTGCGGTACAGAAACTTGTTTGATAATATTAAATCGCTGCGTTGGTGGGGCACTGTTGCTAATAGTTCGGTTACCAATGCCAGCTTGATCACCATTGCCATAGGGGCCGAGTATTTGTAGCTGATCATTGATGAATAGCAGCGATCCGTTTTCCGCGTGTACCAAGGCGTTCTTGTTTGGCCCTTCGGCAAAATACACCCGCTGCTCATAAAACAAAACGTTACAATTTTGTGTGCCTAATCCACCTCGATTGGGCGCGCCACCATGTATCGCACTGAAAGTAAGTTCTTCGTAATAAGCAAAGTTTTTTAAGATGTAGCCAGTCGGCGAGCTGGGGTCGACCTGCGGTAAGGGCATGACATTGTAGGAGTAGGGAAGGCCATCGGTGTCCGTGAGCTTATTAGTCCAAGTCCCGATGAAATATTCAAGTGGCCCCAAAGTCGTTGTGGGTGCAGCTGGAAACGTTTGTGCTGGTTCGTGGACCAGTGCCGTTGATAAATCTGGTAGCGTGTTGCTGTTATAAATGAAGACGCTAATCGCTCCCAGATTATCTGCCAGCCCTAAACCATAAGCCGCGTGGATATCATCGTTAATGCATAGTGCTAAATTCCCGCTTTGACCAGTGGGTAATTCAGTTGGCCCCGCACCGATTAAGAATGCCGGATTGTCACCGATTCGCCCGACGAGAGCGCCCATAGGCGCACCCACTAAAGGATAGCGTGCTTGCGTTGGCGGGATAATAATTTGTGCGTTGCCAGCAGGGCCGTATAGTTGGTGTTGATTTGTTTGCGGATCCGCAGTCCACGCACCAGTTTGAAAACTGATCGTGACTGCGCTGTTCGCAGCGATGAGTATTCCTGTATCTGACCAAGTTTGATTTGCCTGCACCACAATACTTTGATTTGGCATTTGAACTTCCCCCAATTTTCTTAGAACTATCAAAACAAAACGATAAGAATCGCTAGCTGATTGTGTTGTTAGTTGAGAAGCGATATCTGCTCGTATAGATGCTTTAGCATTTTTTGTGCCAAATAAAATTGTGGCTATTTGTGGCTATTGCTGGCTGGCGAAGCTCAAAAAAAGCAGGTTTTTATTTGCATTACACGTAAGCTCATTTGTGATTACGTGTGAAGAAATATCGGATGAAGATTCCTAAGCGAGGTGCACTCATCAAGAAGGTCATCAGGTTGTGCAGAATTCTGCACAAGGCGGCAAACTTCGATCACTCAAGCATTTGAATGATCGGTCACATGTGGACATGATGGCTTTGCTACTCAAACATTTCTAAGAATGTTCAGCGACGTCCTAGCGAATTGGTCGCAATCTGAAATCCTAATGAGCGATAGCATTCGAATTGTGTTTCATCATAAAATTGATTCGCCGACGATTGATGCGGGAAGCTTGGATCTTGTGTTTTGTAATGTGCGATATAGGCATTATGATCAAAGCCCAAGTCGTCATCGCGTAAGTGTGAGGATAGATAGGCATCAGGAGCCAAACTATCACGCAGACTAAAGTCACCGATTAAAGAAGTCTTCAGGTAAATTAATTTGCCGACTTTCTCATTACAATAATAAATAGTCCCAATCGCATAATGCTGTTTGCCGTTACGAATCGCATCTAGTCCATCCATCACAATAATGACACCAAAGTCAATTTGTACTAAACGGATCACATCTGCCAGACTAGAAAAAGTAAGGCCTAAATCTTCTTCACTATCACCCGCAATAATCAATCGACATTCACGTCGTATCAATTCATACATACCGAGATTTTCAATATGGCCGCCATCGGTTAAATTGATGTAGGCGGTTTCAGCATTAAGATTGCTGGCGAGTTCGCGTAAGAAATAACTGGAGCCGGGGCTGCTATCAATTGTTCTTTTGTTGTTGATCCAAGCTGGGTTTGCTAGCCAATAGTCGTAGCGAATATTGAGCATGCCTAAAATAAAGACTAATGGCTTGATCGTACTCTTGCCTAAATTGGGTGCGACGGCGGCGGCTGAAATCGCCATGGCGGTTGCTAGATTGAGTTCTGGGTTTTGTGCTTCTAATTCTTCCGTGGCGCAATAAGCTGTGCTGACGCTACCAATAAAACGTTTACTGAAGAAGAAAAAATCACCTCGTCTGTCATCGCAATAGGCTTGGCTGGTGCGACTCAAATTTAAGGTGCAATTGAGCAAATGGTAGGGAGCAAATGTCGAATCTAATTCGGATAGCTTGAGATCGTCTGCCTGTTGAATTTTGCCGTCTCGATCTAAACCAAAAATATATGCTTTACTTAGACGATCACGATAAAAACAGCTGAAACTGGTGAAGTTGATGTCGCTGGTGAAATGATTGATCACCGATAAAATGAAGGCGATGCTGATAAAACCGAGTGGACTAATCCACGTAAAACCGCTCTGCTGCAATTGGCTTGCACGTAGTAAGTCATTGCATAAATGCAGATAGAACAACCAGAAGACAGCAAAGCCGATCAGACCTAAGATGTAGATCGTCATGCGTGATGCCAGACTGGCTATTTTGGGTAAGAGCTTAGCAGCTAAGAAGCTCAGGCCGAATGCAGAAAAACTACCTAATAGTACCAGCGATTGAAAACTCAATCGACGATCAACTTCGCTTCCATACAATGCAATTGCAATGGGCTGTAATTCAATGGCCGCACTGATAAAAATTGCCGCAATACACCAGCCCAGTAAACGGGTTGCTTTGTTTCGATTATTCCAGCCCACATTGTTGATATCGTTGACGCCATTGGAGTTGGTTTGAAGTCCAGGTTTTGATGTTGCCCGCTTTGTTTGCAACATCATATTTGCTAGAGGAGATACAAGATAGATTGCTATCGTTGCATAGAGTATGGATAGCGTGATTGCAAATTTCTCAGTGATTGGTAAATGGAATTGACTCAACAACGATGTAAGTTGCTGGCGCACGTCCCATGTTGTAGACATCAATAAGACGCTGATTGCCGCCAAGATGAGTAGTAAGGGGAAGACGATTAAAAAATTAATCACCATGCCGCGCAAGAACACGCTAGGCACGCGCAGGACATCGATTATGCCGCCAGGCGCCATGTAATTGGCATTATTCCGTAAGTGCCGAAATACTGCATTTTCTGGCACGCCAGGCTGATGTCCGAACAATGCGTCGTGTGTCTGTGTTTGTTTGATGTCATCGAGCTTGTATGCATTATTCGCATCCAATTGCTTAGCCTCCAGCGCTTGCACCGCGCTGTAACAAGAACCGATGTAACCGCCACCAGATACTGTGGATAAATAATCGACCGCCCTGAGTAAGCCAATTTTACGCAAGCCTTGCAAGATGCCAAGGTTCACCGTCGCTGAACGTATGCCACCACCAGAGAACGCTAAACCGACCAAGCCGCGATGGGCCACAGTGTTGTCCGCGTTCCATGCCGCTTGTGTGTTGTTGATTTCATCAAGCACTTCGTTGAGAATTGACGAGCGTTTTTCCGCAGGAAGTAAGATGCGATCAAAATCGACGAGTTCTTGTTCGTGACGGTTGATCAGATTGCCATCACTATCTAAGAATTTGCGCTTATTGATTTCTTCAAGTTCTGCTTGGAAAACCTCTCGCATGAGCTGGTGCTTGTTATGCATGATCTGGCACTTTCAATTTGCTTTACTTCGTCATTTAACAATTGAGGTATTACTGATGCAAAAAAGCATCAAGAAAAATGTTCAAGATGCTGGATCAAATTCCAGATGCAGGCTGACAGGAAAACTGTTTTGATAGCGTACTTTGCCTTCTTCACCTGCGGCTCGGCGTAAGTTTTTACAACGAAGCAAGGATTTTACGATCATCGGAATTTGCACCATATTGATGTATTGTCCAAAGCAGGTATGCATGCCGTAGCCGAAGTGCATGTATTGATAATCAGGACGATCAAGGCGGAAAGATTTTGGATCATCGAGTTCGCGGCCGTCTAGCATGGCAGATTGTAAAGCGACTAAAACCTTCGTGCCCTTCTTGATTTTTTTGGAGCGCATGCTACCGCTAGCAATCACGTAATCTTCATTCGCAATCCGAAAGATCCCTGCACCAAAGCTATTAAAACGCAAAGCTTCAAGCATAAATTTCCGGAGTTTTTCATTGTCATCTTGTAGTGCCGCGGCTTGCGCTTGGGCGAGTAATGCTGGATGGTCGAGTAAATAATCAATCACTAAAACAGCACATTTGGAGGTTGTTGGCATCAAACCGATGATGATACCAATGAGATTGTTACGGATTTCCAGATCACTCATCCCCGGTGTACCACTTGCCTGTAGTTGTAAGCAACGGCCAATGATGTCATCGATGTTTGTGTCAGATTCCGCTGCTTGTTTTCGTTGTGCAATGAGTTGATCGAGATAGGCACATGTTTTTACACTATTGGTGAGCGCAGCTTGATCGACTTCTGGCGGATTATTTGGGTAAAACAGATAGGCAAACATGCTGCTGGTCCAGTCAAATAATTCTTGCTGGCTAGGACCCGCAATTCCTAAATACGCTGCACTGAATTGGCAGGGGACGATGCTACTGAGTTGACTCACCATTTCTATTTTACCCGTGGCCCTATTGACCAGCTGTTGCGCAAATTGCTCGACCATGGGGGTGATGATTTGACTAACATCTGCGCGCCGCACTACTAGGCGCATATTTGATACATCGCGGGTATAGCTTGGTGTGTCGTCCATGCCCAGAAAAAAATTACTTCCTGCTGTAATCTTGCCCATCTTTTCTGCGTAAGTTACACCCAGCGCATTCGGACGCGATAGCGCTTCCTGTACATCACTAAAACGCGTGATCAAGGCAAATTCTTTGAGTACCAGGTTTGGTTTGACGGTGCGTAAGATGGCAAAGATAAAAGGAAGATTATTGCCAGCCCAAGTTTTGATTTGTGTTGCGATGCTCATGTGATGCTCCCGGAAGATATGAAATTTTATATTTTTAAGTCAAGCTTTTTAAGCATTGTTTGGCAATGGAGAGTAATGTATGAGCAAATAAAAGTCTATTTTTATCAATATTTATTTAATAGTCGTTGTTTTAAATTCGCACGCTGTAACTCTCATGCAAAAAAAATGCCAGCTCGAAGGCTGGCATTGGAAAACTGTGAAAAAGAATCGTAATATTGAGCGTGCTAGAAGTTTAATGAACATATAGATGCTCAATCGGATTCGGCTTACATTGAGAATTGCGCTCATTTGTGATTCAGTAAATTTTTGTTTTATCTATCCTGATTATGTACGTAGGCAATTGGAGATATTTGTCTTTGAATATAGTCAATGCCAAAGCATGCAGCATAGTCCGTTAGCGTGCGCACCTGACCATGCCCATAAATTCCTAAATTGCTGGAATCAGACATAAGGATGTTGAATCGTGCTTTCGAGATTTCATTGTATTTTACACAGCAGTTATTTATTCTTTGTTCCTGATGTGTCATATCCCAATGCAAGGTTTTTGACTTATCTACGGCATTCGCTTGGGAATAGAGGTGATACACCGGAATATTAGCGTAGTGAAAAATGCTCCAACCATGCGTAAAGCTTCGCACTGACAATGATTGTTCTTCTTCACGAAAGTACAGAAAAGGATCATAGGGAACTTCGTGAAATAGGTCACCTCGTGCAAAAATATTTCCAGCTGCTAAATGACCGCCAATTATTGGCTCATGTCTATCAATACTTATTCCTCTGAACTGTAGAAATGCTGAATTTTCATTGAATGAACTGTTGGCATCAAGTGCATGAACGATTAAGCGGTCCCAGATAGGTTTCTTTTTAAACTGGCCGTTCTCAATAATGAACGGATTTGGATATGATGACAGGATCACTTTGCTGTTGATGTGTTGGCAGGATTTGGCAAGCGAAATGAGGTAGCTATCCCAAGCTTTATCGAACAGAGTGTGGGCATCGATTTGAAAATACCAATCTTCATTTTGATATAAAGTGCTTGCAAGGTTTCGTGCCCAGCAAACGCCACGTGATTCTCGAAAATCGATATGCACGTAGCGGACATGATGAGCGTACTTTGACATAGAAATACGTATATTTCGTTGAAAGTTTTGATCAATAACTCCAACAAAAATTTCGTTAGGATTGTCTGCTTGCTGAAAAATCGACTCGATGGTGGAATCTAATAGGTCGTCGCAATATGACGCTACACTGACAAAGATGCTCATTTTTATTCGAAGTTTAGAAATTGCTTAGCAGCTTCAAAGTTGAGGATAAAGCTGGTCGTCGATTTGGCATCGCCATACAGTCAACCCATTCCGACATAGTCGTACTAAAAAGAAGCCTCTGCGCGGACGAATTTTGAATCTGCGATGCTCACTGTGCTCTAGTATTGGTGCGTTTCTCAATTCAAGCTTCGACTGCTCGCGACGGTTGTTCGGAGGTATCGAGAAGACATTAAAGCTTGATGAAAAAAGTTCAATTAAGGAGCAGTGGAAGATTTGTCTAGTCGGTGACATGCACTACTTTGAATTTATTTTTGTCAAAGTAAATTATTTGACCACTGGCCTCTTCAAAAGTCAGACCAATAGCCTGATTTTTTACAGTAATCGCGCTGCATTTTTTCACTTCTGGTAAACATGTCGGATGATATTTACCTGGTTTGATCACACTCAGACTTGGTGGGTTCGCGACAATGTCTTTGAAAGTTTTAACAATCATTGCGATCTGATTTGGGCGCGTTACAACGGCCAATCCAAATGTGTTCGTAGCTTTGTTTTCGACCAGTATCGCTTTTGCTTTTATTGTAGAACCAGAAAAGAATCCTTCTATCTCCACGTTTCCATCTTTAGTGGATTTCTCTTTTGGCAATATAGACCAACCTGCTGGTAGATAAGTATTTTTTTCTGATGCACTACTTGGCCAAGTAAAACCTAAAAAAATTAAGCTGATGGCAATACAGTAAATAGATTTCAGAATGGAATTATTCATAGTGAGTTCACATAACAATGATTTGATTTGCATAAATCCCGAACAATAATTGAGATTGTGTGAATATTGCTCGGGAGGGAAATTTCAGATACCTGATAAAAGATAGTTTATTTCTTCACTGTTTGGATATGAATGTGATTATTTGTTGGATTGGAAGGAAATGATTCATATTGAACAAAATAACTGGACCCGAGTGAGGTTCTTAGTGCATTGACTATGGTATTGGCAGAACTGCTTGAAATATTATTTGCGCGTAAGTCGATCGCTTGATTCACATAGTGCTGTGAACCTGGCATATGTGTTCCGTCATTTGCTGATGTAATTACTGGCGTGGCACCCACACTAGAGAATGCTGCCGCTACTGAAGAAAAAGTCGCAACAATTTCTCTGCCCAAATTATTCAAATTTACGCCGGGCTTTACGCTAATGCCATGAATTGCAGCCTCTGATTTAGGGCTCGTATCGTCATCGGGAGGATAGGTAGGTTCAATTAATAAACTTAGCTCTAAGTTGGTGTTTTCTAGCGCCAATTTCTCTGCAGATGATGTAATCGATTGAAGCTGCTCTAAGATACTTGCTATTGAAGTGTCTTGCGAAATAGTTTCAGTTGAGCTTGCTTGTGTGGAATTGGTTTCGACTGAAAATGTTGATACCGGCAACACAGCAGTTGAAACCACGCTGTCATAAAAAAAAGAATCTTGCATTAAGTTTCCCATGTAAAAATAGATTGAATTTATCGACGAAAATCACAACGAAGGATATTTTCGTTTGCGATAACTTTAATATTATCATTTCATGTTGACATTATAAATGTACATTAATTTAATGATTCATTGATTTTTTTTTGATGCCTTCATTCGCTAGTTGAGCTGGTTTAAACAGATCAGTACATTGATTCAGATCGCTGCAAAAGTGCTAGCCCTTGTAGGTAAAAGTCAGCTGCACAAATAAAAAAACACAGGGAAATCCGTGTTGGATTTCCCTGTGTTGTTTGTTCATGTACGTGAGAACTTTAACAAATTTTTTTGATTCCTAAATTTTAGGAATTCAATACCTCTGAATTGTTAACTTTGTGTAGATATCTCACGCCAGTCCAAAGCCTACTCCTTAATACCCCATTGCGACAACATCCATGCAAAGTTAAACGCGCCTTCTTTGATTGCATCATAACGACCTGAAGCGCCGCCATGNNCAGCAAAGGATTGTTGTCTGTTTTGTGTGCACGCAATTTCGCAACGTACTTTGCTGGTTCCCAATACATGACCTGACTGTCGTTCAGACCCGTTGTCACCAACATCGCTGGATAAGCTTTTTTCTCAATATTGTCGTAGGGAGAATAGCTGCGCATGTAATCGTATGCTGCCTTATTATTTGGATCGCCCCATTCTAAATATTCACCTGTCGTTAAAGGCA
>DLGN01000169.1 GCA_002482715.1 Oxalobacteraceae bacterium UBA7693
AACAACACTCAGTGACATTCGCTGGTGGCTTGGCAACTGAGGGTTTAAAACCTGTCGTCGCAATTTACTCAACCTTTTTGCAACGTGCTTACGATCAATTAATTCACGATATCGCTTTGCAAAATTTAGATGTGACCTTTGCCTTGGATCGTGCTGGCTTAGTCGGTGCAGATGGCGCAACTCACGCGGGAAATTATGATCTTGCTTACTTGCGCTGCATCCCGAATATGGTGGTGATGGCTGCGAGTGATGAAAATGAATGCCGTCAAATGCTCACCACTGGTTATCAATATCCCGGTCCTGCGGCGATTCGCTATCCACGTGGTGCGGGAATTGGCGCTGCTATCGCAAAAGAATTGACGGCGCTGCCTATCGGTAAAGCTGAATTGAAACGCCAAGGCAAGAAGATCGCGATTCTTGCCTTCGGTTCTATGGTGCATCCTTCTTTGCTGGCGGGAGAAGCACTCGATGCGACTGTGGTGAATATGCGCTTTATCAAACCACTTGATACCGACATGATCAAAGAAATAGCTGCTAGCCACGATGCCTTTGTGACCGTTGAAGAAGGCTGCACGATGGGTGGTGCTGGCTCCGCTGTTGCCGAAGCACTAGCAGAAGCTGGACTTGCCAAGCCAGTGTTAATCTTAGGTTTGCCAGACAAGTTTGTCGATCATGGCGATCCGGCGCTGTTATTGGCGCAATGTGGGTTGAACGCTGAAGGAATCGAAGCATCTATTCGCCATCGTTTCTACTAATAGTTCTATCCTCATTGCAGTCGCAATGAATCATATCGCACCGCTCAACTTCCTCGAAGTGAGCGGTGTTTTCTTATGTGCTGAAGTTCAAACTTCTTGTTCGACTAGCGCAACACGAATATCTTCACGACTTAAGCTTGGTGCAAATTTTTGAATAAAATCGTAAGTGTAGGTACGTAGATAAGCACCGCGCCGAACTGCTAAACGCGTCACATTCGATTGAAATAAGTGCGAAGCCGAGATCGTTCGCAGACCTTGCGCACGTTGGTTTTCATTACCTGATTCTATCGCCATTGACGCGACCAAACCGACGCCCAATCCTAGTGACACGTATTGTTGAATCACGTCGGAATCCATCGCGGTCAATACGATATCGGTGCGCAAGCCAGCGCGCTTAAAGGCATCGTCAATATGCCCACGGCCAGTGAAGCCAACGTCGTAGGTAATCAAAGGATAATTGGCGAGATCTTCTAAACTCAATGTCTCATGCGCCAGTAATGGATGCCCATCCGGCACTACGACCACATGGTTCCATTCATAGCAAGGGAAAGACACGAGATCTTTGAATGCCGACAAACCTTCGGTTGCAATGCCGATATCGGCTTTGCCTGACAATACCCATTCTGCGATGTGCTCTGGTGCACTTTGTTGTAAAGCGATACGCACTTCGGGAAATGCCAAGCGAAATTGTTGTACCACTTTCGGTAAGACATAACGTGCTTGCGTATGCGTCGTTGCAATCGCTAAAGTCCCACGCGCTTGATCAGAGTAATCATTACCCGCTTGACGTAAATTTTCGGCTTCTAGTAGCAGTCGTTCGATGATGGGTAAGATACCTTTGCCCGGCTCGGTCAAGCCAGTCAATCGCTTGCCGTTGCGCTCAAAAATATCGACGCCTAATTCTTCTTCTACTTCACGAATCTGACGACTGACGCCTGGTTGCGAGGTGTATAAAACATTCGCCACTTCGGTTAAGTTATAACCGCAACGGCAAGCTTCACGTATGGAGCGTAATTGTTGAAAGTTCATAATCGTTCCTAGGCATTCACATTATCGACGAACACATGCAAGCGTTTTGGTTTCACAACCAAGGCTTCGCCAACTTGCAGATTCAAATGCACGGCGCGTTCGGTACTAATCATGGCTTCCACAATTTGACCATTATCTTCACGTACTAACTCCAATTGCGCGAGTGGGCCTATGCCATGCACACGACGTAGTTTCACCACCAAACCGGTTGCACCGGCCGTATAGCGATCAATATCTAATTCATGTGGACGCACATAGCCAGTGCCAACCGCGTCTTTGGTATCAGCATGTCCTGGCGCATCAAAGGCAACACCATCAGCATCCAATACGCCTTCGTGCACGCGACCATGAAACAGATTCACATTTCCCAAAAATCCATAAACAAAGGGTGTGGCAGGATGTTGATAGACTTCGTTCGGTGCACCGACTTGTTCGACTTTGCCGTGATTCATCACCACGATTTTGTCTGCGACCTCAAGCGCCTCTTCTTGATCATGGGTGACGAAAATACTGGTCACATGCAGCTCATCATGCAAGCGGCGTAACCAGCGGCGCAGCTCTTTACGTACCTTGGCATCGAGAGCGCCGAAGGGTTCGTCCAGTAACAAGACTCGTGGTTCAACCGCCAAGGCACGCGCTAAAGCGATCCGTTGACGTTGTCCACCTGAGAGCTGTGGCGGGGAACGATCCGCCAACCAATCGAGCTGCACCAGTTCTAATAACTTAGTCACTTTTTCTTTAATCTGCGCTTCAGATGGACGCAAATGACGTGGCTTCACGCGCAAGCCAAACGCAATGTTTTCAAAAATCGTCATGTGTTTAAACAAGGCGTAATGTTGAAACACAAAACCGACTTGACGTTCACGCACATGTTGATTTGAGGCGTCTTCACCATCCAGCAAAACCTGACCACTGTCCGCATATTCCAAGCCAGCGATGATGCGCAACAAAGTAGTTTTGCCGCAGCCAGATGGTCCCAACAATGCCGTTAATTCGCCATTCGGAAAATCTAAAGACACATTATCTAAGGCGGTGAAATTGCCGAAGCGTTTTTGTAATTGATTGACAGCGATGCTCATGTTTTTTCCAATCTTTCAAATATTTACAAACGTACTCCCTTCTCCCGTTAGCGGGAGAAGGGTTGGGGATGAGGGAAGTTCAGATTCGGATGACATGCTCGAATCGGG
>DLGN01000377.1 GCA_002482715.1 Oxalobacteraceae bacterium UBA7693
CAGAATGAAAATTAAAGTATTAATCATTGATGATTCTGCACTAATACGAAGTATTTTGAGTGAGATTATTCGTGCCGAAAGTGATATGGAAGTGGTGGGGGTTGCGCCAGACCCGTTAGTTGCACGCGAGTTGATTAAGCAATGTAATCCAGATGTCTTAACTTTAGATGTGGAAATGCCCAAAATGGATGGGCTCGATTTTTTAGAAAAATTGATGCGACTTCGCCCAATGCCGGTCATTATGGTTTCATCGTTGACTGAGCGAGGGTCTGAAATTACGATGCGGGCTTTAGAATTAGGCGCTGTTGATTTTGTTACAAAACCAAAGTTGTCAATTCAAAGTGGTATGTTGGAATATGCACATATTATTACGGACAAAATTCGCGCTGCATCAAAAGCAAAAATTCGTGCAAGATCGGTTGCCACAAGTGCAGTGGGCGCGCATGCGACTTCTGTATTACCCTCTGTTCGTAATCCACTGATCAGTAGTGAAAAATTGATTATTGTTGGTGCCTCTACTGGTGGCACAGAAGCGATTAAGAATTTTTTGAGTCAAATGCCATCCGATTGTCCTGGTATTTTGATTACGCAGCATATGCCAGAGGGGTTTACCAAATCATTTGCAAAACGTTTGGACGGATTGTGTAAGATATCCGTTTCAGAAGCAGAGGGTGGAGAGCGGATCTTGCCAGGGCATGCGTATATTGCCCCTGGACATTCGCATTTATTACTTGCCCGAAGCGGTGCGAATTATGTGACTGAAATTAACGATGGACCTCCTGTCAACAGACACCGACCATCCGTTGATGTTTTATTTCGATCTGCTGCAAAATATGCTGGCAAGAATGCGGTTGGCGTGATACTTACAGGCATGGGGAAGGATGGTGCTGAAGGCATGCTTGAAATGAAAAATGCCGGAGCATTTAATTTTGCGCAAGACGAGGCAAGCTGTGTAGTATTTGGTATGCCGAGAGAGGCAATTGCCGTTGGTGCTGTTAATGAAATCGCACCTTTGAATGAATTGCCGCACAGAGTATTGCAGTATTTAGACCAGCATGGCAGTCGGGCATTGCGTGTTTAAAATAAAAAATGTGGTAACGGAAGTAAATGAAGTACTAAATGATGTCTATATAACCGATAATATGCACTACGGTCCTTTGTGAATTTATGGAGTAAGTTATGGCTGATCAAAACCTCAAATTTTTAGTAGTTGACGATTTTTCGACAATGCGCCGGATTGTGCGTAATTTGTTGAAAGAACTCGGATATTCCAATGTTGACGAAGCGGAGGATGGTGCGCTTGGTTTGGCAAAATTGAAGAGTGGTGATTTTGACTTTGTGATCTCCGACTGGAATATGCCAAATATGGATGGTCTCACGATGTTGCAACACATTCGTGCTGATCCAGCGTTAGCCAAACTACCAGTGTTAATGGTAACCGCCGAAGCAAAGAAAGAAAATATTATTGCTGCTGCGCAAGCGGGTGCTAACGGCTATGTGGTGAAACCATTTACGGCTGCAACTCTCGATGAAAAGCTTTCAAAGATTTTTGAGAAATTAGGCAAACCTGCTTAATTTTGTGAAGGCTCTTCGACTGAAATTGCGTAACGAGAGCTGGCAATCGCGTCTCCGTATGAGCTGATGAATTGATGAGCTCTTGGTGTGATTGCAATTTGTCTGCTTGTTAAAAAATAGTTTACGTCGATCAGCTCACGACTATTTGGCATGTGTCGTCGAGGACAGGCTTTAGCGTAGTGAATGCAGTGAATATGTCACATGATGTTGAGTAGCGATTGATGCAGTTTTAAAGTCAGTATTTAGAAGCAAATGAAGCAGCTAGCTTTGCAGAATGCTTAGTTAAAGCGAGGCTCAAGTTAATCCAGACAACAAGTCAGCGTTCCTTAATTATCAAAGCTAGCTTAACGATTTGTTGGGAAGTCTCGGATTTTAATCATTAGAGAAGTTAATTATTTATGAGTGATGTAAAGTTTATCCTTAGAGAGCCGCTGCTTGACCCTTCACAACGCGTGATTGGTTTTCAATTGTCTTGGCAAAATGACGTCAAAGCGGCAGAGTTAGATAGTGATGAATTAAGCGCTCTGATGTCGTTTGTTGCGAACGAATTGAACGATGAGGAAAAAGGCTTTCTACTTGGCGATAGTGTTATTTTTCTAGAGGCTGTACCTGGCTTGTTACAAGCGGAAGGCTTACGTCAACTTTCCCCGAAAAATACGGTTCTCATATTTTCTAAGCGTTATTTCGCCGACGAAGTATCCATTGCAGCGATTAAAGAATTGCGTGCATTAGGCTTTGGAATTTGTCTAAAAAATGCGGATATTTCTGCGCTTGAACGCTCGTTTTTCTCGCTGATTACCCAC
The DNA here is from genome assembly GCA_002482715.1 of Oxalobacteraceae bacterium UBA7693. GTDB lineage: Bacteria > Pseudomonadota > Gammaproteobacteria > Burkholderiales > Burkholderiaceae_D > Undibacterium. The sequence goes on from DLGN01000377.1 coordinate 2,379, forward strand.
TTCGAAGTTCAGCTTGATGCGAGTAATTTGGGTGCGCAGGCAAAAATGTACGCCGCATTGAAACAATCTAACGTGCAAATGATTGCACGCAATGTTGGTAACTGGCAGGATTTTGACGCTTGTGCAGCATTAGGCTTATCTAGTTTTGTCGGAAAGTTGCATTTAACTCCACGACCAAATATTGCGCAAAAAGGTTTGAATACAACGCAGACGACGATACTCCAGTTAATGGAAATGATTCGTAAGAATGCTGATATTCAGCAATTAGAGACCGTTGTAAAGCGTGATGCGGCACTCGCTTACAAATTACTTCGTTACATCAATTCAGCAGGTTTTGGATTGCGCACAGAAGTACAGTCTTTAAAGCATGCTGTTACAATTTTAGGATATAGCCCGCTCTATCGTTGGCTTTCTTTGTTGTTGGCTACCGCGAGCACGAGTGGGAATTCACCGGTTTTATTGGAAACCGCAATCGTTCGCGGTCGATTTGCTGAAATTCTCGGACAGCCATTTATGTCTAAGAGTGACGCTGAAAACTTGTTTGTTGCAGGTATGTTTTCGCTGTTAGATCGACTGTTGGGTATTCCGATGGAAGAAGTATTGTCGACGATACAATTGCCTGAACCTGTGGTTGAAGCGCTAGTTTCACGAAGTGGTCTATACGGACCTTTCCTAGCTTTGGCTGAAGCATGCGAGCTTAACAGTATGTTGGTTTCTTCCATTGCAGAGACCTTGAAAGTTTCTCCAGTTGATGTCAATAAAGCGCACCTTTCCGCACTCGTGTGGGCAAAAAATATTTCTGCTGCGGTCTAAAATCAATGTCGATGGCTTCATCTATGGCTCAATTGAGTGGGTTGAAAGAAAACTTATTTAATTAAGTAAATAAGGCAAAATTATTCTCGCCACATTTACTCGCTACACATAAAAAACTCAAACGATTGATATTTGTCAGTTGTTTGAGTTTTTTCATTTCTGCATCCACTAATTTCAGATCTCTATTGTTCTTGAAATAAGGGGTTAATCCCATTCTATTCAAACGATCTGCCATGAGCACTTTCGTGAATAATTTGTCCTGAGGTAATTAATTTAGATTTCGATCTAATTGGACAGAAGATATGGCTGATGACAGCGGATTAGAACGGACCGAACCAGCTTCGCCCCAGAGACTAGAAAAAGCGCGCGAAGAGGGCGATGTACCACGTTCAAGAGAGCTATCTACCTGCACTGTGTTGTTAGCGGCGGGAGGTGGCTTGTATTTTTATGGCGAAACACTATTCCATAATCTCTCTAAAAATTTCGCGCGTGGTCTGTCATTTGAGCGCAGTGCCGCGTTTGACGCCAATTTTCTAACGATGCAATTACTCGACTCAGTGATCGATGTCATGCTCGCATTTTTACCTATCGCGGGCTTGTTGTTGCTTGCTGCACTTGGATCACCTTTGCTGATTGGTGGTTGGCTATTTAGTTTCAAGTCTTTGGAACCGAAGTTCTCACGTATGAATCCGATTACCGGCATGGGCAACATGGTGTCGTCAAGATCGGCGATCGAATTAGTGAAAGCAATTTTAAAGACGATCTTGGTGGGTGTGATTGCGTGGCTGGTGGTGGCGCAGCAAAAAGATGCAATTTTCGGCTTGATCTACGAACCTTTAGATAAGGCGAGTGCGCATATGGGGCATATGCTCGGCGTCTGTTTTCTTGCGATTGTGGGCGGTTTAGTATTGATTGCATTGATTGATGCGCCTTATCAAATGTGGTCGTATGCAGAAAAATTAAAAATGACGCATCAAGAAGTCATTCAAGAATCAAAAGAAGCAAATGGTAATCCTCAAATCAAAGCGAAGATCCGTCAACAACAGAGGGAAATGGCGCGTCGTCGCATGATGTCTGAAGTGCCGACAGCGGATGTGGTTGTGACCAATCCGACGCACTTTTCTGTGGCGCTGAAGTATGCCGATGGTAGTAATGGTGCGCCACGCGTCATTGCGAAGGGCGCCGATGCAGTTGCTGCCAAGATTCGAGAGCTCGCCAAAGAAAATAATGTGCCTATCTTGGAAGCGCCACCATTGGCTCGTGCGCTTTATAAGCACACTGAATTAGGTGATGAAATTCCAGAATCTTTATATGCCGCAGTTGCGGAAATTCTTGCTTATGTTTTCCAATTACGCACTTATCGTAAATCTGGCGGCATCGCGCCTATTGAACCAAAAAATATTCAAGTCCCGACGGGATTGGATCCATTGTCAAATGAAGTAGGAGCACCTGTATGAACTCGCTAAAACTGCCCGCATGGTTGAGTGGGATTGGCACCAGAGCCTTAGCTGGCCCAGTTTTGATTGTCATGATGTTGGCGATGATGATTTTGCCTCTGCCAGCGTTCGCTTTGGATATCTTCTTTAGCTTTAATATCGCACTGGCTATCATCATTTTATTGACTAGTTTGTACACCGTTAAACCGCTTGATTTTATGGTTTTTCCAACAGTGTTATTGGTGAGCACGATGTTGCGTTTGTCCTTGAATGTGGCTTCCACTCGTGTGGTCTTGACTGAGGGACATAATGGTCCGGATGCCGCAGGTAAAGTGATTGAGGCTTTTGGTCATTTTTTGATTGGCGGGAACTATGCAGTCGGTATAGTGGTGTTCATTATTTTGACCATCATTAACTTCTCGGTTGTGACAAAAGGTGCTGGACGTATCGCAGAAGTCGGCGCGCGATTCGCCTTAGATGCAATGCCAGGTAAGCAGATGGCGATTGATGCGGATTTGAATGCAGGATTAATTGCTGAAGATGAGGCTCGCCGTCGCCGCACTGAAGTAGCGCAAGAAGCAGAATTTTATGGCGCGATGGATGGTGCTAGTAAGTATGTCAAAGGTGATGCGGTTGCTGGTATTTTGGTCACAATTATTAACCTGGTTGGTGGATTGATTGTCGGCATGGTTCAGCATGATATGAATTTTTCTGAAGCATCGAAGGTTTATGCATTATTGGCGATTGGTGATGGCTTGGTAGCACAGATTCCCTCGCTGATTATTTCCACCGCTGCAGGTATTGTTGTGTCGCGCGTAGCGAGTGATCAGGATATTGGAAATCAGTTTATTAACCAGCTGTTTTCTAAGCCTGAAGTCATGTATATCACTGCCGCGATTATTGGTGGCATGGGAATCATTCCTGGCATGCCACATGTCGCCTTTATCCTTTTGGCGGGTAGTTTGGCAGGTGCTGGATATTTACTGAAGAAGCGTGCAGAGGCCGTGCCGGTGGCAGATCAACCCGCTCCAATGCCCACGGCACCTGAAATGGAAGAAGCAACCTGGCAGGATATTTTGCCAGTTGATACTTTAGGATTAGAAGTGGGCTATCGTCTGATTCCTTTGGTTGATAAGAATCAAGGTGGTGAGTTACTAAGACGTATCAAAGGCATTCGCAAAAAATTTGCACAAGATATCGGTTTCTTATCTCCTCCAGTACACATTCGCGATAATCTCGAATTAAAACCAAGCTCATATCGTATCGCCTTGAAAGGCGTAGAAGTTGGTTCCGGCGATGCCAACATGGGGCAATTTTTGGCAATTGATCCAGGCATGGTATCTGGAAGCTTGCCAGGCATGCCTACGACTGATCCGGCCTTTGGATTGCCTGCAGTTTGGATTGAGGCATCCATGCGTGAACAGGCGCAAGCAATGGGGTACACCGTAGTAGATGCTGGAACCGTGATCGCGACGCACTTAAATCATTTGATTACATCGAACGCCGCAGAGCTTTTAGGTCGTCATGAGGTTCAACAGTTACTCGATCATCTGGCAAAGGAGTCGCCTAAGATGATTGAAGATTTAACCCCGCGTTTATTGCCGCTTTCTGTCATTCAGAAGGTCTTGCAAAACTTATTAATTGAAGGTGTACATATTCGCGACATGCGTTCGATTGTCG
>DLGN01000260.1:0-899 GCA_002482715.1 Oxalobacteraceae bacterium UBA7693
CCAAGAGTTGCGGTGTTCGGCAAAAAAGATTACCAACAACTCATGATCATCAGAAACATGGCCAAACAATTTGCTTTGCCAACGGAAATCATTGCTGCAGAAACTTTCCGCGCCGATGATGGCTTGGCACTCTCATCACGGAACGGCTATCTGAGTAGCGCCGAGCGAGCTGAAGCGCCAAGCTTGTATCAAGTCTTAAATCAAGTGGCCGATCAAGTACGCAGCGGAAGAACTGACATTTCAGAGATTGAAAATCAAGCCATGCAATCGCTCTCAAAGCGCCAATGGCAAGCAGATTATGTTGCGGTTCGCAAACGTGTCGATTTACAAGCACCAAGTGAAGAAGATTTAGCAAACAAGGAAGCCTTGGTGGTGTTGAGCGCTGCCAAGTTAGGCAATACCCGCTTGATCGACAACCTTGAAATTTAGTTCACACTGAAACCAATTTGATGATGCATTTACGTTCCCTACATTACCGCTGCCTGATCGCTGCCATACTTAGCATCGCAGCTATTCCAACAAGTTATGCGCAGCTTCAAGTCATTGATGATGGAAAGCGAACAGTCAATCTAACGCAACCAGCAAAACGTATCATTAGCTTAGCGCCGCATGTAACGGAGCTTATTTTTGCCGCTGGTGCAGGTCACCTCCTGATCGGCGTCAGTGAATACAGTGACTACCCCGAAGCGGCAAAACACATCACGTCAGTGGGCAACATTTTTGCATTGGATTTAGAACGTTTACTTGCGTTAAAACCTGATCTGGTGATCATCTGGGGAACAGGCAATGCGAAGCAACTAACAAAAAAATTACGCGAGAATAAGGTAACCGTGTTTGAAAGCGAACCGCATAATTTTGAAGATATCGCCAGCTCAATTGAGCGAATTGCCAAGCTAATC
>DLGN01000260.1:924-1422 GCA_002482715.1 Oxalobacteraceae bacterium UBA7693
TAAGTGGCACGGAATCTGTTGGCCTAGCCAATGCCAAGCAATTTCGCGATCGACTACAAAATCTCACATCCACCTATCGCTTAAAAGACAAAGAAAAACCCATTAGTGTCTTTCATCAAATGGTCCAAAGCCCATTAATGACAATCAATCAGGAACATTTCATCTCAAAAATGATTGATTTATGCGGTGGACGCAATGTTTTTGCCGAATTGAAAGATATCAGCTCAACCATCTCGGTAGAAGCTCTGCTGGCAGCCAATCCAGAACTGATTTTTAGTAGTGGCAAGGACAATACAAAGTTACGCAAAAACTGGGAGGATTTTCCAAATTTGCAAGCGGTCAAAAAACACAATCTCTACAGCATTCAAGGCGATTGGTTGCATCGAGCCGGCCCACGTGTGCTAGATGCGACCGAACAACTTTGCAAAAATATTGCCGAGACTCGCAAGAAGACTCAACGTAATTAAATTTACGCTGCAAAATAAAATAAAGCCAGTA
>DLGN01000260.1:1494-3571 GCA_002482715.1 Oxalobacteraceae bacterium UBA7693
AAAACGACTCTGCTAACGACAAGTTAATGCAAAGGATATGAACGGTACTCTCCGTCCTCTTCTTCGTCATCATCTGGATGTCCATGCGCACCATGTACGTGGCCATGGGCGATCTCCTCTAAGCTTGCTTCACGCACATCGATCACATTCAGCGTAAATCGCAGCGCAATTCCCGCCAAAGGATGGTTGCCATCTAAAACCACTTTATCTTCCGCGATTTCAGTCACAGTGAAAATTAAACTTTCACCGTCTTCATCGTCATCGGGTGTTCCTTCAAACTGCATTCCAACTTCGATCGGAGATGGCAAGCGACTACGCTCTTCCATTTTCACCAACTCAGCATCATATTCACCAAACGCATCTTCTGGTTCTACCTGAATTGTGTCATTAAAACCGACTTCTTTACCGTCGAGCGCCTCTTCGATTTTCGGCAAGGTGTTTTCATAGCCACCGTGCAGATATACCATCGGCTCTTGTCCTTGCTCAATCAGATTGCCTAGCGTATCAGACAAACTGTATTCGACCGTCACCACGGTATTTTTGGCAATTTTCATACTATTTCCTTAAAATTTTCAGATCTTTTGTGTTGCATCACGCATTATACCTTCCTCAAGTGGCGTCTATGATTTATCCTGCCTGAACTTTTTATTTACCTTGGCATGCATCGCACCATGAAAAAACTGTCCTCTCCTCTCACATTATTGGGTGGCATTTCACCTGAAGAATTTTTCACTACTTACTGGCAAAAAAAGCCTTTACTGATTCGTCAGGCGATTCCCGACTTTAAACCCTTATTTAGCCCAGAAGAATTGTTCGAGATGGCCAACCGGGACGACGTGGAGTCACGCCTGATTTGCTTTTTCAAACAACATTGGGAAATGAAAAATGGGCCAATAGACAAAATTCCTGTCAAAGAGAAAAAGGATTGGACCTTATTAATTCAAGGTGTCAATTTGCACCAAGAAAAAGCAAATGAACTACTACGGCAGTTCCGTTTCGCTCCAGATGCCCGTCTAGACGACTTGATGATCAGTTATGCGCGCGAGGGAGGCGGCGTTGGACCGCACTTTGATTCCTATGATGTGTTCTTACTACAAGCGCATGGACAACGCCGTTGGCAGATCAGCGCGCAGAAAGATCTGACTTTAATTGAAGGCATGCCACTAAAAATATTGCGCAACTTCAAGTGTGAACAAGAGTTTGTATTAGAACCTGGTGACATGCTTTACCTGCCCCCTCATTACGCACATGACGGTGTGGCGCTCAACGAATGCATGACTTACTCAATTGGATTCAAATCCCCCTCTTACCAAGAGCTTGGTGAAGGTTTCCTCCAATTTATGGCAGACACCATCGAGCTACCGGGTCGATACGCGGATCCAGAGCTGAAAGCGAGTAAAAATCCCGCAGAACTTGGTGAATCAATGATAGATAAGGTCGCTGCGGAGCTTGCCAAGATTAGCCTGAACAAAGAAGACATGGCGATTTTCTTAGGTGAGTATTTGACCGAGCCTAAATCAAGTGTGTTCTTCGATTCTCCAGAAAAGCCCTTACCGCCAAAGAAATTCACACAAGCAGCATTGAAACACGGCGTTCGCTTAGCACTCAAAACACAAATGCTGTACCAAGCTAAGCATATCTTCATCAACGGCGAGTCATTTAGCGTTGGCAAAGTCGATAAACAGACTTTGAGCCAATTGGCGAATCAAAGAAATCTAAGTGCAGATGAAATGACGAAGGCATCGGATGATGTCATGGAGGCCTTTTGTATTTGGTATGAAGATGGTTGGTTAGAACTCGATAAAAACTAGACTTTTCCAGCTGAAAATCACAGTGAAATTTCAGCATTTTTCTCGATGTTTACCGCTTTTTGATCCACATACAACAGTGAATAAGCCCATTCGCGATGAATTCCGTAAATAAGCGTATTTTTTTCCAAAAAAGTCGCTTCAGGTGTATTCGATTGACAGAAAACTCATTATAATTCGCGGTTAGGAAAGTTTCGAAGGAATCGCAAGATCTTTTTGATTTTTGTGCCGACGGCTTAACCTATTGAGCGATAATTACCGGTAATTAT
>DLGN01000123.1 GCA_002482715.1 Oxalobacteraceae bacterium UBA7693
CACCTTCTTTGATGGAGCCACCAACCATGTACAACTGCTCTTTTGTTTCTTTCAAAACGGTCAAACTTGTAGAACCTTTGATTTCTTCGTACATGGCATTCAATTTAACACCGAAGAAATCTTTGCCGAGGTCATAAGATACGCCAGCCAACAATTTTTCGCCACCAACAGCCAAATTGCCGTTTGTATCTTTAACTTGATCCCAAACGATGTTTGCCATCAAAGGACCGTTTGCGTAAGCAGCTGCAACGCTAGTCACACTGTTTGCTTTTGCATCGCCAGCTTTTTCACCAAAACCGTATTGAGCAGCAACAGAGAAACCACCACCAAAACTATTTGATGTGTAAGTGATAGAGTTATCGCGAACTGCATTGATCTTAAACATCATGTCAGTCTTACCCAACAAACCGTCCATGAATGGATCAATTTGCGCGCCGTAGATGTAAGTCAATGACTTATGACGACCCAAGTTCACAGAACCGAAGTCTGCACTAGACAAACCGACCCAAGCGCCACGTGCGAAAAGTGCAGCATCATTTCCACCTGTATCTGCTTTCAAACCCATTTCCAAATTGAAATTTGCTTTCAAGCCACCGCTCAATGTTTCTGTACCTCTGAAGCCCAAACGGGATGTGGAATTCAAGCCACTATCTAAAGAAGTAACTGTACCTGCACCTGCCTTTTTGTATGCAACGCCAGCGTCAACGATACCGTAGACAGTGACAGAAGTTTGCGCCATAGCGGCACCAGAAAATGCACCTAATGTAGACAATGCGGCCAGTGCAAGAATTGATTTTTTCATAGCTAAAGTTCCAGAAAATTAAAAAATTGTTTTTTTACAGCCTGCCAAAACAGCGCAGCAAAAAGCGGATTACAAGTCTAAGTAAAAGCCTTGAACCAGTTCAGCGATCCAACGACAGGCGCAAGTATAGAGAGCAAAAATGACATGTATGTGACACGGTCATGACGGTTAGATGACATGACAACATAGACGATGACGCAAGCAGAAAAATAACAAAGCCACGTAAGCATGTCTTGCTTTACGTGGCTTGCAGAAAGATCTTTACAGCGTTTGTAAGGAAGGTTTTATTGAACGTCTGAAACGCTAAGTGGATATCTAATTACTTACTTTAAGCGATCGTGCATAGACGCGCCCCGCATACCATAAACACAATCCAAGCAAGGCGAAACCTAATTGTCCCAGTGCCAAGGACAACACCGAATGATCGAGTGCTGGCGCCATCACCCCAGCAACAAAGGCGCTCAATAAAGTAACCGACGCAGATTGGCAAGACGCGACGATGCCGCGAATATGAGGAAACAATTCAAGCACCATTAAAGTTACGCCCGGAAACACCACCGACATACCAAAGGCATAAAAAAACAAAGGTATCACTGACCAAGGCAGCATCGGCATAGCAAAGAAATGGAATGCCACATTCGCTACCGCAGCGCTTAACAAAAACATAAAGCCAATACTGACTTGGCGCGCAATCGTTAATCGCCCAGCTAAGCGGTTCGCTGCCAGCGAGCCTAAGAAAATGCCACCGACCATAGGCACAAATTGCCAACCAAAACTTTGCGCATCAAGTTTCAAATGTTGAGTGACGAAGGCTGGCGCAGAAGAAATAAACAAAAATATGCCTGCAAAATTACAAGCGATCGTGCCCGCCATGAAATGAAAACCCGGCGATTTAAAAACATCACGATAGCTTTCCCACAAAAAGTTCACATTAAATGGTTGGCGTTTCTCAACGGGTAATGACTCTGGCAAATATTTATAACAAGCGATCAACAACAAAACCGTGTAGACAAACAACAATAGAAAAATCGTACGCCAATCCGAATGCGACACCACCCAACCACCAATAATCGGCGCAATCGCTGGCGCAATCGAAAAAATCATCGTCACCAAGGATAACAAACGCTCTGCTGGAGCGCCTTCATACAAATCACGGACAATCGCCCGACCAATCACCATCCCCGCGCCAGCCGCCACACCTTGCATGATGCGGAACACCCACAAATAATGCACAGTATGCGCAGACGCACAACCAAACGAGCCTATCGCAAAAATCACCAGTGCGACCAACACCACATTACGTCGCCCAAAAGAATCTGACAATGCACCGTGCCACAAAGTCATCGCCGCAAACGACAACATATACGCCGTCAAAGTCTGCTGCACCTCAATGGAGGACGCGTTTAGGCTAGTCTGTATCGAAGAAAACGCTGGCAAATAAGCGTCAATCGAGAAAGGCCCCAGCATCGACAAGGCCGCGAGTAAAGTTGCCAGTCCCGCGTTGCTGAGTTTAATTTTGGAATGCATGAACTTCCTTCATTGACTTACAAACTAATTTAAAGCGTAGTGTGCATCGCGCGCACGACACATCAACCGCCAATCATCAAAACGGTGCGCTTGGCGCACCCTACCAACACCTACTGTTTCAAGCATTACGCACAAAACCAAAAGTATCGCTAGAACAAAACAGACTTTTAAACGCCAGTAGGGTGCGCCGTGCGCACCACACATCGGCAGCCAAACATCACAACAAGGAATTCAAAATTTAAACCCCGCGATCAGCATTCAACATGCTACATCCCACCGAGACATACATACTTCATTTCTAAGTATTCATCCATCCCGTACTTAGATCCCTCGCGCCCCAAGCCCGATTGCTTCACGCCACCAAACGGCGTCACCTCATTGGCAATTAAACCGGTATTCACGCCGACCATGCCATACTCTAATTTCTCCGCGACACGCCAAACCCGACCAATATCACGTGAATAAAAATATGCAGCCAGTCCAAAATCGGTGTCGTTTGCAGCATCGATCACTTCTTCTTCGCTACTAAAACGTGTAACCTTTGGCCCTTTAGCCGCGGTTACACGTTTTAGTAGCGAAGA
>DLGN01000374.1 GCA_002482715.1 Oxalobacteraceae bacterium UBA7693
GGTTGCGCGCACTGTATGACCTGGTGCTTTTGGTGCGATCATGATCACGTCCATATCAGTACGTGGAACAACTTGACCGTAATGGACGTTGAAACCATGCGCGAACGCTAAAACAGCGCCTTGCTTTGCATATGGCGCGACGTTTTCGTTGTAGACCTGAGCGATATTTTCATCTGGCAACAAGATCATGATAACGTCGGCTTCTTTGACCGCATCATTTACTTCTGCGACTTTCAATCCAGCATTCTTTGCCTTATCCCAAGACGCGCCACCTTTACGCAAAGCGACAGTGATCTGGCAACCAGATTCACTCATATTCAATGCGTGCGCATGGCCTTGTGAACCGTAACCGATGATGGCAACTTTTTTGCCTTTGATCAAAGAGAGATCGCAATCTTTATCGTAAAAAACTTTCATTTTAATGTCCTATAAATTTAAATTATTCAAAATCGAAACTGAAACTAAGTCGCCAACATTGGCGTTAATCTGGACCGCAGAGACACCGAGAGCACGGAGGAAGAATCTTTCAATTCTCGGTATCCTCTGCGCCTTCGCGGTTTTACTTCTTCTGCTAAATCTGATTACACTTTGAGTATGCGTTCACCACGGCCAATACCAGAACCGCCGGTACGAACTGTTTCTAGAATAGCGGTACGTTCAATGGAATCGATGAAGGCATCGAGCTTTCCTTTGTTACCAGTCAATTCTATGGTGTAGCTTTTTTCAGTGACGTCGATGATACGGCCGCGGAAAATATCCGCTGTACGTTTCATCTCTTCACGTTCTTTACCGACTGCGCGCACTTTGATGAGCATGAGCTCACGTTCAATATGCGCACCTTCAGTTAAGTCGACCACTTTCACCACTTCAATCAAACGATTCAAATGTTTGGTGATTTGTTCAATCACATCATCTGAACCTGTGGTGACGATAGTCATACGTGACAGCGTTGCGTCTTCGGTAGGCGCAACCGTCAAAGTTTCGATGTTATAACCACGTGCAGAGAATAAGCCCACTACACGCGATAAGGCGCCCGCTTCGTTTTCGAGCAATACGGAAATAATGTGTCGCATTACAAATCCTCCGAACCAAGCAACATTTCAGTCAAACCCTTACCGGCTTTCACCATGGGCCAAACTTTTTCGTCTTGATCTGTAATGAAATTCATGAATACCAACTTGTCTTTCATAGCGAAAGCATCATGCAAAGCACCATCGACATCGGCTGGATTTTCGATCTTCATCCCCACATGACCATAGGCTTCAACCAATTTGGTAAAGTCAGGCAAGGAGTCCATATAGGATTCGGAATAACGACCCGCATAATCAATTTGCTGCCACTGACGCACCATACCGAGCGCACGGTTGTTCAGCAAAATAATTTTTGGTGTCAGATGATATTGCTTACAGGTTGCGAGCTCTTGGATACACATCTGTATTGATGCTTCACCCGTAATACAAGCAACCGTTGCATCGGGATTTGCCATTTGTACGCCCATCGCATACGGCAAGCCAACTCCCATGGTGCCCAAACCGCCGGAATTAATCCAGCGACGTGGTTGATTAAATTTGTAGTACTGCGCCGCCCACATTTGATGTTGACCAACGTCAGATGTGACGAAAGCATCACCTTTGGTGATTTCACACACTTTTTGGATAATTGATTGTGGCTTGATAATCTCGGAAGAATCTGTATAGCCAAGACAATCTTGCTGACGCCACTTATTAATCTGCTTCCACCAGTCAGCCAAAGGTTTTGCGTTTGGTTTCGCATCAGACGCAGCCAACTGCGAGAGCATTTCAACCAATACGTCTTTAACATTACCCACGATAGGAATGTCGACTTTCACGCGTTTAGAAATCGATGAAGGATCAATATCGACGTGAATAATCTTACGCGGATGCGAAGCGAAATGTTTAGGATTCCCGATCACGCGGTCATCAAAACGCGCACCGATCGCGATCAACACGTCGCAGTGTTGCATCGCCATGTTAGCTTCATAAGTACCGTGCATGCCCGGCATACCGACGAATTTGTCGTCAGTCGCGCGATAGCCACCAAGCCCCATCAAGGTATTGGTGACAGGAAAACCTAATTGATCGACTAATTTATTTAATTCTGGTGCCGCATTCGCTAGGATTACACCACCACCGGTGTAAATCATTGGGCGTTCCGCTTGCAACAGCAATTGAACTGCTTTACGAATTTGTCCTGCGTGACCTTTATCGACGGGGCGATAAGAGCGCATCTCAATTTCTTTAGGGTAGTGATAAGTGGTTTTGTGATTGCTGATATCTTTTGGGATATCAATCAATACTGGGCCAGGGCGACCTGTAGTCGCAATGAAGAAAGCCTTCTTCACCGTATCGGCCAGATCACGTACATCTTTCACTAAGAAATTATGCTTCACGCATGGACGGGTAATGCCCACGGTGTCACATTCCTGGAACGCGTCTTCGCCAATTGCATGGCTAGGCACCTGTCCTGAAATGACGATCATGGGAATAGAATCCATGTAGGCTGTGGCCAGCCCTGTCACAGCATTCGTTACGCCTGGGCCGGATGTCACCAAAGCGACACCGATTTTATTCGATGAACGAGAATAGGCATCTGCAGCATGAATCGCGGCTTGCTCGTGACGAACTAGGATATGTTGGAATTTACTTTGATTGAAAATCGCATCGTAAATATAAAGGACCGCACCACCCGGATAGCCGAATACATGCTCTACGCCCTCTTCTGCGAGACACTTAACGAGGATTTCCGCGCCTGTGTACTCTGTGTTGCGGTCTGCACCGCGATCCGATTGACGATCGGACGGTCGTTCTGAACTCATTTTATTTCCTT
>DLGN01000178.1 GCA_002482715.1 Oxalobacteraceae bacterium UBA7693
GCTTGCTGCTGAATTGCCGCAACGATCTTGGGATGGTTATGTCCAGCGTTCACACACCACAAACCTGCAGTTCCATCAAGTATTTGACGTCCGTCTGAACTTTGATAATACATACCCTCTGCCTTGGACAGAAGACGTGGTTTTTCCTTAAATTGACGGTTCGCTGTGAAAGGCATCCAGAGATGTTCGGTTTGAAGTGGTGAGTTCATGATTCTCCGTAGCGAGCAGAAAAGTGTATGGGGGCGCGTCAATCAAACCGATGCTTGCATAATTGCCAGGCATATCAAGCGATGTCAGTCAGTTTGTTTTTTGTGACGCGAATTACAGATGCACAAAATCCAGTATGCCATCGGGTGTCAATTGTAACCAGCCGCCTCGTGGTTTGTCAGCATGATCACAATCCCAATCTGGCAGAACATAACGCAGTCCTTCCGCCTCATTATGCAGTGCCGTGCGATGCGTATGTCCGTGAATTAAGACGCTATTGGGAAATTGTTGGTGCAACTTGGATACAGCGCTTGGATTGACATCCATAATTGCCATACTCTTGTTCTGCTGCTCGCTATTGCTAGCATGGCGCATGCCTTCAATGATCGCTTTGCGTTCAGACAAAGGTTTGGTAAGGAATTGAGCCTGCCAAGCTGATTGTCGCACGACGGATCGAAATGCTATGTAATCGACATCGTCGGTGCAAAGTGCATCACCGTGGGAGACAAGTAGTTGTCGTCCTGCAAGCTGCAGTTGGCATGGATCATTCAACATTTGAATGCCTGTTAAGCTGGCAAAATGCTCACCTATCAAGAAATCACGGTTTCCTGCAATCCAATACGTTTGCACACCGCGGTCTGTCAGTGCGCGTAAAGCCTGAATGATTTGTTGATGATACGAAGAATCACAGTCATCATCGCCGGCCCAATACTCAAATAAATCACCCAATAAATACACATGTTCAGCATGAATAGCATGTGTATTTAAAAAGTTGAGAAAACTGGTGGTCGTTTTTGGTAATGCTTCGGACAAGTGAATATCGGAAACAAAAAGCGCGATCGGCTCCGATTGCGCTTTTGCGGATGGTGTTTCGCGGTGAGATGAAATTAGCATAGATTAGTCAGCGTAGTGTGTCTGAAAACGCTATTTTTCGTGAGCCTAGACGATTTCTACTTTTTCGATCAGGATATTTTCAACTGGCACATCAGAAAACATACCTGATCGCGTGGTTTTAGAAGAAGAGATTTTATCCACAATATCTTTTCCTTCAGTCACTTCACCAAATACACAATATCCCCAGCCATCTTGCCCGGGATAGTCCAGAAATGTATTGTCAGTAGTATTGATAAAAAATTGTGCCGAAGCGGAATGTGGCTCGCTGGTTCGCGCCATCGCTAACGCATAGCGAACATTTTTTAAACCATTACTCGCTTCATTTTCAACATTGCTATGCGTAGGTTTTTGTTTCATTCCAACTTCAAAGCCACCGCCCTGAATCATAAATCCAGCGATGACGCGATGAAAAATCGTGCCAACGTAATGACCCGACTCTACGTAAGATAAAAAATTTGCGACAGTCTTAGGTGCTTTTTCGGCATTGAGCTCAATTTTAATTGTGCCTAAGTTAGTAGTCAGGAGTACGGCCATGATGATCCTCTGTAAGAAGTAAATACTTTGTGGTCTATGGGTGTTATTGCATGCGTCTTTCAACTTCAATGCAAACTCGGGAATACCTAGCCATTTATTTGAGTAATTTTATCGAAATAATGGTGATTGGTTTTACGGGTACATTTTGATGTATTCCTGCATCAGAAGTTGGCGTTGATTTGATTTTTTCTACGACGTCCCATCCTTCAATTACTTTACCAAATGGGGTGTAACCCGCAGCAAAAATAAGTGCGCGTGAACGAGGTAGAGTTAGAGGTTCGCCATTTTTTAACACTTGAACAGGATCTCCGTCAGGAATTGGCTGATAGTTGAGGAAATCATTATTGTTGACATTGATATAGAACTGCGCACGTGCTGAATTAGGATCGTTGGTTCTTGCCATTGCAATGGTGCCGATATCGTTCTTTAGCTCTTGTTCGAAGGCGAGTTTTGCTTCGGATGGTACTGGCTTGTCTGTTGGCTTTTCTTGCATCGCAGCGGTCATTCCACCACCTTGTATCATGAAGTTATCAATTACCCGGTGAAATATGGTTTTGTTATAGTGCCCTTTTTTTACATAGCGTAAAAAATTCGCCACAGTTTTTGGCGCTTTTTCAGGGTACAGTTCTAATACAATATCTCCCTCAGATGTCTTGATATTCACTTTCGGAAGTTCCTGCGCATAAGCAAAGCTAGCGACAAGGCTCAATGTGGCAGCGATACCAAACCGCAGAAAATGGCGACGAAGATGAACAAACATAATTGATCCCTCTGGTAATAAATGTCAAATTGTATTGAATTAACTGCCCGTGCGCTCTTGTTTAATCAGCCATTTGCCATCTTGTTTTATCATGGTCAGCGTTTTTCTGCTGGAGGCGGTTAATGCGCCTGATTGATAATTTTGTCTGAATTTGACTGTTGCGGTATTCCCATCAACAACAATTGTTGGCGTATCAATTTTAACGGTAATTTTCCCTTTACCCTCTATTCGCGAACGACGTTCTTCCATCCATGATTTTCGCGTTTCGCCATTAGGCGTCTGAAAATCCTTTGCATAATGCGCTAAATAGGCCTTGGTATTTTTGGCACTCCATACATTTAGCCAGCGGTTGACAGTTTGTACAATTTCGCTGTGAGCCTGATTTGTTTTTCCAGAAGAAGATTTTTCTTCTGGACCGCTTGCAGTCGCCTTTTTGTCGGTTTGCGCTGGTGATACTCGCGAATTTATTGGCGGTATCAAGATATCTTTTGGTGTAGCTTGAGCGAGTTCTTTGGGTTGCTCAGGCTCCACGCGAGGCCCTGCAATTTGACTGCTATCCTCATAAATAATGCGCCAGAGATTTGCTTCTTTCATCCAATACTGACGTCGTTTGCTTGAGGATACTCCTCTGCTGGTCTGGATATCAACAATAAAATTACTAACAATAATCTCGTCGCGGCCTGGGTATTTGAATTGAGATAGCTCTCGAAACTTCATACTTCCAACAGGTTTGCTCGTCATTAATGCTTGTTTTGTCAGCCAAGTTAACGCAGGTTCATTCGCCGTATTTTTGAAATTTTTGCTGTACAGCTGTATAGCATTGGCAGGCGTGTTGGATGCGATATTTTGCTGCCAGCTATCTACTAATTTACGGGCATTGAGTTTTTCGGACTGCCAATTTGCACGTGGAATGAAATTGATTTTCTCGCTGATGATCACAGGTGTCTTCGTTATATCAACGGTAGCGGCGATCTTCAAAAAATCCGGATTGGAAAGCACGATGCATCCATCAGACGCAAGTGGTGCGCGGCTGTAATTGGTTGATGGAACGCCATGTAGCCAAATACCAGAGCCACCTCGACCATTTAATTTATCCCATTCGTTGGGGTAGTTGAGGGGAAGGGCACCCGGTCCGTAAAAGTCCGGAAGTTTGGCGCCTGGGTGTCGATTGGTGATGTAATAAACACCCAAAGGAGTTCGTTGATCTCCCTCTTTAA
>DLGN01000118.1 GCA_002482715.1 Oxalobacteraceae bacterium UBA7693
GATAATAAACATACACAGGTTTCTCTTGACCGATTCGGTATGCTCTATCCGTTGCCTGGTCTTCTTTTGCTGGATTCCAGCATCGAGTGAAATGAATTACATGATTGGCTTTTTGTACGTTCACTCCAAAACCCACCGCGGTGGNNTCATTCTCTCGACCACCGCGGTGGTCGAGAGAATGATGACTCCGAATCCAGGCCTTTCTTGGAATCGGTCAATTAATTTTTGTCGCGAATCTGCTTTTTCACTTGAAGAATTTGTATCACCGTTTATAACCGTCACTTGCAAGTTAAATTTATCTAGGATTGCAAGTTGTAAAGCGCGTTGAATCTCGCGTAACTCAGTAAACAAGATGACCTTTTCGTCTTTGTGTTTAATCTTCTCAAGCTCTGTCAACACCCATAGGAGCTTCGGCGACTCGTTCGCCGCATCAATCGATATGTCGACTGAGCTGGGGTGCGCACAAATCATCTTCATCTTATGCAACAACCCTAAAATGGCGGTATTACCTTCAGATCTACTGCCGCCCGAATTAGTTTGGTTTGAAAATGCAGAAAGTTCATTTCGATACAATGTCTCTTGCTTCTTCCCCATTGCAAGTGATTTGCATTCTTGTGATTCGTGTTTAGGAGGTAAATCTTTAGCAATGTCTCTTTTCATGCGACGTAATAATTGCGGCTTAATGAGCTCACGCAAAGAGTCCAATTTTCTTTGATAAATTTCCTCTGACTCACTTTCAACCTTACAGAATTTCTTACCAAATTCATTGAGTGCACCTAGAAATCCAGGCTGAATAAAATCAAATAAACACCATAAATCGGTTAAAGAATTTTCGACTGGCGTACCGGTACAGGCAATTTTGAATCTGGCAGGTAACGCTTTTGCAGCTTGTGTCACTAAGGCGCTTGGATTCTTTATTTTTTGAGCTTCATCGCAAACTACAATCGACCAATTTTGTCTCGCCAACGAAAACTCCTGATCGCGCAAAGTTTCGTAGGTTGTAAGTACTATTTTTCTATCCTTCAACCAATCTGGTACTAATAAGTTCGTTATACCAATCTCTTTTACATAGGAAGGCAATTGATTCTTCGGAAGGCGAATCGCATTGAGAGAACTACCATAGAGCTTCAGCACATCTGACATATTGACGTCAAAAAACCGGCGCATTTCGTTTTCCCAATTATCTAACAATGAAACAGGGGCAACTATTAAAATCGGATCGCAATTCGGCGAGCATTCAAGATGGCTGAAAATAAAGGTCAGTAGCTGAATCGTTTTACCCAACCCCATATCGTCAGCTAACAAATATCCAGAAGCTTCGCTTGGGGAAAAATCAAAAACATGCTGTAACTGAGCGACGCCAAACAATTGATGCTCACGCAACCTGACATCCGCCTTTAACACACGAGGAAGTCTTGGTGTCGCTCCGTCTGGTAGAGATAATTTTTCGGCTCTTTGCGCGACAAATCCAGCAAGTTCAATATTGTTTTCTATCAAAAGAACGGATTTCAGCTTCGTTGATTCCCCATTAGTTTTTGGTTTCCCCTTGTTCTTAGCAGACGAAGACCATTTCTTCTCAATCGCCATCGCTACTTCGAAGGGTACGATCCTATTTGTCCCGGGGATAGTTACTGAATCAAGATTTTCGGCCCTAGCAATTTCTATATTTTGTCGAATTTCTTCAAGGTGAGCAGGGTCACGCATCTCTGTATTCGAAAACATCTCTATTTCGGATGCTGATGCGAATACCAACTCTTCAGGTATCCATTTCTGCTTCGACTCTGTTTGAATATAAGGAGAAGTAATTGACGCAGCAGCACCAATACCAATAACACGTGAGCCGTAACTACTTAAGTCGAGCAATTGATCAAAAAAATCACCGTGCTGTTCCCTCTTCCAACGATCTAATAACTCTTCTAAACCGGACAACTGTTCATTCGTAAAATCCGACAACTCCAGCTGATAACCTTTCCAGAAACCACATGGCAAGCCAATCCTTAATTTTTTCCGTAACTCAGAAACAAAAGCGTGTAAATCCGTAGAATTTTCGAAAACTTCAATTGCTGGCGCTAGAGCCAGCGATGAAACTGGCTCGAGCTGAAGATTTACTTGAATAATCTTGTTCTCACTTGAGAGAACTGGATGCAACTGGAAGCGAAAAAAATAGAAATCAGCATCCTCTTTGTCTAGTTGAAACTGTGCCTCATTCAATACTTTTTCAGCATCATCGCCAAGACACGCATATGGATTCCTCAACAACTGCAATGCATTATCACCTGCGACTCTGCGTCCTGGGAGCTTACGAATTTCCTGTAAAACAGTTCTTACCTCTGGCGTAATCAACACATGTGTTACTCCACCATTTTGAGAACTTATTGAATATCGCTCCGGAACAGATTGCAGTCTGTCAAATGCATCAATCCAGCCATCCGGTTGCCCTTCAAAGAATGGCTCAACCGCAAGAACATTTAAATCTGTATCCGATGACCTGTGAAGTTTCAGTCGAAGAGATTCAGGTCTTAAAACTATCGCACGCTCAAGAAAACTATCAAACCTAGCATTAGTAATAGCGCCTAATTTACGCACTTGAGACCAAGCCAATTGATTAGTCAACTCACCTGGTCGTTCATGCTTCAACCTTTCAAATTCTTTAATTTCTTTTATAAGATCCCAACAGGGTTGAGGCATAAGAAAGTTTTCTTCGCCATAATTGAAATATGGCCCTTTACGCGAAAGTGTACTGATAGTCTCATTGTTATCATCGTCAAACCATCCTACGATATACAAAGTGAAATCGCTATCAGAAAGTGAGCCTTTACTTTGAAGTATCGGTGATAGCACTTTCAATGCTGGTAGCCCGAGAAGCCTAACGCTTATCTCATGTTCTTGGTCAGTCATTAGGCGATAAACATTGTCCCAAGTAAGGAGCATTTTTTCTGTTAAAGAAACTAAGTACTCCTCTTCTTCCAATTGCAAAAGGTACGCGATAAGATTACGTTCTTCCGGGCTCGCGGAAATCAAGTGATCGCTATTGACCATTGAAAAAAGAATCCCAGAATCGACAACTTCATGACCACTAGGCGGAGATAAGGCCGTTGTCTTTTTTATTGTATTGCCGTGCATCCGACTAAATATGGAACTGAGCATAGAACCTCTAAACGAGAAAAACTAACGAAGCCAATAGCCGCGCGCGTATGAAAATTTAAAGCCTAAATTGATTAGACGTTTCCCGATAACGTCGCCATATTGTTTATGTACGACCCAGAACACCCCACCGCCAGTCCTTTCATCTGATGTTGGTATGTCATATCGTGCCGCCAGCTCTAGAGCAGCTGAGATAGGATCCTGCAGATTTTTCTTTTCTAAGTTCACAACCTCACGATTGTGACTTCTTCCTTCAGTAACTTTCTTTGCGGATAAAGAAGTAGTTTTTTTGTTTTGATGTATCCCCAGTTTTCCGAGTTTCATTAGTGCAGAATAAACCCAGTCACTTAAATGTAAAATTCGATCAATGGCATATCTCTTGTTTTTAAGCTCTAATAATCGTAATTGCTTTGCCTCAGGATCAAATGAGAGTTGCGATGAATCGTAGATGTAGCATGCGTTTCCTGTTTCGGAAAACTCAACGAAATAGTACTGACCAATTCGCATGATGAATGCATTATTTGATGTCGCGCCTCCAACAAGTTCACTAAATCGTCCCTTGTTTTTATTTCTGAAATCAACAAAGTCTGAATCTCGCCTAAATAACGCATCATTACCCATAACAATGCGAGTAAAGTCGATTTGATCTACAAAATTGAGCCAGAAGTTAAGACGCGCTTTATCGACACTGCCAGTGTCTTGGAGAAGGCTAAAAAAAAGAAGTAGATCTTCTTTCGCAAACCATTGCGAAACCATTTTCCTGACGCTATCCGAAACTAACCCCCAACGACTTGATGACTTAATTTGGGGGTTTTTCCAATGAGCTAATGCAAAGTCCTTTATTTCTTGATGACTCTGGTCTCTTCTACTCGATTGTTCATATCGGTCTAATAGGCCAATCAATATTGAATCAGTTTGGTTCAGATGGTCATCTGCGATCTTGATGAATTTTGGAATCACCTCAAAGAACTGTTTTTCTGAGACAGACTTCAATTTTTCAATTTGCATTTGAATAACGCGCTTCCATAACCAACTACTTTCAGGTATGGAAAAAAACGCCAATAGCTCAATAGATTTCGACATATCTTTATCAAATATGTCGTCGACCAAGGATTGTCCAGCTTTATCAGTCAATAGCTCTTTATGCTCAAGTAGCGCTTTAACCCAAGATTTAGGTCTAGCCTGACTTTTTACGAGAATAGGAAGTGATGAAAGTAATAGGTCTCTTAACTTTCGCCAATATTCACCAATACTTTCGAGAGCCAGATCAAAAGAAAAATAGCTATGCAAAAGTCCGAACCAAAATTTTCTCGAAATTGATTGCGTATTTTTTTGATGTTCCAAGCGCTCAATCACTGGAAGCATGATACGGTCATCGATCATTCCTAAGCCATGATGTTCTATTCGATCGCACAACCCCCACGCAACACGAATCCAATCTTTCTGCGTTAACTCCGCGCTTTGACGGCGTAATTTTTGAATCGCAATCGCTCGCTCTCGACTCGGTGGCTCAGCCGGTCTCCCCTCATCAAACTTCTTGCTAATCGCGATTACTTGTTCACGAAGTCTAGGCGCTTCGCTGAACAATGGGTTACGTTTGTTTGAGTCAGAAGTGTCTGCTAAATAAACCATCAAGCGATTCGTCAAACTGATAATTGAAGATTTACTCATGATTCTTCTTCAGCTGACAGATTTCCAACTTTGAAAGTTTGAACTCTGGTTTATCGACCTTGTTTTTATCATCTTTTAGACCATAGAATTGCATACGCAATTCGACCCTTCTGCTGGCATCTTTACTGTCTTTTGGGTTATTAAATGAAACGCCTCCAGCAAGGAATAGCTCCATCACTAACATTTTTTGCTCATCACTTAACGCTGTTTCTTTTGCGTAGTTGCTGTCCAATAATGAGCACATTACCCATTCGGATCGCTGAAGACTTAGATGAAGATTATATAAATAAGAACCGTCTGTATCAGTAAAGCCCTCAATTAAGATCTGCTTAAGCCAACGTTTTCCTTCAGCACTATCCGCTGCTCTCAGAATCAAAGGAACCATAGCCTGCAAAGCAACATGACCCTCAATCGGTAAATCATAACGATTTGTATTAAAGCGCCCAGCTTCACCAAAGTTAATTCGATTATCTTTACAGCCTACCTGTATCGATAACTTGAGTAATCCGGCTTCTTTTTCGAGCTTCTTGCACAAGTCAGCAATATCTTTCGTTCTCTGCTTTTCGCCATCTGTTTCAATGGAAAGTTGTTGAGTAATCGAAACTAGAGAAGCAACCATTACTATTAGGAACAACACCATCAGCGCGGTCATTAAATCAGCATAAGAAATCCAAAACGGACGTTCGCCCTCGTCTTTATTACGCGGCGGCGGAGATTTCGCACTAAACATGAATATCTCCTTTTATCGATTTACTTTTGTTGATTTCTCAACTATCTCACTAAAGATATCGAGGTTTTCAGACAACTCTTGGACTCCCCCTCCAAGTGCTTTGACAGCCTTATCAAGCTCTTGGTCAAAACTTGCTAAGGATTTGGAAAGACTCTTCTCAATACCCTTGTCAAAGCTTTCAAAAGCATTCCCTAGAACGCCATTAACTTTGTCTAAATATTCAGCAGCATCTTGATTCAAAGCTGCCATTTCCAATTTAAATTGCTGCAGGTCTTTCAACACCTGAGTTCGCACTGTTGCTTCAACTTTTGCCTCATTTAGCAAGACCTCAATTGCTGAAATCGATTCCTTCATCAAATTGGTGTTGGCTTTATAGTCAGACACAATAATGGAAAGATTTCTTGTGGTCGCGTTAATCTCCGCAGAGGTCCCCTGGATATTGCCAATCAAAGTTCCTGCAGAGTTAGTTACCTGTACTAGTGTGCTACTGGCTGTATTAAAACCATCAGACGCTAGTTTAATTTTCTCAGCTCCAATTTGCATACCCATAAGGCTGTCGCGAGTTTGATCTCCCAAAAGTTTGATCGTCTGATTCGTGGCATCGTTACTACTATTGAGAGCTGCGATTAAATTCTTGACGTTCGCACTCAACTCAATCAGTAGTTCACTAGATTGGGCATGGATCTTTTGCTGAGACGCTTCGGAAGCCGATTCCATTTCAATACGGCTCTTATCCAAATTAGACATGACACCATTTAAATGATCGTTGAGTTGTACGACAGACTCAGAAATTTTTTGCATTGTATCGTTTTGCGTCTTGCCTACTGTCTCTTTAATTCCTTCAACAAACGCTTGCATTTGCTGAGCCATAGCCTGCTGTCGAGCTTCACTCTCGGCAAAAATGTTCTCCAACTGTTCTCCCATTTTTGCGCCAGCTTCTTGCCCTTTTGAGCTAATGCCTGCAACTGCAATCTGCAAATTCTGAATCATTTCATTCATAGAATCTTGCATCACACTTTGGCTGCTATGCATATCTGAAAGCGCTTTAGTTAGCTGCTCTTGAACCAGCTGCCCAGATGATTCGCTCGTCGAGCGCATTTCTTGCACTAAGGTCGCAAAGTTGGATTGCATTACCTGCATTGAGTTTATAGATTGATTCAGCATCTCTTGCATTCCTTGGAATTGAGAGCCAAAAGTCGTTTCTATTTTCTGCATAAAGGAAACCAAAACATCTTGAAGTAGAGATTGAACTTTACCGCTCTGGTCACCGGTCGCAGACTGAACCGACTGAGCTAATCTATCTAGAGGCTCTTTAAAGCTAGCCTCGATCGATGCACTTATTTGGGAGGCTATATCATTGCCACTGGTTTTATAAGCATTGCTCAAGGTATCACCAAGTCGCATATTTTCGCGCACCTGACTTTCCACAAGATTTTGCAACATCTCCTTCAACTCAGTCACCAAACTGTCTTTTAACATCCGAGTTTGTACAGAGCTTTCTTGCGTATGCTTTACTAACTGCGCAAGATATTCCTCTGATACACCTGCATCAAAAAGTCGATCAATTTGATCAGCCAACTCTTCGACGGCGGAAAGACACAACCTCAAATGTTTCTTCTCAGAGTTGGTCACAACCATTGCAACGATAATGGCTGCCATTGATCCACCAAATGCGAATAGAACGTCTTTGAGCAACCGTGAGACACTTTCTTGGACTTTGCTGGGATCAGTCACATCGAAGTGATACAAGCCAAGCATCAATCCACCAAAAGTTCCAATGATCCCGAGGCCCGTTAGAATGCCGGGAAGATGCTTAAAATACTCAGTTCTCAGAGGCGTATCTACTAGTTTTTGTGTCGAAAAAAAGAAGGCTGCTGGCGAAGTTGCACGTATCCTAACAACACGAATCTCTCCATCGACAACCGCTGTTTGATCATGCAGGGTTTCTTGAAATTCTTTCCAGCAATGATCAAAACTGGTTTGTGAAAAAACTTTTCCCAAAGAAGAACGAAGATCTTCAATTTTTCTGGAATCGATAGAATCAATACTAGATACAAGTTCTATTACTTGCTTTTGTAGCCGCATAGCTGGGAAATAGTACTGACGACAATAGGCAATGACAAAATAAATTAAAAAAGTGACGACAATTGCTGGAGCGATAAATGCAGGGTTATTTAGAATCAGCTGAAGAATATTTTGCATGAGGTGAAAAATGGTCGATTATTAAATTTAAAGAATTGCTTTGAGTGTTTCGNNATAAGATCAATATTTTCCACCTCGATAAAAAGTTCAATTACTAAAAACAAAACTCACGCTTCGGAGCTCGTCTTGATTATCACTTCTAGTATCAATAATTCGATCAATGCACCAATTGCCCTGCCACTCCATTCGAAACTTACTTTTTAGTCGCGGATTCATTAACGACTCAGCCTATGAGCAAAAATCATTCCATCAAGAAATATCTTCCATTAATGAGTATTTCTTGAACTGATTTCCATGAAGGACTACGAAATCAGCGACGACTTCAAATTCACTAAAAAATTTACGTGTAAGGAAAAAATATTTACACGTAAAAATGTTTAAGGATGGTTCTGACTCTGCAACTACAAAACTTAATCCATTGGTGCGACAAATTTTGTCGCACTCTCCAAATAAACTAAGATTCACTGCTGAACTAAACCTATTTACCCGAGAACATATGCTTAAAAGCGAAGATGAGGTCAAGCTCAATATCGAACGTGCAGCCAACATCTTGGAGCAGGCTGATTGCCTCATCATCGCAGCCGGCGCAGGGATGGGTGTCGACTCTGGCCTTCCTGATTTTCGGGGGAAAGAAGGCTTTTGGAAAGCATATCCAGCCTTGAAAGAAGCAGGCATTGAGTTCAGCAGCATCGCCGCACCACAATCATTTATCTCCAATCCACCACGTGCATGGGGTTTTTATGGTCATCGCTTGGCGCTCTACCGAAACACGATTCCGCACGATGGCTTTCGCATTCTAAAAAAATGGGCTGACAATCTAGATTTTGGCTATAGCATTTTCACCAGCAATGTTGATGGTCAGTTTCAGAAAGCGGGATTTGATTCACAGCGTATTGTTGAATGCCACGGCTCTATCCATCATTTGCAATGTATGGATACATGTCGATCTGCGATTTGGGAAGCGACTGATTTCGAACCGCTGGTCGACGAAACAAAATGTGAATTGATGAATGCATCGCCCACTTGTCCGCATTGCGGGTCGACAGCACGGCCGAATATTTTGATGTTTAATGATTGGAACTGGATCGAAGATCGAACCGAGCAGCAACAACTTCGCCAACAATTATTTTGGTCGAAAGTTAAACGGCCGCTGGTAATTGAAATGGGAGCAGGAACGCAAATCCCTTCCGTCCGTCATTTTAGCCATCGCATTATTCACGAATACAACGGCCGACTAATTCGCATTAATCCAACGGATAGTAAGGTCCCTACTCCAATGGACATCGGACTACAGATGGGCGCGTTAGAGGCTCTTCGTTTAATTGATGCAGAATTGATGAGCAGATAAACGACGACACCAAAATACTGAAAGGCATAGCATGACGGCACAATTTGGTGAGAATTTGCGCTACAAGAATGAGCAGTTAAGTATGCTCAGCAATCCGCTTGGATACTGCGATTCATTTAACGAGAAAGCGAAAGACTTGGTCATAGATTGCACTGCGCTTTGGCGCGGCTACATTGGCAACTGGGAAATTATTGACGATCGACTCTATCTGGTCGGCATCAACGGCGAATTACGTAATGGTAGCAAGGCATCACTTGATTACTTTTTTCCAGGATTTCCTGACATTGTATTCGCACATTGGTATTCAGGAACTATTCGCATACCAAAAGGAGAATGTATCAAATATGTGCATATGGGGTACGCAAGCGAATATGAACAAGAGTTATATATTTTTGTTGAGCAAGGCGTGATTACCGAAGTTGATACCGTTACTAACTCAGCAGTGAAATAAGTACATCAACATCCACTAAAAACAAACATCTCGACATGGATTTGACATGCAAGCAAAGTTTACCTTCTTTCAACAACTACAAAAAGTACTTCGTTTCCTTTTCTTAATAGCTTTGATAATTTTGGTTGCACCCATTCTGATTTTTCTAATGCTATTTGAGGCTTGGAATCGCCACGTCAAAAGATTTAAATCAGAGGCCCAACATCTGCCTGAAAAACTGACTAAAAATCATCTTGAAGAAAAGTTGAGCTTAGATGATATTGAAGCCCGAGAATATGTTTATGATCCGTTAAATTCGGTACCTCACTTACCGTTTGGTCACAATAATTCTTTATGGGTCAGATTCAAATCAAAATTAGAAGAAGACGATGAGTTGTGGTCGTTCTCGGGAGTCTTAAAAAATAACTTTGGTCAAAGACAGAAAGAGAAGGGATACGCTGTTTTGCGCGATTCGCAAATTCAATCTTGTTACTACGTGGAGAAATATGTAATCCCTGAGCAGCACTCAATTGCAATTTAAAGCGAAGCACCAAAATGGTGGCAGCTCAACAAATTAAATTTAAGTTAGCCCCAATCAAATCGTATTGCTGACTCAATAGTTGAGTTGTAATTTCGTTGCCTGCTCAAATCTAGATTGCCAATGCTGCAAATAGGATTTCGCTAAAGCCTGATCAAACCAGACCACCAATACATTTTCACTGTTTGATTTTGCCGCAGCTTGACTGTAGTTGAAACTGCCTGTCTGTACATGCATTTCATCCACAACTATGTACTTATCATGGTGAATCGCATACTTTGAATTGGCACGCACAGGAATATCAGCACCAAGCAAAATATTAATAGCAGAGATACTAGACCTTGAGCGATTACCCTTGTCATCAACAACCAACTGCACATCAACACCACGATGTTTTGCTGAAAGTAATGCGTAGACAATTTTAGGGGATGTAAATGAGTAGGCAGCTAAACGGATCTTAGACTTCGCGGAATCAATCAATCTCAACACCAGACTCTCTGCACCAGTACCGGGAGAAAATGCATTTTCTATTTGTATTTCTTTTTGAGTACCATGTAGAGCGTTGCTGCGATTGTCCAAAGTTTCTGTAAAACACTTTGAATCTGCACTACCTAAGCCGAAACTTCCGACTATTAAAATCACCGCAACAACAACTAACTTCATCAATACCTAGGGAAATGTTTCTTCATGTTCTGGATGACGAACAACGCAATATTTTAACTTAATTTGCGTTAACGTACTTCATCAACAAGTTGGAATTATTTGGCCAGATTATCGCTACCAACACTATGCACATTGGTACCTGATCTTGACGAAGTATTCGATGCGATGCAGTTTCAAATTTACGGTATTAAACAACGACTGTAGATTCACGAGCGGAGATCAGCGTGCGCGCCAACGAATAGACCTACTATGAAGTCATTTAGCTAAAGCAACATTTGTGTCACAATCACAGTTGATGTAAAGTGAAATAATTTCTCAACCTTAACGCAGTTCTCTTCACGATCGATCACGATCCACCCAATCGTCATTTTTCGAAATAACCTAGAGGCATATTTAAATGAATATCACTTTAGATTCCCGAGCATGTAGTCAGCTTCTAGCGATAAAAGAGGAACTCAATATGTCCGAACAAGAGATAGTTCACATCGCGATTCAACGGCTGCGTAATGAAATCTTTTTGAAGCAAGAACCAGATGATGGGCCACTCTCTGAGGAAGACCTCAAAGCCATACAAGCTAAGGCTGACGAGTACATCAAAGGCCCAGTCGTGTTCGAGCAATTTATGTTCAAAACGCCGGATTGAGTTTCCATTTGAAAACTAGGGCTATGTCACATATAGCGCCATTCAATTAGTCTTTCCTTAAATGTAGATAGAAGCCAATTCTGAGCGCTGCAATCGTCCAAACAATCGATAGACTCATCGTCAAAATTTTACTTCTCATCATGCCGTCGCCTTCAGATGAGATATACAAAGCGACAAGGTAGAAAAATCCACTCGCCAAAAACGAAGACATGAGCGTTGTCCCAATAATCCACCATATTGATATTGATTGTGTCGACCGTTTTTCTTCTCGGACTAGTTCTTTCGCAGTCCGATGTTTTATGGAAAATAGCCACCTTATTGGTAGCCAATACTCTAGCCATGCCCGCTTGGCGCTAGCAAGAAAATATTGCCAGAACATACCCATCCCCCCTCCGCTTTAGTGCCCCAAAGTGATTAAAATTCCGACGCCGTCAGCTTTGACTGTCAGGCTTCCGTTCACTATCTCATAGATTCCAAATCACGCAAGTGCGAATGCCTTGCTACTGACAGTACATCCCAAATCAATATCTGAGAACAAAAATCGCCTCATTTTTTGGACTTGACGGATCGAAGACCCATGATATTTTCGA
The DNA here is from genome assembly GCA_002482715.1 of Oxalobacteraceae bacterium UBA7693. Taxonomy (GTDB): domain Bacteria; phylum Pseudomonadota; class Gammaproteobacteria; order Burkholderiales; family Burkholderiaceae_D; genus Undibacterium. The sequence goes on from DLGN01000118.1 coordinate 11,960, forward strand.
TTCATCGATACAACATTTGAAGAAACAGATGGAATCTAAAATCAAACATATTCGGAAACTTTTTGGACTGCCTTTGAACACCTGGGTGATTGCTGATGCAAGAAGTGTGAGCGCGATGCTCAACGGGCGAGGAGATGGTCGGCATTTAATTTACGAAAATTATTGTCTGTTCCAGCACTACATACATCCGCATTGTAATACTGAAGATCACATGCGCTCCTATTCAGAATTGATGGCTGTATCCTCTTGGGCAAAATTAGGCTCCAATCACCACCAGAACTTTCCTCGAATAATCTTTTTTATATTGATGTGCATGCACGTGTCAATTGCGCACTGGAGGAGCACCAAATGAGTCAAGTTACATACCACGATGAGTATAGTGAAGATGCCATTTGTAAGTTCAGAGAGTTTGTCAATCATGCGACTAGGCACAAAAATCTGGAACTCGAGATCACTGACATCAAATCTATCCAAATTACTTTCGAAGTGAACGAATTTTTTGATCTTGTAGTCGCCTCAGAAGAAGAAAAATTCAAGGGGGTCGTATCGGGATCAAGGAATGACTTATTAATTGAAAACGATGATCACGAATACAAAATAGCATGTTCGAGGTTAGTGCACCAGCAATCGACAGATCATGATATCTATCAAGAATGTAGAAATACGATTGCAGGTTTTGAGTTTGGAAAATTTTGTCGACAAAAGGACGAGCGATTCTTAATCCACTCCAACCAGACTAGAGTGATACATCATTTTGGGTGCCCTGACTGCAGGCAATCAGGAATGGAATCGTGTCCCAATTGTGACTCCACGGGAGTCCTAAAGTGTAATGCTTGCGGTGGGCATGGAGAAATTTCCTGCTTACACTGCAGCGGCGCGGGCTATCGAATCGAGATTAGCCGCCATCGAGACGGTGACGGACATTACCGAGATGAAGAGGTGGTGCTGGGATGCACTTGCAACAATGGCTGGAACCGGTGTAGCTCTTGCAGTGGATCTGGCGAGCATGAATGCAGAAGTTGCGATGACGGGTATGTAGAATGCAATCATTGCGAAGCAACTGGCTGGTTTTCCAAAGTTTATGAAGTTAGTTTATGGGCAGGCTATACAATCAGAAACGGCGACACAACCTACAGTGATGATGCGATGGTCAGTTCTCTTTCAGAAGATTTTCTCGTCACCTTGGACTACAAAGAACCACTAGAGAACCACGTAGACTTGCTTTACAAGGAAACGTTGGAGGATCGGGAAAATTTACAAATCCAAGTTCGACGCCACTTCTTCGCCCCCGCATCGTTGTTTGTTACTAATCTCGAATTTGAAGGACAAACACGGAAATCCATGATTGCATTTTTTGGACAGCAGCATTATTTACTGGATGCGGGATGTATATTGGATTTGGTTTTCAAAAAGGATATCGAACAGCTGGTGAAACTGACTGGAAAACTTTCTACTATTTTCGGCCGACAGTTGGAACAAAAACTTTTCTCGGCGATCAACGTCTTACTTTCTTCGCCAATACTGGTGCAACTTCTAAAGTTTCACACGGTCGAAAAAGATAAATCAACCATTAGGCTTGAATACAACGCTCATCAATCTCTTTCCACAGATGAAGTCAACACTATGTTGAAAGGAATCAAAAGAGCGTTCTATATGTTGAATGTCCAAAGAATCATCAGCTTCCTGCCATTAATAGTCGCTTGCTACAGTCTAATCCAAGGATTAGCTTATGCTTACTTCCACTTACTTAACAACACGAGTTTGTTGAAATCAGCGCATTTTTTCGAAGCGCCTTCAGATGCGTGCCTCTGCTCATTTATTACTGGATGTGTTCTCATTTTATTAGTCGCATTGGTGCGGNNCGTGAGAAAAAATATCAGAGTAGAGCTCAGGAAATTTTCGGAGAAAATTATTTATTAATGAAGAAGATGAATCACACTTATTTTCCAGGAATAATTTATGCAACATTTATTTTGGTAGTTCTATATATTTTTTATGCAGTTCAACACACTTGAGCTTGCCGATTGGCGCCCTTATTTTCTAGAGATACCAATCGGCAAAACTTTGCATGGAAATTATAAATATCTTCTACGTCGCCTTATCATTTTCAACGCTTTCGTCGTACTCACGCAAAAATCTAGGAACATCATCGATCAGAAATTTATTTGCGACCCAATTTCTCATACGCTTCTCTCCAACCTCTCCATAACTTTTGATCATGAACGCGAACCAAACCCACTTTGACGCTCCAATTTCAAATTCTGACGGAATTTTATTTTCCTCCTTCAAGATAAACCCATCGAAAAATTTTTTTAGTGCTTTCGCTTCTGCAGTACTTTTTATTTTTGAATCGAATGAAAATTCAAAGCACGTGGTCAGCTCGTTTTTATTTGGATCTAAACCTGATTTTTCAACGATACTACCCCAGCTAAATTTGTATCCTTCGCTTTCGTTATAAGCATGCACAAGACTACGCAATTCAGCCTCCTGTGAATTGTCATCAGGCTCAAAATATTGATATACAAATTCGGGTTTTTTTGGCAAAAGCGGTAATAATCGAGATGCATTTAAACCGATTGAGCAGAAAATTTTTTGTCGAAAAAGAAATCGACCATGCTCGTCATACGCATCATTGTTTGCTAGATTCATTGTGAACTCCATTAGCTATAGATTGGGAAATTTGCTCTCGTTACAAACAAAAGCAAGAAATACTCAGGATGTAAACGGTGAGGCTTCGTCACTATCATAGTGACGAGTTCGATGCCTGCGACGCAGGTGTTTGATTACGAAATGAAAATGCTGAATGACGTCAGCTCGCCGTCCGCGATAACGGGACAAATTTACAAGGATTAAAAGTCCCAAACTATAATGAACTTAAAATCCATTATCGAAACAACCTTGTTTCTTCAAGTGGCAAAAGCTTGGATTTCTCAGCGAAAATTTCTCGCAACATCTAAGTTGTTCGATCTACCTTTTTCACTATTTATTAAAAATAAGTATTGCTGAAAAATTCAACTACGCCTGTAACTCAAACAGAAACCAAGGATTTGATTAAAGGACAAATTCAGTTTATCTCAATTTATCTTGAAAGTCGCATCGAATAAACAGGAAAAAACAGTCTATTTAGAGAGTTGAAGTTCTTTTCGCTGAAATCTTAAACTGCCCCAAAACTTGAGATTTATGCGACAGTAGCAAAACATAAATTTTAGAGACTGTTAATTGAGTAATTGCATCAAATGAGCCAGCAAACTGCATTTGAAAAGAGCCACATTATCGCAGGCGAGTGTTCCATCAGCGGCATACAAATGTGCCACGAAATTGTATCGGATACCCATTCAAGCTTTGTTGATACTCTAATCCCAGTCACCTAGTAAATTTTAGGCTGGACTTTAAAGCTACGCTATCGAAAGGTCACGAAGCTTTTTTTATTTTCGAGCAATATCAATAAAACAGGATTGACAAAAAAAATTTATCCGTAAAATAGAAACTGTAACAAAATAAAATTGTGAAACTTTTAATGCAAAGGTAAAAATGAACACGCAATTTCAAGAACTCAAAAAACTAACTTTGATTATGACTGCTGCAATTTTGTCGGCTTGCGGCGGTGGCGGTAGCGGTGGCGGCGACCCGGTCAAAGTGCCAGATCCAGTTGTGGTCAATAAATGCAGTAATGGGGCAAGTGATTACCCAACATGTACCCCGCCCTACATTGCTGCTGATTTACAACTGACCGTAAGTAAGCCACCCTTTGCAGATGGATCTGAAGATATGCGGGCCTTTGATTTCGTCAATGATGTGAGATCTTCTTTAGGTCTTGGTAAGTTGAGTTATAGCCCTGAATTGACAAAGGCAGCTACAAACCATGTAAATTATCAGCAAATTAATTCAGTTGTAGACCATTTTGAAAAAGCAAATTTAGTTGGGTTTACTGGTGTGTCACCTGCAGACCGAGCAAATGCGGTTGGATATAGTAGCAACTTTGTTAGTGAAGGTATCGTACTTGGCAATACCAAAACTGCGGCAATCGAACGACTGTTACATTCAGTATTTCATAGATCAACATTGCTTGGCCAATCATGGCGAGACATGGGGTCTGGAATGTTTAATTATCAAGACGGTAGTGCTTCAGTCGTGATCAAGTATGGGTACAAATCACCACAACGAAATGCTTCAGACTTTCTAATGACATATCCGAAGGATCGACAAACTAACGTTCGACTAGGGATGTGTGGGGAAAATCCATGGCCATTCCCAGAAGTACCTGTGGCCGAAGCCTGTACAAATCCAAAAGCAGTAAATGGGGAAATTGTGTTTGAAATGAAGGTTGGGTATCCTGTTTCGATTACTATTGAAGCTAAAAAAGAATTAAAAGTTACTAAATTTCAAATTTTCGAAGCTGGATCTAACGTCAGTTTGCCAACGTGGTTACTTGTACATAATGGAACACCAGAGTCGCCAAGTAAGAATGAAGCCTATATTGCTTCAAAGGGTGGGTTAAAGCCAAATACGAAGTACGAGGTAACTTTTAGTGGAACTTCAGATGGTTTTGTTTTCAATAGAAGCTGGAGCTTTACTACGGGCACCAACTAAAATGAATACCAAGTAAAAAATAAAAAAACTTATTCTGGCAATTTTAGATTACTGAAAAGCCCCCACAAGGAATTGACGCACATTCAAAGGGGGGGTTACCTTTTTCACTATTCCTTGTTGACGTTCATCCAAAATTGACTAGGTCGAATATGAGTGCACGCCAACAGATGAACCTCCCTTAAGCTTTCAGTGAGCATCTTTTATTAAGCAACCCTCTGTACAAAAGAATCAAAATCAGACTCAAAACTCAATTTAATAAAATCAGCCAAAAGTTTCTTCCCAAGTTCAAGATTGTATTTTGGAAGCGAAGACGGTGCATAAAACTCCTCATCTTCACCATCAATATAATCTTCATAAAAAGCGTCAGCCAATCCATCGAAATTAACAATCAACGCCAAATTATTGGTAAGACCGAGTTGGATAGTATTTGAATCGTGTGCAAAACCCAAAGCGTAAAAATCATCTTGAATGAGCTCACCTTTCAACACAGATTCGACCTCCAACCATATTGAGCCATTGCGACAAAGTCCCAGAATTTCTGCATCTGGCAACGACAAGACAAATTTCTCCAACTCACGTTTTACCAAACCAGAATCGAGTGCGGTGCGATTTACCATTTTCATAGGTCCTTAAAAATATTATCGAGAATTCAATTGCGTCTCTATACCAAAGTAGAAATCAATAATTGGTTAAAAGTGCAAATCGAGTCTAACTCAAATTATTCTGAGAGTCCCATCGCCTAAACAGGCAAAAAGGGGCTATTTAGAGACCTCACGTTTAGCCACACGCTTTTCAATGCCAGTGCGACTTTTAAAAGTAGCTCCAATTTTATCTACGCACAGCAAGAGTTTGAGATTACAAACCTAGTCTTGCAAAAGCAATCCTTCAAGACAATGAAAATCATAAAATGCATACTCGGTTGAAAAAATAGTTCTACTGAACGATTCCACCTTTCAACCTGGATTTCACTCATCCTTACCCTATAGAAAGCTTGAATCAATCTTCAAAGCTTCTTTGGTATAGATCTTTAATAGCTCAGCTTGTTGAATCACGAACCTGCTTAACTTCAAAATGAACGCCCTTTCTCCATTAGTGAATTCATCATTTAATGCCAGCGCATCGGCATACTTTGCTGCACTGTTTGCCACTTTCACGGCCTCTCGGTGTAGAAGCGTACGTGGGATTTGACAGCGCTGCGCAAAATCGGCGAAAGCAAATCCCTTCACCTCTTTTAGGTCAAAAACATCACCAAGCGCCATCGCCAATTCGTGGGAAATCTCTGGGTATTGCACCACGCTAACCAGATCGTACCAAGGTGCTGGTTCAAGTCCATCTCGCAAGACAAAGAACGAAAAGTTCTTGCCGTGCGCATCGGAATTACAAATCAAAAATTGGAACAGTGCCCATCGCAATAAGGTCAACTTGGCGGATGCTTTGTTGATGGTGTGATTAACGCAGGCAAAAAGCTTTTCAAAACTCATGCCATCGCGAACATCTCGCACTTGTTCGTTACTACCTAAGTTTCTTTCATACTTAAAGCTGACCGGCAAGTCTGATGCCTGACAGGCGTCGACCATATGGAACCGTTTAACCGCAAGTCCTGCTGGCGACTCAGCTATCTCACGATCAAAACGCTTTACCAGCAAAACTGGACGCGGCACACGAAGAATGCTGACATCCGCTACCGGGAATCCCATTTTCTTGGCCAAGGTCATGCAGTAATATTCGTTAGCAACCAGATGAGGCATGTTTCTTCCCATCGGTTCTGGCTTCAAAATATGGGTCGATGCCAAAGGCGGTGCCGCCAAGTACATGTGTGACTCACCTTTATCTTGTTGAATAAGGACGGTCAATTTATCTTGATAGCCAGCGATCGACATCCTGACTTTCTTATCCCATACGACAAACGGAATTTGCTCGCGTTGGCGCAAGCGGTCGTTAACTTCTGCCGCCGTAATTTCGCGAATGGAATTATCCTGCTTCGCCGCCTCAACAGCAGTACGATCGACACCAAAGCGAAACGCCCCTGCTGTCTCGACGCCGAGTTGTTGAATGAGCGCGAACACATTATTTTTCGTAACACCATAGGTCGAAGCAGAGATATCCAGTGCAAGTCCTTCTGGCAACAGATTTTCCACAAATCGTTTAATTGTCCCTGAAACATACGCTTTAGTTACCGGCAACATCGGCAAGGCGGGTGAAAGTGGAAAAGCGTTTGGCAACGCGACCCAATTGGCATCGTACTCCAAAGACCAAGAGTCCTCTTTAGACTCATAGGTAATGGTCGCGACTTTTTGATCTTGTGCGAATAAATAAAGAAAGTGCTTCATACGCTAAGCTTCTTGGTCGCGAAATGAACCACTTTCTGATGTGATTGCTTTAGCTTTTGAGATGTCACGAACGAACTCTGATTGTTTTGAGGCGACCACCATACAGAGTCCCATCGCATCTAGCACCTGCAGTAACTTATCTAAACGCACCGTACCTTTGCCATTTTCTAATCGAGAGAAGAGATCCACCGAGACATCGGTTAGGGCTGCTGCATCGTCAATACGTAATTGTTGTTGACGCCTCTTTAAACGCACCATTTGCCCCACGTCAACCATCTCGTGAATAATTCGGGGCAAGGCGACTTCGATATCGATGGGACGAGCGAGTTTCATGACAATCTCCATTTCGGAATTTCAGAAATATTTATCATGAGCGATCCCAAATAATATAATTTCTGATATTCCGAATATCTTATCTCTTTTCGGATGAAAATCAAATAATTTCTTAAATTCCGAAATATCTCCCTCACTCCCAAAAATTGCATGTCCATCCAAAGGCTAGGCCGGACGACACGGATATGTATTGTATTTCTTTTCCGCGCCAGTAATGGGTGCCTAGCTCCTCAATTGAAAGTAGGCACTTCATAAGATCGTCAATGAGATATTGCGTATAGTGCAACATCGTGAAATTCGTCGATCGAGCATTAGGATTAAATCAACGCTTCTACACAAATTTGATGCGAGCGCAGCTCTCTAGCACCGAACCCAGCCTCGACTTTTAGAACTGCCTTGCGCAATGGAGCCAAAACAAGTTCAAGCAGCTCGTCGAGCAATATACACTGCTGAAAACCTTATCGGGTGACTGGATTCCTTCGCCAGAACTATTCATGCACTTTGAAGTTGACGCCTTTAGAGGTCTATATCCAATTAGTTGGGCAGAGCGATAAAACAATCCTCTTATTCCAGCGGACTGCCTCTGCTGACCACAGAATTCAAACGGTGAAGATGGTGGAATTGAAGCAATTGAATGGCACTCCGCAATGCAATTTTCGGGTTCAATATATGCAATTAGCCTAGGGAAGAAAACGGAAAGAAACCAATCGAAAAATAGCGAAAAATCTGCGCTATTGAAAAACGTAAAATTCAATCACATCAAGCACTTATAAATCGTCAAACAAAAATCTAATAACGCAACGAGTTACACGTAAATGCACTGTGCATGTGAGATCCCATTGGATTGGCGTATAGGTTCATAGCCTACCGGGGGTTCGAATCCCCCTTTCGAATTTGGAAAGCCACACAATTTCGATTGCGCGGTTTTTTCAGAAAAAAATTCTTGCACCTCGCCTTGTGCAATTCAGTACTGGCACAAACGCCCACAAATAATGAAAAAAAATTTTCACCAACAAGAACCAACCCTCATAATCTTGGTCTATGCACGGCGACAATGTCATAAATTTTAAACACACATTTATCGGCATAAATCCATGTTGAAGTCAGAATAAATCGATTGAAAGACTTAAAAATATGCTTTATTTCAAATCATCCAGAAAATAGAGGCAATTCAATCCGTAGAAATAATTTTTCAAATCGCATCTTCGTTGACAAGCCATAATTTTGCATTCATGCTTGCCGCGCGGTGCTTTTTTCTTAAAATCGCTTGATCAAACATAACATCTTAGACAATGAAAAAGACTCTCTTACGATCATTAGCGCTCGTTTGCGCGATGGCTTCTCCATTCGCTTTTGCGGATGTCAGTTATCAAATCAAAATCACCAATCCAGCCCAACATTTAGCAGAAGTGAAGATAGACTTCCCTGCTGTGTCTGGCAAAAGCTTGGATGTACAAATGCCGATTTGGCGTACAGGCCGCTATGAAATTCTTAATTTAGGCAAAAATGTACGTCAATTTGCGGCAACAAATGGCAAGGGTAAAGCGCTGGCATTTACTAAAACCGACAAAGGCACCTGGCAAGTAAAAACTCAACCAGGTGATACGGTGAAGATTTCTTATGAAATTTTTGCGAATGCATTGGGCGAGCGCACGCAGCACATTGATGACACACACGCCTATCTTGATGCCAGCGGTGTCTTGATGTATGCGGCACCATTTCGTAGTCAAGCCGTTAAAGTCAGCTTAGACACTCCAAAAAACTGGATCTCACGCTCTGGTATGGATAAGGGCAATTGCGACAATTGTTTCGTCGCTAAAAACTACGATGTCTTAATTGATTCACCGATAGAAACTGGCGAACATGAATTTCACAGTTTTGATGTCGATGGCCACACGATTGAATTAGCGATTTGGGGTCGTGGTAATTATGACGGCAAAAAAATGGCTGGCGATTTAAAGAAGATCGTTGAAGGCGGCCGCAAATTATTTGGCCCGTATCCATTTAAGCGTTACTTATTTATCGTGCATGCAACTGATGGCGTTGGTGGTGCGACCGAGCATTTGAACTCTACAGTGATTCAAAAAAATCGTTGGGGCTTCTCACCTCGTAAGGAATATCTGGGTTTCTTGCGCACTGCTGCACATGAGTTCGTACACACGTGGAATGTCAAAGCCTATCGCCCAAAAGAGATGGTGCCTTACGAATATCAAAAAGAAAATTACACACGTTTACTGTGGATGGCAGAAGGCAATACATCCTATTTTGAAGAGCTACTGACTTTACGCGCAGGTATACAAACGCGTGATGAATTTATGGAAGAATTATCGAAAGCGATGTTTGCTTACGAACACCAACCTGGTCGTTTTCAACAAAGTGCAGCTGAATCAAGCTTTGATGCATGGATAGACGCAGGTGGTGAACGCGCACGCAATGCCTCAGTCAACATCTACAGCAAAGGTATGTTGTTAGCCCACGCGATTGATATTGAAATCCGTCGTCAAACCAAAGGTACAAAAGGTTTCGAGCATGTTCATCAATATTTATACCAACACCATACAGTTGATAAAGGTGGTTACACCGAGGCGGATGTGCGTACTGCACTCAAGACCGTCACGGGCAACGATTGGTCGGCTTGGTGGTCTAAGTACGTTGACAGCACAGGCGAGATTCCATTCACTGAACTACTGAATCACGTTGGTATGCGCTACGTCATCGAAGGCGGTAAAGATGATGAACAGAAAGAAGAATGGTTCACAGGCTGGCGCACTCGTGACACCAGCGATCATCCTGTGGTGATTGAAGTGGAGCGTGATAGCCCAGCATGGAAAGCAGGCGTAGTGGCTGGTGATGTTTTGGTTGCGGCAAATGGTTTGCGTTTAACACCAAAAGATATCAACGACAAACTGTGGTTGATGCAACAGACGCCCATCAAACTGTCTGTTTTCCGCCGCGACGAATTGCGTGAGATCGCATTCACACCTAGCCGTCAAGTGAAAGGCAAAGCGAAAGTGAAAGCAGTTGATGCGGCCAATGATGAACAAAAAGCGCTCAATGCCGCTTGGTTGGGCGTCGCCTGGCCTGTTGCAAAACCAGCAGCTGCGGCAGGATCTGACAAAGCGAAAGAGTAGTCTTTAAAATTGCGACAGCAATAAAATCGGTCAACAAAAACGCCAGCAAATCGCTGGCGTTTTTGCTTGCTATGGCAGAACTTGCAGTCGCAAGAGAGTCGCAATAATGTAGTGAATCATGTCGTGAATCATGTCGTATCAATGTCAGCAGCAATTATTTTTGCTCAATCTTTGCTTCGAACAAAAGCTTGACCATCGGATCAAGACTGAGGGACTTGGGCGCTGACTGCATAGGGAATTTAAATTCGTTTATCTTGTTTTGGATACGCACAGTATGCAATTGAAATTGCGCAGCGCTGCCTTGCGTTGCAAATTCAAGCGGAAAATCAAACTGTGCTTGCGGTTGCAACTGCTCAATTTTTAACTGAAGTTCTTTCTTCAAACCATCGTACTTCCATTGCACAGCCAATTTAGGATACCCCGCTTGATACAGCCATTGTTGAAAGAATTTCGATAAATCCTTGCCTGACACTTGTTCCATCGAGGCCTGAAAATCTGCACTCATGGCATTCTTTCCTGCGAATTTTGCATAGTAATGGCGAATACCTTGCCAAAACAATTCATCACCCAATTCTTGTCGCAGCATATGCAAAACCCACCCCGCCTGCTCATAAGTGTTCGGGCTCAAAACGTTTTTCGGATCTTCAATACTGACATCGACAATCGGTCGAACAACTTTTTGATGATAACGAATCACCTTGTCTCGATTTGCCAGTTGTTGCTTGACGAACCGTTCACGGCCATAAGTATGTTCAAGATACAGATTGGTGAAATATGTCGCAAATCCCTCGCTTAACCATACATGATGCCAATCATTTTCCGTCGCCGAATTACCAAACCATTGATGCGCAATTTCGTGTGCGATTAATGCTTCTTGTTCGCCTTTGCCAGTGACAGAATTTTCGAAATAAAAAATGGTATTCGCATTTTCTAAACCACCAAAACGCGTCTTTGATTGCACATTGGCGAGCTTTTTATAAGGATAGGGACCTATGTTTTTCTGAAAGTAATCCAAGGCTCGAACCGCCACGCTATAGTCATAAAATCCCTCAGATCTATTTTGTGGAAATACCCAACTGGTAATCGACACATCATTGAGCTTTGCACTTTCTTGCATTGCAAATCGGGCGACGCCAATGACCATTACTTTGACCGGAATTGCCACGTCTTCTCGCCAGTGGGTTAACTTACGCCCATCTGCTAGGCTACTCTCCTCGATCTTCAAGCCGTTGGCGACGACCGCATAATGATCGGGCGCAGAAACGATGAACTCAACCGCTGCTTTATCGCTTGGATGATCAATACTCGCCAGCCACTGCCGTCCTTGATCTGGCCAATTATCCGCAAAGAAAACTCTGTCACCATATTTATTTTTACTGATATG
>DLGN01000301.1 GCA_002482715.1 Oxalobacteraceae bacterium UBA7693
ACCATTGCCCTCAATTTTAGGAACAGCAACATGCCCAAATATCTAATCTCATTTCCCAGCGCAGCAATGCAAGTACCAGAGAACGAATTGACACAAGTCGGCCGCGACGCGCATGCGGTCATTGAAGAAGCGAAAGCGGCGGGTGTGTATGTGTTCGCTGGCGGGATCGACGAAGGCACGCCGCCAGTGCTGGTTGCCGCCGATGGAACGTTCACTTCAGGCGGCTATCCTTGGGCGCCTGAAGTGAATGGTGGTTTCACTGTGTTGGAATTAGCTACACGTGATGAGGCCATCGCTTGGGCGGCACGCATCGCCATGGCCTGTCGCTGCAAGCAAGAGCTACGCGTGTTTGGGCTGGACTCACAGCCATAAGGGCGACATTGAATTAACGTCGAGAATACGAACGAGTAATAGTGATTTATGCCGCACCCGATATTCGCAAGGCTAATCCATACTCACCACGTGCTACTAAGTGTCGCTTTGCTGTGGTTGTTGATAGGGTGGCTTAATACCCATCTGCACTACCGGACAGGAAATCTCCGGATGGCGGCAGAGATGAGTTTCAATTCCGCCGTCGTTGTTGGATCGTCGCAAAAAGTTTGGTAGCGATGCATTAGTCCGTAAAAGTAGTGCGTGTCTTCACTTCTGGAAAACGGCTTATCACCGCCACCTTTGTTGGCGCCGATGCCAACCGCAACGGGAATATTGCCAATTGCTGCTCGCATTTCGATAATGCCATCCGGCATGCTCGACTCCAAGAGAGTTTGCCGACGCCAAAACGCCAGACAGTCTCCATTCGTAAGTAAGGTCGAAATATCTCGTCGAATCGCATCATGATAGACCTTAAAGGTTTCACCTGTAGCGACATTGCCCACGGCTAAGGTCGGCACTTGATCAACCGATCTGTATCGGGAAATATCATCATCAGGTGCTGGGCCGCTTTCGTGTCTGGTCACCTCAAGTCGATTCCCCACCTCGTCATCATCGTGATTCGCTTGCACAAAACCAGCACTACCTTCCCGAATGAAAAATTCAGGCTGGGTCAAATCTTTGCCCACATTGGCTTCCAGTGTCACCGCAGTCCCTCCTTGTCGCGCTACCACCGTGGCGGCATGCCAGCCACAACCGCCTTCTACACCCTCTTGAGGATCAAAAATATGACGCATCATGTCGCCGACTTCCACATCTGGATAGTTATCAACATACTGAGTAATTTGCTCTGTCAGCTCGCCCACGCTTCCAATTAATTGCACCTTTTTGCGAGCAATCAGGTTATACAGCGCAGTTGCAAATGCACCGCAATCATTCTTGCCCATGATGCCGATTCGAGGATTTTCAATTGCGCTATCATCGTGGCGTGCTTCGATCTGCGCCTTGAATAGAGCAACCGCTTCGCTCTTTTCGTCGCCTTCTAGGCCGGGAAATTCCTGCTTTTGCTGGTTCGAAAAAAAGGCGACGTTGGGCCGCCAAGCATGGACATCACGCCCCTCGCCTGCGTCGTCGTGCTCGGCGTATTGGGTATACAATTCTTTTGGCTCGGGTGGTGCCACTTGGGTGTCGCTGTATAGCATCCCTCTCGCAGCCTGGTCGATTAGATAGGATGGCGCAGCCTCATCACTACGCTCAAACCCCGTAGTGTCAATATTACGTTGAACTACAGCATTGCCGCCCCCATCAACTGAGCTGATGTCCCGTCGCGCATGCTGACTGCCTGATTCCATAACATCAGCCAGTGTCTTCAATTGCCTAGTTTGCGCACTGCCATCCATCATCGCTATCTTGGCTTTGAATTGCATTGCGATCGAGCTTTGATCAAGCGTTTCAGGACGCTGATCCGCTACGAGAGACGATTCAGAGGCGAGCTGCCTGGCTCGCCAATTATTCTCAGTTTTATGCTGCACCTGTAGTGAAGTCTTCATGGATAGAGGCAATAGACATATATTGAATGATTCTACATAATTAATTGTATGTCAGTTTTCTACATACGCTTGAAAATTCCATCGAACTTGTACACCATAATTTGTCCATACTCATCACGCACATGTACAGGTCGAATAAAAGTAAAATTTCATCATGCAATGTCAACAATTATTCGACGGTTCCCGTTAAACTGTGTCATTGGGCACGGTTATTAAAATCGGCACCAATTTTTAGACACATATAATTTTGGCACCTTATTTTCGATTGGACAAAGAATGATCAAACAAAAACTTATATTCTCCGCCGTCCTTTCACTCGCTTCATTCAGCGCGGCTAGTCAAACACAGACCAGTATTAAAACGATGGAGACACTGGGTTTCAAAATTGGCGATACGCCAGCTCAGGTCGAAAAAATCGTACTTAGCCAAGGCTATGTCGTCAATAATAAATCAATGCACCCACCCAGTTTAGGTTTACCTGAACGCGTTTCTACTTTGATGTTCGAAAAAAAAGGAGCCAATAACAGTGTTGACGGTGCGGTGGAAGTGGCATTTGGTCCGGTGTCCGGCAAGGCATTAGCCGTAGCACGTGTTGAGAAGTACGGAAAAACCGTATTAGTCTCAGAATTGTCAAAAGCACTGGTCGAAAAATATGGCCAGCCGACTAGATTAGTAGGGCACACTGCGCTTTGGGAAGAGGCTCGTGCGGGCAAAGAAAAAGAATCTGCAATAAAAGGTGGGTGCAATCCTGGATTCTATTTTGTTACCAATTATTCAAATATGCTGGAAGGCAGAAGTCATTGCAAACGTGCGCTACACGTACTAATGGGAGCAGGTGG